>NZ_JBYSZW010000012.1:0-114550 GCF_058787575.1 Cupriavidus sp. FW305-3-2-15-C-LB2
GGGGGGAAGGGTCGGTGAGGAACCCGTTCCGTGACGAAACGGGCTCCGGCCGGATTTAAGGATTGAGCGTGGACAGCGGCTGGCGTGCGCCGGTGATGGCCTTCAGCTCGTCCAGCGACAGCACGCGCGTCCACATCGCCAGGTCGTTGAAGCCCATCACGCCCTTGAGCGCGCCGGGGTTGTTGCCCACGTAGTTGTGCGTGGCATCGTCGTTCACGCCCCAGCCGGTGCCGAGCCCGGCCAGCTTGGTCACGTCGGTATTGGTGATCGCCTTGTTCTCGGTCTTCTGCAGGCCCAGCACCGGATCGATGACATAGGCGCTGAAGCGCCTGGCTGTCGCATCGACCGACAGCGCCAGGTAGGCCCACTGGTTGGCCGACACCTTCATGCCGTTGATGTCGTCGCGTTTGCCGCTGCCGCTGCCCAGGTTGAAGCGGATCTCGCAGCTGCCGAACAGCGCGACGGCAATGCCGGGGTTGCCGCCCGAGATGTAGTTCTTGTTGGACAGGATGGGCTCGCCGGTGCCGTTGCCCTGGGTGCAGTCGGTGCGGAACCAGAAGCCGATGGTGAACTGCGGGCTCTGCGTGATATCGGCAGCGTTGTACGCCAGCTTGTAGCTGTCGACACGCGAGTCCAGCTGCAGCGACTGGCTGCTGAAGTTGTCGGCAGCCAGCGTGCCGCCGTCAAGGCTTGCCGCCCACGGGCCGAGCGTGGCGGCGTTCTTCGCATCGGCGAACGGCTTGCTGTCGAGGCTGAAGTACGTGGCCAGCCCATTGAGCAGCGTCGGCGCCAGCATGACCGGCTTGACGTAGTGGATCTGCGCCAGGTACGACACCGGCACGTCATTGCGCACCAGCGTGTAGTTGAACTGGTACAGGCCCGTGGCCATGTTGAAGGCCTTGTCGGTGAACTGCCGCACCTCAGGTCCCAGCGAGGCGATCTGCACGCCGTCGCGCAGCACGCGGGTGACGCCGAAGGCTTCGGTCGGGTTCTGCCAGCCCAGCGTGATGGCGTCGTTGTACTGGCTGATGCTGGCGCCGATGGCTCGCACGCCTGCGTTGGCGGTGGTCAGCGCCGAACCGTCCAGCCGCGTGGTGGCCGGGTCAAGCGCCACGCCGGCGTGGGCCAGCACGGTCGGGACGAGATCGGCTTCGGTCGGCAGCGCCGACAGGTCCGCCGGGGTGTCCGGCGCTGCTGCGCCAGGTTTGGCCAGCGCGCCGTTGAGCGCCTTGTTGGTGGCGAGGAAGGCGGTGCGGTTCTCCACCGTCGGCACCGTGGTGGTGGCGCCGGTGGCATCCAGGCCGTGGCTGGTGGTGACCATCACCAGCCAGTCTTCACCCGGCTGCCCCTGGCTGCGCGCGGCGACGGCGCCGAGCAGCTCGCCCAGCGCCTTGTCGATGCCGGCCAGGGCCGTGGCATAGGCGCCGTTGCCGAAGCCGCCGGCTTCTGCCGCCTGTGCCGGCGCGCTGTATTGCGCAAACACTACGCCATAGCCGGACTGCACCTGCCGCACGGCGTTCTGCGTGACGCAGCTGTCGACCCCGGCGCAGTCAATCAGCGTATCGAGCATGCCCGCTTCCTGCTCGGCCTTGAGCAGGCCCGGCAGCACCCCCGAACTGGTGGATGCGCCTTGCTGCAGGCCGGGTTTGCCGGCCGCGCGCAGGTAGCGGAATACGGTGGGGGCCTGCAGTGCGGTGCTGCCGGTATCGTCTTCGATGCCGTGGCGGTTGGCCCAGGCGCCGGTCAGCACCGTGGCCCAGCTGGGCGCGTCCAGCGGCGGCTGCGCGGTGATGGTGCCGGGCATGCCGCCGGTGGCGGTGGGCACCAGGTTCAGCCGGGCCAGGTTGGGCAGCTCGCGCCGCAGCAGCGCGCCCTGCACCTGGGCATAGGTGGCACCGTCCACGCCGACCAGCAGCACGCGCGGGCCGCCGGCACCGGCAGGCGGCGGGGTCTTGATGGTGGTGTCGTTCGGTGCGGTTGTCGGCGCGGTGTCATCGCCGCCGCCGCAGCCGGCCAGTGTTGCCGCCAGTGCGGCGATCATGGTGGCGGCCAGCACACGGCCGCGCGACATCCCCGCCAGCCTGTCCGGTGCAAGGTTCCCTGCCATCTTTGATTCCCCTGTTCATCTGCGTTGTTGTGCGCCGGCGGCAGGTGCCGCGTGGCGGATTGCGTTTGCCGCAATGCGCTCGCAGAGTAAGAACCGGGGTTGTCACCGTGGTGACAGCGGGGCAAAGAATGCTGATGGGGCTATTCGGATTCTTGAGGTGAGGGTGGCGCCAGCGTCCGTCCTATGCCTGCGGTGTGCCGCCGGCATCGCCTGCCTGGATCAGCAGCACCGCGTCGCGCTTGTCCAGCAGGTGCTGGCGCAGGATGGCCGCAAGCCGCTTGCCGTCGCGTGCTTCAAGTGCCTGCAGCATCTCTTCGTGGTCGCGGATGGCGCTGTCCCACTTCGGCTTCTGATAGTTGGAGCGGAAGCGCAGTGCCTGCAGTCGCCGGTTCACAGACAGATAGGTCTGGCGCAGCGCCGAATTGCGGGCCGCCAGGTTGATGCGGTCATGGATCTGGTGGTTGATGCGGTAATAGCCGGGCAGGTCGTCGTTTGCCCGGCAGGCCAGCATTGCATAGTGCAGGGCCTTGATCTCGGCCAGTTCCACGGCCGTGATGCGTTCACAGGCCAGTTCGCCGGAAAACGCTTCCAGCCCGCTCATCAGCTCAAACGTGTCCTGGATCTCCGCCCCGGACAGGCGCGAAACGGTTGCCCCGCGGTTGGGCGAGATATCGATCAGGCCCTCTGCCGCCAGCACCTTCAGGGCCTCGCGCAGCGGCGTGCGGGAGATGCCCAGGGTCTCGCACAGTTCGCGCTCATTGAGCTTCCTGCCCGGTTCCAGGGTGCCCTCGACGATGAACGTGCGCAGGTGGGCCACCACGGTGTCGTGCAAGCGTTGCCGTTCGAGCCTGGGCAGTACGGGGGCCGGCGAATCCGTGCCAGAAGTTGCGACAATTTGCATTCAAAATTCCTATCGCGTGATTGCGTTCAATTTTAGCAGACCCTTAACTGGAACTCAAAAATGCAAGTAAACCCTTGTATTGTGGGGTAAACGCTAGAGAATTTCGGCGCAATCCCGGCTGTTTTCCCGTCACTCCTCTGATAAAGTATTTTGCATTCAAAACTCAACAGGAGGAGTCAAATGCTTAATCTCAACTTCCATCCCGCCGGCCGCCACTTCCTGCAGATCCCCGGGCCGAGCCCGGTTCCCGATCGCATCCTGTGCGCCATCAGCTATCCGACCATCGATCATCGCGGCCCGGAATTCGGCGCGCTGGGCCTCAAGGTGCTGGACGGCATCAAGAAGATCTTCAAGACCGAGCAGCCGGTGGTGATCTATCCGGCTTCGGGCACGGGGGCCTGGGAAGCGGCGCTGTCGAACACGCTGAGCCCTGGCGACACGGTGCTGATG
Source organism: Cupriavidus sp. FW305-3-2-15-C-LB2 (assembly GCF_058787575.1). Lineage (NCBI taxonomy): Bacteria > Pseudomonadati > Pseudomonadota > Betaproteobacteria > Burkholderiales > Burkholderiaceae > Cupriavidus > Cupriavidus sp. FW305-3-2-15-C-LB2. The sequence goes on from NZ_JBYSZW010000012.1 coordinate 3,459, forward strand.
TTCGAGACCGGCCACTTCGCCACGCTGTGGAAGAAGATGGCCGAGAACCTGGGTATCAAGCCCGAATTCCTCGGCCTGCCGGGCGTGGAGGGCTGGCGCCACGGGGTGCAGGCCGACATGATCGAGGCCCGCCTGCGTGCCGACAGCGCGCATGTGATCAAGGCGGTGTGCGTGGTGCACAACGAGACCTCGACTGGCGTGACCTCGGATATCGCCGCCGTGCGCCGCGCCATCGATGCGGCCGGACACCCGGCGCTGCTGCTGGTCGACACCATCTCGGGGCTGGCGTCCGCCGATTACCGGCATGACGAGTGGGGCGTGGATGTGACCGTGTCCGGCTCGCAGAAGGGCCTGATGCTGCCGCCTGGCATCAGCTTCAATGCGGTCTCGCCCAAGGCCATCGCAGCTTCCCGCACGGCCCGGCTGCCGCGCAGCTTCTGGGGCTGGGATGAAATCATCGAGATGAACCGGACCGGCTACTGGCCCTATACCCCCAGCACGAACCTGCTTTATGGCCTGTCCGAAGCCCTCGACATGATCCTTGAGGAAGGGCTGGACAACGTCTTCACCCGCCACCAGCGCCTGGCCGAAGCCTGCCGCCGCGCGGTCAAGGCCTGGGGCATGGAGATCCAGTGCGCGGACCCGGCCGTCTACAGCCCGGTGCTGACCGGCGTGATGATGCCCGAGGGGATCGACGCGGACGTGGTGCGCAGGAACATCTATGACCGCTTCAACATGTCGCTCGGCGCCGGCCTGGGCAAGGTCAAGGGCCGCATGTTCCGTATCGGCCATCTGGGCGACTGCAACGACCTCACGCTGATGGCCACGCTGGCCGGCTGCGAGATGGGCCTGAAGATCTCGGGCGTTTCGCTCGCGGGCAGCGGCACCGTTGCCGCCATGGACTATCTCGCCACGCACGCGACGCCGCTGCCGCTCAAGGCTGCCGCCTGACGCAGTCACTGCCTTCCGAGACGGGGGCGGGCGCCGCGCGTGCGCAACGCCCCCGCCGGACTGGTCGCAACGGATCAGCGCAGCACTGCCGTACCTGACAAAAAACAGAGGAGACGCTGTGGATACAACCCTGCAGGCGGGAACAAAGATCAGGACGTTCGAGGATGCGACCTATCGCAAGGTGAGCTGGAGGCTGGTGCCATTCCTGATGGTCTGCTTCCTGATCGCTTATCTCGATCGCGTCAACGTAGGTTTTGCCAAGCTCCAGATGTCGCAGCAACTGGGCTTCAGCGAAACCGTCTACGGGCTGGGCGCCGGGATTTTCTTTATCGGCTACTTCCTGTTCGAGGTGCCTAGCAACCTGGCATTGCACAAGTTCGGCGCCAAGGTGTGGATCGGCCGGATCATGATCACGTGGGGGATACTCTCTGCGTGCTTTGCGTTCGTGCAGACGCCAACCCAGTTCTACACGCTGCGCTTCCTGCTGGGCCTGGCCGAAGCCGGCTTCACGCCAGGCATCGTGTACTACCTGTCGTGCTGGTACCCGTCGCACCGGCGTGCCAAGATCATGGCCATCTACTGCATGGGCTCGCCGCTGTCCGGCATCATCGGCAACCCGCTGTCCGGCTTCCTGATGGGCAGCATGGCCGGCGTGTCTGGCCTGGGCGGCTGGCAATGGATGTTCGTCATCGAGGCGGTGCCGGCGGTGCTGCTGGGGTGCTTCTGCTTCTACTACCTGGACAACTCCATTGCCAAGGCCAAATGGCTGACCAGCGCGGAGAAGCAGGTCCTTGAACTGGCCAAGTCGGAAGACGTCAAGGCGGTGGACCCGCAGGCACGCGTCGGCAAGGTGTTTACCGATCCGCGCGTCTGGCTGATCAGCCTGATCTGCTTCTGCTATGTCACTGGCCAGTACGGCATCACGCTCTGGCTGCCCACGTTCATCAGGTCGACCGGTGTCAGCGACCCGCTCCATATCGGCATGCTGAGCGCGATACCGTATATGGCGGCCATTGTCTCGATGTACTTCTTCGGCCGCAGCGCCGACAAGCACCGCGAGCGGCGCTGGCATTTGATCATCCCGTGCATGATGGGCGCGATCGGTTTCCTGGCGTTGCCCTGGGTCATGCACAACACCGCGCTGTCCCTGGTGTTCCTGTCGATCGCCGCAGCCGGCATCCTGACCTGCACGCCGCTGTTCTGGTCCCTGCCGACGGCTTTCCTCAGCGGCGCGGCGTTGGCCACGGCCATCGCCATGAGCAACTCGATCGGCAACCTTGCCGGCTTTACCAGCGGCTACATGATCGGCTACCTGCGCGACGTGACCCAGAGCGGCAACAGTGCTTACTACATGATTGCCGGGATGCTGATGCTGGGTGCGTTCTGCATCTGGACAATACCTGCCCGCCTGGTCAACCGATAGCGAGTCAAGGCGGGGGCGGCACCGTGCCGCTGCCCCGCCTGCCCATCACCTCGCAAACACTTCGCGCCCTTGCCGGCGCATGGAAGGCTCTCATGACAAACTCGTACCAACCGGTGCCAGACGGCCCCGGCCATCACGCGCCGTTCAGCGTGGTGGAAGCCACCGTTGCCAGCGCGCATGCCGCGATGCGCGACGGCAGGCTGACGGCGCGCCAACTGGCCAGCGCCTGCCTCGCGCGCATCTCGGCCTATGACCAGGACGGTCCCGCCCTGCGCAGCATCCTGCAGGCCAACCCGCAGGCGCTGGAAGAGGCCGGCCGCATCGACGCCGTGGCGGGCCGCAACCCCACACGGCTGCTGGCGCCGCTGCATGGCATCCCGGTGCTGGTCAAGGACAACATCGAATGCGGCGGCATGGAAACCACCGCCGGCGCCGCCTGCCTGCGCGGCAACCTGTCCGCCGACGATGCCTTCGTCATCCGCCGGCTGCGCGAGGCGGGTGCCATCGTCCTGGCCAAGACCAACCTGCACGAGCTTGCCTCCGGCGGCGAGACCGTCAGCACCTTGTCCGGCCAGACCCTCAATCCCTATGACCTGACCCGCACGCCCGGCGGTTCCAGCGGCGGCACCGGCGCCGGCATCGCAGCCAGCTTCGGCCTGCTCGGCATCGGCACCGACGGGGTCAATTCCATCCGCTCGCCGGCCTCGGCCAACAACCTGGTCGGCCTGCGTCCGACCATGGGCCTGGTCAGCCGGGCCGGGCTGGTCCCTTGCGGGCTGACGCAGGACACCATCGGCCCGATCACCCGTACCGTCGCCGATACGGCGCTGCTGCTCGATGTCATCGCCGGCCATGACCCGGCCGACCCGGTCACCAGCCAGGGCGCGCCCCACATCCCGGCGAGCTATGCCGCCAGCCTCGACCGCGACGGACTCAGGGGGGCGCGCATCGGCGTGTTGCGCCATTTCTTCGGCGACCAGGATGTGCATCGTCCCGTCAACGCCGTGATGCAGGCAGCGCTGGCCACCATCGCTGCACAAGGCGCCGAGCTGATCGCGATTGAAGACGCCATCAGCCCGGACGAGCTGCTCGCGTCCACGCTTGTGCACCACTACGAGATGGAGCGCGATCTCGATGCCTACCTGGCGGGGCTGCCCCCCGGCGTCCCGGTGCGATCGATGCAGGACATCATCGCTGCCGGTTCTGTCCATCCAAGCGTGGCGGGCACCCTTACCACCGCGGCAGCGCTGAGCGAGCGGGAAGGGGAGTACCGCGAACGCCTGCAGCGCCAGCAGGCATTGCGCCAGCGGCTGCAGGACCTGATGGCGCGGCATCGGCTTGACGCGCTGGCATTTCCGCACCAGCGGCGCCTGGTGGCGCCGGTCGGCGAGACCCAGGCGGAGCGCAATGGCGTGCTCGCGTCGGCCACCGGCTTTCCGGCCATCGTGATTCCGGCCGGATTCTCGGCGCCGGACGGCAATGCCCCCCAAGGCGTACCGGTCGGCCTGGAGTTCTTTGGCCTGCCTTTCACCGAACCCGTGCTGATACGGCTGGCCTATGCGGCCGAGCAGGCCTTGCGCGCGCGCCGGCCGCCGCATTCGACGCCGGCGCTGGAATAGGCGCGCGCCGGAACGACGTTTTATCGCTGCTCTACAAACGCCCGCCGGACACGGCGGCGACAAGGTCGCGGACATAGCGCGACAACCTCGAAACGAGGAGGAGACAAAGATGGGCGCAGAAACAGTAGTTCAATCGCCGAATTCCCCACAGCAGCATGAGCTCGACCGGGCCATGGATGGCATCGGGGTGACGGCATCGCACAAGAAGATCATCTTCATGATCATGCTCGGGGTGATGTTCGATGTCTTCGAACAGAACGCCGTCGGCCTGATCGGCCCCATGCTGCGCGAGCAGTGGGGCATCTCGGTGGCGGAGATCGGCTTTCTCAATACGCTGACCTTCAGTGCCGCCGCGCTGGGACGCATCGGCTCCGGCTATATCGCGGACCGCTACGGCAGGCGCACGATGCTGAGCGCCAACCTGCTGCTGTTCACGCTGGGCGCCATCATCTGCGCGCTGGCACCGAACTATGGCGTGCTGGCGGCGGGCCGCTTTATCGTCGGTATCGGCCTGGGCGGGGAGATCTCGATCGCCGTGACCATGCTGGCCGAGCTGTGCTCGACGCGCTTCCGCGGTACCGCGGTAGGCCTGGTCAGCGTAGGTAGCGGTGGCCTGGGCAATATGCTGGCGCCGGCCTTCGGCCTGGCGGTCTTCGCCATGTTCCCGGGTCCGGACAGCTGGCGCTGGCTCTTTGCCTGCCTGGTGCTGCCGGCATTCTTCGTCGTGTTCTACCGGCGCTTTATTCCGGAGACGCCGCGCTTCCTGCTGTCCAAGGGGCGCGTGGACGAGGCCAACCGGGTGCTGTCGGTGCTGGCATCCGGCCGCCTGGGCAAGCTCGACGGCGAGCCGACGCCCTATATCAAGGCCGCGATCCAGGACGACGCGCCGCGCACCAGGGTGCGCCTGAGCGATATCTTCAAGGGCCGCCTGGGACGGCGCACGATCGCGCTGGGGATTGCGGTGTCCATGACGTACGGCGCGCAGATCTCGGTGCTGACGCTGATGCCGACCATCCTGATGTCGCAGGGCTACACCATCTCCAAGAGCTTTCTCTTCACCATGGTGATGCAGAGCGGCAGCCTGTTCGGGGCGCTCGCGGCCTCATACTGCGGCTATCACTTTCCGCGCAAGCGGGTGCTGACGACAGGCGCGGGGCTGGCCTGCGCGGCCGGGTTGTGCTTCGGCTTCCTGACGTATAACGTGGGCCTGGTGCTGCTGTTTGGCGCGTGCTTCACGTTCTGCGTGGTGTTGCTGAACACGTCAATCTGGATCTTCGCGCCGGAGCAGTATCCCACTCACGTGCGCGCGTTCGGCACCTCGCTGATCCTGGCGCTGGGCACCCTGGCAGGCGCGCTGACGCCGCTGATCAGCGGGCGGGTGTTCGAAACCTACGGCGTCGGCGGCATGTTCAGCATGCTCGCGGCGATGTACGCAGTGTTTGCGCTGGCCGTGCAGTTCGCGCCGGAAACCTTCGGCCGCGCCATGGGCGAGACCGCCGCCGATGACGAAGCCGCGCCTGCGGTCAGTGGCACCGCGGCCAGCGCCAGTGGCACCTGAGACCGGCCCGCTCCCGGCAGCGTGCTGCGCGCGCTTGCCGGGAGCGGGATGCCGGGCGATATTCATCCCTCATTCAAGGAAATACCCAAGGCATGACATCTTCCAATATCGATCGGGTCGCGCAGGCCCTGCTCAGCGCGCGTAGCGAACAGGGCTGCGCCGATGCAGAGCAATTCGCCACCGTGCTTGAGAATGCGGAACAGGCCTACGCCGTGCAGTCGGCCGTGGCCCGCGCGCTTGGCTGGCAAGCGACAGGCGCCGGCTACTGGAAATCCGGCGGCGCCTCGCGCGAGGCGGTGCTGACGCATGCCGAACTGCCGCTTGCGGGGGTCTGGACCAGCCCCGCGCATGCCGGCGACTGGCCTTTCACATGGCGCGGCATCGAGGCAGAGATTGCGTTGCGGCTGGGGCAGGGCGTTGACGCCGCGCAGGCTGCCGCCCTCGACTACGCCGGCGCGGCCGGGCTGATCGATGCGATGGCGGTGTCGATTGAAGTCGTCGATTCGCGCTGGCGGCAGTACCTCGCCGCGCCCGCGCTGCTGAAGCTGGCCGACCTGCAGTCCCACGGCGCACTGGTGCTTGGCCAGTGGCGTGACTATGCGGCGCGGGACTGGGCGGCACAGCATTGCCGGGTGCGGATCGGCACGCAAACCATCGAGCGCCGCGGCACCCACGCGCTGGGCGATCCGGCCTTTGGGCTGGCCGCCTGGCTGCGCCACGCCACGCGCGACGGGCGACGCGTAGAGGCCGGCACGGTCGTCACCACCGGCACCTGGGTCGGCATCCTGGACGCATCGGCAGGCGACCTGGTGACCGCGGAGTTCGATGGCATCGGCGAGGCCTCGGTCCAGCTCTGAGGACGGCGTTGCCCTTGACGGGGCGTCAGCTGCGCAAGCCGACGCCCTGCATGATGATCCGCAGCACCCACGCGGCCACGCCCAGTGCCGCCACGCTGGCGGCCCAGATCAGCACCAGCCAGCCGATGCGGCGCAGCCAGGTGCCGGTCCCCGGGCGCTGTGTATCCATATCCATCAGTGATAGCCCTCGCCGTGGCGCACCTTGCCGCGGAACACGTAGTACGCCCACACCGTGTACATCAGGATGAAGGGGATGATGAACAGCGCCCCAACCAGCGCAAAGCCCTGGCTTTGCGGCGGCGCGGCGGCGTCCCAGATCGAGATTCCCGGCGGGATGATATTGGGCCAGACGCTGATGGCCAGCCCGCTGTAGCCCAGGAACACCAGCCCCAGCGCGTACATGAACGGCGAGATATCCGGCTCATGCCGCAGCGCGCGCATCAGCATGAACATGCACAGCGCCACCAGGATCGGCACCGGCGAGAACCAGAACAGGTTGGGCAGGCTGAACCAGCGCTCGGCAATCTCGGGATGCGTCAGCGGCGTCCACAGGCTGATCACCGCGATCACCGCCAGCAGCAGCCACGCCAGCGAGCCGGTCAGCCTGATCATGCGCTGCTGCAACTCGCCCTCGGTCTTCATGATCAGCCAGGTGCTGCCCAGCACCGTGTAGGCAACCATCAGCCCCATGCCGCAGAACAGCGGGAAGGGCGTGAGCCAGTCCAGCGGCCCGCCGGCAAAGCGGTGGCCCTCCAGCTTGATGCCGTCGATATAGGCGCCCAGCGCCACGCCCTGGAAGAAACTGGCCGTGCCCGAGCCCAGGATGAAGGCGGCGTCCCACACCGGGCGCTCGCGGTCGTTGGCCTTGAAGCGGAACTCGAACGCCACGCCGCGGAAGATCAGGCCCAGCAGCATCAGCATCAGCGGCAGGTAGAGCGCGCTCAGCACCACTGAATACGCCAGCGGGAACGCCGCCAGCAGTCCGGCGCCGCCCAGCACCAGCCAGGTCTCGTTGCCGTCCCAGACCGGTGCCACCGTGTTCATCATCACGTCGCGGTCATGCCGGTCCGGCACGAACGGATAGAGCATGCCGATGCCCAGGTCGAAGCCGTCCATCACCACGTACATCATCACGCCGAAGAAGATGATGAAGATCCAGAGAAGCGAGAGGTCGATGCCCATGGTGTCAGCTCCGGGTGCGTGCAGTGGTGGCGGGGGCGAGCGCTTCGTCGTCATCCACGGCCGACAATGGCCGTGCCGGCGTATGCCCGCGTCCGGGGCCGCCTTCCGGCTTGGCTTCTTCCAGCGCCGGACCCTTGCGCACCAGCCGCATCATGTAGGCGATGCCGACGCCGAACACGAAGAGGTAGGCCACCACGAAGATCGCCAGCGTCGTTGCCAGTTCGGGCACGCCGTGCGGCGACACCGCGTCGGCGGTGCGCTGCAGCCCGTAGACTACCCACGGCTGGCGTCCGACCTCGGTGGTGAACCAGCCGGCCAGGATGGCGATCAGGCCGGTGGGCCCCATCCACAACGCCATATGCAGGAAGCCGCGCGAGCGGTACATGCGCTCGCCCCGGCGCAGCAGCAGGCTCCACACGCCCAACAGGATCATCAGCAGCCCCAGCCCCACCATCACGCGGAACGACCAGAACAGAATGGTGGAATTGGGCCGGTCCTGCGGCGCGAACTCCTTCAGGCCCTTGATCTGTCCGTCCCAGGAATGGGTCAGGATCAGGCTGCCCAGGCGCGGCACCTCGACCGCGAAGCGCGTCTCTTCGCGCGCCATGTCGGGCCAGCCGAACAGCAGCAGCGGCAGGCCTTCATTGCCTTTGTTCTCCCAGTGGCCTTCCAGCGCGGCGATTTTGGCGGGCTGGTGCTTGAGCGTGTTCAGGCCGTGCATGTCGCCGATCACGGCCTGGATCGGCGCGACGATCAGCAGCATCCACATTGCCATCGACAGCATCTTGCGGATGGCGGGGTTGTCGCGCCCGCGCAGCAGGTGCCAGGCGGCGGACGCGCCGACGAACAGCGCGGTGGCCAGGAATGCCGCCACGCTCATATGCACCAGGCGGTAGGGAAACGACGGGTTGAAGATGACTTCGAACCAGTTGGTCGGCACTACGCGGCCGTTGATGATCTCGAAGCCCGCCGGCGTCTGCATCCAGCTGTTGGAGGCCAGGATCCAGGTGGCGGAGATCAGCGTGCCGAGCGCCACCATCACCGTGGCAAAGAAATGCAGCCCCGGCCCGACGCGGTTCCAGCCGAACAGCATCACGCCCAGGAAGCCCGCTTCCAGGAAGAAGGCGGTCAGCACCTCATAGGTCAGCAGCGGCCCGGTGATGCTGCCCGCGAACTCCGAGAAGAAGCTCCAGTTGGTGCCGAACTGATAGGCCATCACCAGCCCGGACACCACCCCCATGCCGAAATTGACGGCAAAGATCTTGGACCAGAAGTGGTAGAGGTCTCGGTAATGCGGGCGCTGCGTGCGCAGCCAGCAGCCTTCCAGCACCGCCAGGTAGGCGGCCAGGCCAATGGTGATCGCCGGAAAAATGATGTGGAAGGAAATCGTGAACGCAAACTGCGTGCGGGCGAGGTCTAGCGCGGTCAAACCAAACATTGTTGTTCTCCGTGGCGCTGGCCTGGCGCACGCCTGGGACGGGCGCGGCGCTGCCGTCTGGCAGGCCGGGGCTGGTCGGCAGGGAGCGCCGGGGCGCGGGCCGTAGGCGCGTGCGGTAAGAGTAGTGTACGCCGCGCGCGCAGCAAAGGGCACCGTTGCTGCCGGTGGCGTACGGGTGACATATCGACGCACCCCGTGCCGCCGGCGCCGCTTCACGCGGCCCGTTGCCCTTGTCGATGGCGACCATGCTAACGGAGCCGAAATGAACCGAACAGCATCACCTCATTGAAAAAATACCGTATCAGTTTTGCGCGGCGCAGCAGAGGCAGCGGCTGACAAGCAAGGCAAAGAAGTGCATAGTCATGCGCTTCCCAGAAGCCTTTGAACATCGCGTCCGCCACTGCCTGACGCGGCCCCGCTTGCCATGGATTCGACCTTGCTGATCGTGATCGCCGGCGCCGCCGTGGCCGGCTTTGTCCAGGGGCTGTCGGGCTTTGCCTTCGGCATGGTGGCGATGTCGTTCTGGGCCTGGGCGATCGAGCCGCAGCTGGCGTCGGCCATGACCGTGTTCGGCGCGCTTACCGGCCAGCTGCTGGCGGCGGTGTCGGTGCGGCGCGGGCTGTCGTGGCGGAGGCTGTGGCCGTTCGTGGCCGGCGGCGTGGCCGGCATCCCCCTGGGCGTGGCGATCCTGCCGATGCTCGACGCACAGTGGTTCAAGGTCGTGCTCGGCGGCTTCCTGACCCTGTGGTGCCCGGTGATGCTGATGGTGCGCAAGCTGCCCCATATCGGCGTGGGCGGGCGCGTGGCCGATGGCGTTGCCGGTGCGGCCGGCGGCGTGATGGGCGGCATCGGCGGTTTCACTGGCGTGATCCCCACGCTGTGGTGCACGCTGCGCGGCTTCGACAAGGATGAACAGCGCGCGGTGATCCAGAACTTCAACCTCGCCACGCTGGCCATGACCATGGCCGCCTATGTGGGCAAGGGCATCGTCACGCGCGAGATGCTGCCGATGTTCCTGGTGGTGGCGCCCGCGATGCTGGTGCCAACGCTGCTGGGCACGCGGCTCTATCTGGGGATCAGCGAGGCCACCTTCCGCAAGGTCGTGCTGACGTTGCTGACCGTATCCGGCGTGGCGCTGCTGGCCACGTCGGCGCCGGTGTTGATGGCGCGTGCGGGCTAGACGGCCCTGACCTGCGCCGCAGCCTCGCGCAGGCATTCCACCAGCTGGTCGGTGCCGAGCGACGGCGCCCGTTCGCGCAGCGTGATGATGCCGACCGGGGGCAGGTCGACCGGCACGGCCATCTTCAGCACGTGCAACCGGCCTTCCTCCTGCAACGACAGCGCCACCGACTCAGCCATGAAACCGGCCGCGCCGCGCTGGCCGACGAAGGTGGCCTGCGCCAGGTAGGACGAGCAAGCCCCTCAAAGAGGCACGCGGCGAGGTACAGTACGGCGCGTCCTATGTCGAGTGGTTTGCCGAAGAGGCCACCCGCATCTGCGGCGATATCGTCGCCGAAGCCGAGCCTGGCCGCAAACTGCTGGTGCTGAAGGAGCCGGTGGGCGTGGTCGCGGCAATCACGCCGTGGAACTTCCCGCTGGCGATGATTGCCCGCAAGATCGCCCCCGCGCTGGCCGCCGGTTGCACGGTGGTGGCCAAGCCCGCCGAGGACACCCCGCTGACCGCGCTGGCGCTGGTATGGCTGGCGCAGCAGGCCGGCATGCCCGCGGGCGTGCTCAACATCGTCACCGCATCGCGCGAGCACACGCCGGGCATGGTCGATGCCTGGCTGGCCGACAGCCGCGTGCGCAAGATCACCTTTACCGGTTCCACGCCCGTGGGCAAGCACCTCGCGCGCGAATCGGCGGCCACGCTGAAGAAGCTGTCGCTGGAGCTGGGCGGCAACGCGCCCTTCATCGTCTTCGAGGACGCCGATCTCGATGCCGCCGTCGATGGCCTGATGGCGTTCAAGTTCCGCAACGGCGGCCAGACCTGCGTGTGCCCGAACCGGGTCTATGTGCACGACACCGTGCACGACGCCTTTGTCGAGTGCCTGGCACAGCGCGTTGGCGCGCTCCACGTCGGCCCCGCCACGGAAGAGGCCGCGCAGATCGGTCCCATGATCAATGCCCGCGCCGTCCTCAAGATCGCACGCCATGTGGAAGACGCCGTCGCCCGGGGCGCGCGCGTGGTCACCGGCGGCAAGCGCGTGCGCACCGCCGACGGCCCGCACTACTACGCACCGACGGTGCTGGCCGATGCGGCCCCCGCGATGGAGCTGTCGTGCGAAGAGACCTTCGGCCCGGTCGCGCCGATCTTTCGTTTCCGCGATGAAGCCGAGGTGATCCGCGACGCCAACGACACCCCGTTCGGCCTCGCTGCTTACTTCTACTCCAGCGACATCCGCCGCATCTGGCGCGTGGCGCAGGCGCTGGAGACCGGCATGGTCGGCATCAACGAGGGCGCGATCGCGGCCGAGGCGGCGCCGTTCGGCGGCGTCAAGGAATCCGGCTACGGGCGCGAAGGCTCGCGCCACGGGCTGGACGACTACATGCATACCAAGTACCTTTGCCAGGGTCAGCTCGGCTGAAGCGCCGGGCCCATCGATCATCGAACCGGAACACACCATGCCCGCAAACAATCCCTTCAAGACTGCGCTGGCCGCCCGCCAGGCGCAGATCGGCCTGTGGCTGTCGATGGCAACGCCATACCTGGCCGAAGTGTCCGCCACCGCAGGCTTTGACTGGCTGCTGATCGACGGCGAACACGCCCCCAACGACCTGCGCTCGACGCTGCACGCGCTGCAGGCGGTGGCGCCATACCCGGTCCAGCCCGTGGTGCGTGCCGTCGCCGGTGAAGTGCCGCTGATCAAGCAGTTGCTCGACATCGGCGCGTGCAGCCTGCTCGTGCCGATGGTGGATACCGCGGAACAGGCGCGCATGGTGGTCAGCGCTACGCGCTACCCCCCGCAAGGCATCCGCGGCGTGGGCAGCGCGATTGCGCGCGCCTCGCAGTGGAGCGCCCGCACCGACTACCTCGATGTGGCCGACGATGAAGTCTGCCTGCTGGTGCAGGCCGAAACCGTCACCGCATTGCAGAACCTGGAAGCAATCTGCGCGGTGGATGGTATCGACGGCGTCTTTATCGGCCCGGCCGACCTGGCTGCGTCGATGGGCCACCGCGGCCGCCCCGGTCACCCGGAGGTGCAGGCCGCCATCGAAGGCGCGATGCGCACCATCATTGCCAGCGGCAAGGCCGCCGGCACGCTGACGTCGGACCCGGCACTGGCACGCCGCTACCTGGACCTGGGCTGCACCTTCGTGGCCACGGGCGTGGACGTGATGCTGTATGCCAACGCCGCGCGCAAGCTTGCCGCATCGTTCCGCGAGCAGCCCTCTGACGCTCCCGCCGCAGACAAGCCTTCCGCCGCGTACTGACCCGTATCTCCTTCGCCTTACACCCATGCCAGCCGAAACCCCGACCCCAGACACCACCTTGCGCGCGATGCAGGCCATCGTTGGTGCAAGCGCCTGCCGCAGCGGCGACGCCGACACGCAGGCCTACGTCACCGACTACCGCGGCATCTACCGCGGCCAGGCCCAGGTAGTGGTGCTGCCGTCATCGACGGAAGAGGTCAGCCAGGTGCTGCAGTGGTGCCATGCCCGGCGTGTGCCGGTGGTGCCGCAGGGCGGCAATACCTCGCTGATGGGCGGCGCCGTGCCGGACGACAGCGGCACCGCCGTGGTCGTCAACCTCAGCCGCATGAACCGCGTGCTGGACCTCGACACCATCAACGACACCATGACCGTGCAGTCCGGCGTCACGCTGAGCGCGGCGCGCAGCGCCGCCGAGGCCTGGCAACGCCTGTTCCCGCTGCGCATCGGCTCCGAAGGCTCATGCCAGATCGGCGGCAACCTGTCGACCAATGCCGGCGGCACCGCGGTGCTGCGCTACGGCAATATGCGCGACCTCGTGCTCGGCATCGAGGTGGTGCTGCCCGATGGCCGCATCTACTCATCGCTGCGCGGCCTGCGCAAGGACAACACCGGCTACGACCTCAAGCAGCTGTTCGTCGGCGCGGAAGGTACGCTCGGCATCATCACCGGCGCCGTGCTCAAGCTGATGCCGCAGCCGCGCAGCAGCGCCGTGGCCTTTGTCGCCGTACAGGACCCCGCCGCGGCCGTGGCCTTGCTGGGTGAAGCCAAGCGCCTGTCCGGCCAGGCCGTGACCGCGTTCGAGCTGATCTCGCGGCCCGCGCTGGAACTGGTGCTTGAATATCTTGGCAACGTGGCTTCGCCGCTGCAGGACAAGCACGAGTGGATGGTGCTGATCGAACTCACCTCCGGGACCGATGCGGAAAGCCTCAACGCCACGCTGATGGAAATCCTCGAATCCGGCTTCAGCCAGGGCCTGGTGCAGGACGCCGCAGTGGCCGCCAGCCTGTCCGACGCCCAGACTTTCTGGCGCATCCGCGAAGAGATCTCCGACGCCCAGACCCGCACCGGCGGCAGCATCAAGTGCGATGTCTCGGTGCCGCTGTCGCGCATCGCTACGTTTGTGGAGGAAGCCTCGGCCAGGGTGCTGGAGCTGGTGCCGGACGCGCGCATGGTGATCTACGGCCATATGGGCGACGGCAATGTGCACTTCAACCCGCTGCGACCCAGGGATCAGCCAGGAAAAGAGTTCCTGGCGCAGTGGTATGAGCGGGTCTCGGCACTGGTCGACGGCATGGCCCATGCGGAAAACGGCTCGATCTCGGCCGAGCACGGCATCGGCGTGGCCAAGCGCGACGACCTGACGCGCTACAAGTCCCAGGTGGAACTGGAGCTGATGTGGCAGGTGAAGCAGGCGCTTGATCCGTTGAACCTGCTGAATCCGGGCAAGGTGCTGCCGACGCCGGCCCGATAGCTCACCGCTATTCCACACCACGGAACGCGGGCAGGGCGCGCGTAGCAGGAATCGCCCATCTGGGCTAAGGTGTCAGCTATCCAGAACGCGCGGAGCCGGGGCATTGCCGCACCGGCCAACGCGCACAGCACGGCCGGCCCACCGGCCCAGATACCGATGAGCGCCCAATCCCCCGACATCGCCCTCGCAGCCGCCCCCATCTCCCTCGAAAAGCCCGAGCTCGACTACCCCTGTGGCGACGCGCCCGAACCCGGCCGTGCCCGCGAGGTAGCGCCCGGTGTGCTGTGGCTGCGCATGCCGATGCCACTGGGCCTGAACCACATCAACCTGTGGGCCATCCGCGACGGCAGCGGCTGGGCCGCCGTCGACGCCGGGTTGCAGACCCCGGAAACCGCCCAGGCCTGGCGCGCGCTGTTCGCCGCAAGCGGCCCGCTCGCGGGCGGCCTGACGCGCCTGTTCGTGACCCATATGCACCCCGACCACATCGGCATGGCCGGGTGGCTGACCGGCAAGTTCGACTGCCAGCTGTGGATGACGCGGCTGGAATACCTGATGTGCCGCGTGCTGGCGGCGGATACGGGGCGAGCGGCGCCCGATGACGCGATCGAGTTCTATCGCAAGGCCGGCTGGGACGACGAAGCGATCGAGGTGTACCGCACCCGCTTCGGCGGCTTCGGCAAATATGTCCACGCCTTGCCCGAGAGCTTCCACCGCCTGTCCGATGCCGACACCGTGCGCATCGGCGCGCACGACTGGCAGGTCATCGTCGGCACCGGCCATTCGCCCGAACATGCCTGCCTGTACTGCCCGGCGCTGAAGCTGCTGGTGTCAGGCGACCAGGTGCTGCCGCGCATTTCCTCCAACGTATCGGTGTTCCCGACCGAGCCCGATGCCGATCCGATGCAGGACTGGCTGGCCTCGCTGGACAAGGTGCGCGCTGCCGTGCCGGACGATGTGCTGGTGCTGCCGGCGCATAACGAACCGTTCCGTGGGCTGCATGCGCGGATTGACTATCTGCGGGCGAGCCAGATGCAGGCGCTGGACCGCTTGCGTGGCGCGTTGGCCACACCGAAGCGGGCGGTGGACGTATTCGGTGAACTGTTTTCGCGGCCGATCACCGGGAGTGGCGGTTTGCTGGGGATGGCAACGGGGGAAAGCATCGCGCATCTGAACTACTTGCTGATGCGGGAAGAGGCCGTGCGGGAGCGCGGGGATGACGGGTGTTATTGGTATCGGCTCAGTTAGGCCGTTGAG
Source organism: Cupriavidus sp. FW305-3-2-15-C-LB2 (assembly GCF_058787575.1). Lineage (NCBI taxonomy): Bacteria > Pseudomonadati > Pseudomonadota > Betaproteobacteria > Burkholderiales > Burkholderiaceae > Cupriavidus > Cupriavidus sp. FW305-3-2-15-C-LB2. Next base: position 18,647 of record NZ_JBYSZW010000012.1, read on the forward strand.
GTAGGGGTTTACCCTTATTCTGTCGGTTTTTGACTGAACGTCATCCGGTCCGCGGCAAGTGAGACGGGCAGGCCCCGCGGAGCGGGGCGCTTGCCCGCAGCAACGATAAAACCCAGCCGCTTGTACAACGCTGCCGCGCGTGTATTGTGCTTGAGTACGTCAAGCACCAACTCCTGGCCGGGGTATGCAGGCAGGCGGCTCGTCTCGAGAACGTGCTGGAATAGCGCATGGAAAATGCCTGTGCCGCGCATTTCGGGCTGCGTGGCGCAATGTGCCATCAGGGTCTGATGTGCGGCGGGCTTCGGGATTTCTCGTTCGAGAAGCAGCCCGCGGCGGATGATGCCGGCCGTGCGGCGCGCGCCGAAGTGGCGCAGGAACTGGCCGGCGGCAACCGCATCGTCCAGCCAGCCCGTGCGGCTGCGGCCGTCCTGAATCGCCATCACGGCCACAGGGATGTCATCGAGGGTTGCAACGTAGTGACGACGCCAGGAAAAGCGTCCATGCCCCGCAGCCATTGCATACGCCAGGAATCCCTCGCATGCAGCATCGCTATCGTCAAACAGGAACGCGAATTCCTGCCGCCCAGAGGCTAGCACCAGCGGTGCCAGCACGCGTGCGTCGTCTGCCGTGGCTGACCGGAACCCGAGGCGATCTTGCATGGTGTGAATGCCTGTCGATGCGCTATCCGTGCGCCAGTCGCGCCACGGCGTCCACCGTGGCACTGATCTGCCCGGGCGTATGCGTGGAACAGATGAAGAAGCGCAGCCGCGCCGCCTTCTCTTCCACCGCCGGATAGAAGATCGGCTGCACGTTGATGCCCTGGTCAAAGAGTGCATTGGCCCACTGCGCTGCCTTCATCGAACTGCCGGTGATGACCGGGATCACCGAGTAGCCCGTGCTCAGGCCTGTATTGAGTCCTGCGCGGCGCGCTTCCTCCAGGAACTGGAGTCCGCGCTGCTGCAGGCTCGCCACGCGCTGCGGCTCGCGCAACATGCACTGCAGCGCGGCCAGCGATGCAGCCGCCAGCACGGGCGAAAGCCCGACGCTATAGAGGAAACCGGGAGCCAGATGGCGCAGTATGTCGATCAGTGCCCGCTCGCCTGCGATGTATCCGCCGCAGCCGGCCAGCGTCTTGCTGAAGGTGCCCATCCAGATATCGACATCGCGGCCAGCCAGCCCGAAGTGTTCGCGGATGCCAAGGCCCCGTGCGCCCATCACACCGAGCGAATGGGCTTCATCCACCATCAGGAATGCTGCGTGCCGGCGCTTTATATCGATGAAGCGATCGAGTTCCGGGAAGTCGCCATCCATGCTGTAGATGCCTTCCACGGCGATCAGCACGCGCCGGTATTGCCGGCGCACGCGCGTCAGCAACGCGTCCAGCGCTGCCCAGTCGTTGTGGGGGAAGCTCAAGCGCTTGGCGCCGCTCAGTTGCGCGCCCTGCACGATGCTGTTGTGAGCCAGCGCATCGTGCACGATCAGGTCGGACGGCCCGAACAGGCAGCCGATCACCGTGACGTTGGTGGCGTGGCCGCTGACGAATGCGACGCAGTCGTCCACGTCGTACAGCCGCGCCAGCTCCTGCTCGAGCTCACGCTGGATCGGCCGTTCGCCCGCCACGATCCGGCTGGCGGAGGCAGACGTGCCGTACCGGTCGATCGCAGCCTTGGCGCTGGCGGATACCACCGGGTCTCCGGCCAAGCCGAGATAGTTGTAGTTGGCGAAGTTGTCGTAAGTCCGCCCGTCGATTTGCGTGGTGGCGCTGGCCACTGCCTCGTGCACGCGGAAAAACGGCGACGGGATGCGCAGCCGCTCGCTCATCTGGCGGCCGATCGCCACCTGCTGGTAGGCCGGCATGGTGTCGAAGCGGGAGAGCTCCGCCAGGTTGGCCGGCGCCGTCACAGCACGCGGCGTGGCGTCGTTCGCGTCGCGAGCAGTGGCTTGCGCATCGATCTCGTTAGTCACCCGTTCCAGCTGACGCTTGAGCGCCTTGGCCGCGAGCTGCTGTCTCAACTGGTCTCCCAGTCCCATGCTTGTCCTTGTTTTCAGTTGGCCGTGTCCGCCCACTCCCACGCATCGGGCTGGTCGAGCAGGGCGGCACAGAGGCGGTAGTTCATTTCATGGCTGGGGCGCAGCGCCGTGACCTTGCCCAGCAGGGGCGCACCGAGCAGCGCGAGATCGCCGATCAGGTCGAGCACCCGATGCCGCACGAACTCCACCGGCAGCCGCATGCCGCCGATGACACCGTTGCCGACGATGGTTGCGGTGCAGGATGGCCGCGCGCCCCGCAGAATCGGATTGCCGCGGAGGTAGCCGAAGGCGATGGCAGGCACCGCCCACTTGAGCCGCCCGTACGAGCGCGCCGGCGCAATCTCGCTGGCGAAGGAGGCCGGGTCGATCGTGCCTGCCCACTTCAGTTCGCCAAAGCCTTTCAGATCATTGGTGACATCCATCTCGTAGCGGTCAGCGGGCGTTACCGTGAGGCGGCGCGTGCCGCCATCCGCGACCGTCACTGCGTGCCGGATGCGCAGGAAGCGCTTGGGCGCTGGCAGTGCAGTGCGTCCGCAGGAATCAATGGCCGCGATCCACGGCAGTGCGCTGCCATCGAGAATCGGTACTTCTTCGGCATCGAGCCCGACCGTGGCGTGATCGATCTGGCAGGCCAGCAGCGACGCGAGCAGATGCTCCACAGTGCGCACGCGCACGCCGCTTGCCGACTGCAGCGCCGTGCAGAGCGGTTGCCCGAGCCGGAGCTGCGGCGACGCGGGCAACTCAGCCACCACGCGCCCCGCGCGCATGCGCCGGAACACGATCCCCTGGCCCAGCGGTGCGGGCGAGATGTGCACGTTGACGCGCCGCCCCGTGTGCAGGCCGTGGCCGGACAGCCGCAGTTCGGTCGCGAGCGTGCCTTGCTGCCGCGCCCAGCCGGGCTGCGCCGTCACTGCGCGGCCTCGTCGGCCAGGATCGTCGTGCCGGCGCTGCCGTCGTGTCCCGGCTGCGACAGATCGATGGCGTGGATCGATGCCATCGCAGCGATCTGTTGCTCCATGCTGGCGGCTTCCCCGCTATCCTGGCTGTCCGCGCCGGCGCGCACGGACTCAACGATCTTCTGCGCCAGCGAGCGCACGGTAGCACCTTCGGCCAGCAGCATCACCGAGAGCTTCACCTCGAAGGACTCTTCGACAGCCATGCCGAGCTCCATGCCCATCAGCGAATCCATGCCCAGGTCGGTGATCGAACGGTCCGGATCGATCTTCTTTGCCGACAGGTGCAGGATGTGCGCAATCTGGGCTTGCAGCGTGTCGATGACGCGCTGCACGGCTTCATTGACGGGCAGGGCGCGCACGTCGGCTGCGACGCTGGCGCCGCCCTGGCGCTGCGCGTCCTGGGCGGTGCCTGCGCCCATCTCCATATAGCGCAGCGAGCGCGCGGCCGGCATCACGCGCGAAATTGCCTGCCAGTCCAGCCACAGCAGCGCCTCGCCGGCGCGGTTGGTGAGCAGTGCCCGTTCCAGCGCTGCCATCGCTTCATCGGATGTGATGGAGCGGCCTCCGATGCGCGACTGGATCGCCTCGCGCGTCTGCGCGTTGCGCGCCAGGAAGCCGACGTCCTCAAGCGGGCCCCAGGCCATGAAGGTGCCCGGCAGGCCTGCAGCACGCCGCTGGTGCACGAGCGATTCGAGGAAGCTGTTGGCAGCCACGTAGTTGGCCTGTCCCGGATTGCCCAGGAACGTGGTGGCGGACGAGTAGACCACGAAGAAATCCAAGGCCAGTGCCTGCGTGGCGCGATGCAGGTTCCACGCGCCCGCAACCTTGGGCGCAAGCACGTCGCGCCATTTGCCGTCGTCGAGGTTGGCGAGGAGGCCATCGGCGATCACCATGGCCGAATGCACGACGCCCTTGAGGGGCGCACCGCGCGCGGCGATGCCCGCCACGAGCGCGTCCACTGCCGTGGCATCGGTGAAGTCGCAGGACGACACCGTGACGGCAACACCGTGCTCGTCGCGCCAGCGGTCGGCTTCGGCGGCCAGTTCCGGTGCGAGCGCGCCGCGGCGGCTGGCAAGCACCAGGTGGCGCGCACCTTTGTCCACCAGCCAGCGCGCGGTGGCGAAGCCGAGGCCGCTGGTACCGCCGACGACGAGGTAGGCGGCACGCGCGTCCAGCGCCAGGCCGGCCGGCTCATCTGCCTGCGGCGCCGGCGCGCCGTGCGGGAAGGTAATGACAATCTTGCCAATCTGGCGTGCCTGCTGCATGTAGCGGAACGCCTCCTCCACGCGGCTGGCGGGGAAGGCGCGGTACGGCAGCGGGTCGAGCGAGCCCTCGTCCAGCATCGTCATCACATTGCTGAACAGCGAGGCGGTCAGCTCAGGCGCGGCATTCATCAACTGGTCGGCGTCGATGCCGAAGTAGCTGATGTTGTTCCGGAACGGGCGCAGCCCGATGCGGCTGTTCTCGTAGAAGTCACGCTTGCCAAGCTCAAGGAAGCGGCCGAACGGGCGCAACACATCGATGCCCAGCACCATCGCCTCGCCGGCCAGCGAGTTCAGCACGATGTCTACGCCCTGGCCGTTCGTGATGCGGCGGGTATCGTCGGCAAACGACAGGCTGCGCGAGTCCAACACGTGGGAGGCGCCCAGCAGGCGCACGAACTCCCGCTTCTCGTTGCTGCTGACGGTGGCAAACACCTCGGCGCCAAGATGGCGCGCCAGCTGGATCGCGGCGATCCCTACGCCGCCAGCAGCGCCATGGATCAGCACGCGCTCGCCCTTGCGCAGCCGCGCCAGCTCGCACAGCGCGTAGTAGGCGGTGAAAAACGTGGAGGGAATAGTGGCGGCTTCCTCGAAGCTCATTCGCACCGGCTTGTGCGCGATAGCTGTCGCCCGCGTTCGCACGCGGCTCGCGAAGCAAGCCGGAGCGAAGCCCAGCACAGGGTCACCGACGGCGAAGGACCGCACATCGCTGCCGACGCGCGTGACACGGCCGGAGAACTCCAGGCCGATGGTGGGGCCGGCAAAGCCGCTTTCCACGGCTTCGTCAGACAGCAGCCCCATCGCGTACATCACGTCGCGGAAGTTGAGGCCCGTGGCAGTCGGCTCGACCTCGACCTCGTCGGCTGCTAGATCAAAGGCCGGCTGTTCAAACCATTGCAAGTGGCGCAGCGAGCCTGGCGACTCGAACGCGAGCACACTGTGAGGCGCCGCCGTGGACTGGTCGGGCATGACGTCCTGACGCGGCGCAAGACCGGCCGGCAGCATGCGCGGGACATAGCGTTCGCCGCCCCACAGCAGCACTTCGTTTTCCTGGTCGGCAGACAGCAGCTCGCACGCGAGCGCGGCAGCCGGTGCTTTGCTTGCCGCATCGAGATCGATCAGGCGGCAGCCAAGCTCCGCGCGCTCGTTCATCAGCACACGGCCCAGTCCCCATACGGTGGCCTGCGCTGGCTGGAAGTCTTCCGCGCCGGCGTCTGCGACCGGCAGCGGTGCGCCGCCGCGCGTGACCACCGACAGCCGCACGGCCGGCATGCTGCCCGGCAGTTCGCGGCCCAGCCGGGCCAGCGCGATCGAGGTCGATTCCTGCGCGAGCATCATCGCATTGCCGTCCGTAGCCGCGGACTGCACCGCGGCATCGGCCGCGAGGAATACCACATGGCAGGGAGTGCCACCGCCCATGGCCGCCGCGGCGTGCGCGATGCAGGCCTCCGGCGAGGCGAGCAGCGACACTTGCGCCGCCGGCGACGCGGCCTGGATGGCCTGGGCCAGCGCGGCCGCCAGCGGGCCGGGCTGGCCCGGGCAGGCCAGCAGCCAGTGCACGGCGGAAGAGGTCGGGGCACCGGTGGCGGCGGGCGCGGTTTCGTCGTGCGATGCGTCGCGGCGGGCAACCAGCAGCAGCGGGGCGCCTTCGATATCGAGATCGGCCTCCACATGCCGCGTCGCAGCCTCGAAGCCCTGCGCGTGCAGCATCGCGCTGATCGCGGCAGCCGGGATCAGCTCGCCGCGGCCGTGGTGCCACCATTCCGGGGACAGCCCGAACACGATGTCGGAGAACCGGCTGGACTGGCCGTCGGCGAGGATCAGCATCGCGCCGGGCGCCATCCACGAGCGGATGGCGGCCAGCAGGCGGGCCGGCTGGCCGCCCGCGCGCAGCAGGTTGTTGACGATGACCACGTCGAACGACTTGCCGCGGCCCGGCTCGATGGCCAGCGTGACTTCGTTGCCAAGTTCGATCGGCGCGGTGCGGATCCGCGGGTGACCGGCGGCATCGAAGGCGCCAAGCTGTTCGACGCTGCCGGCGATCGTGTAGTCGCAGCGGTCTTGCCAGTGTGCGCCGATCGGCTGGAACAGGTCCGCGCCGGGGGTGATGACCTCGAGGATCCGCATCGGCCGGCGCTGGGTCCAGGACCGCACTGCGGCGTCCAGGCAGGACTCAGCCATCGCGTTCACATGCGCCCAGGTGGGCGAGGCCTCGAAGAAATGATCGAGCAGGCTGCTGCGGCCGCTAGGCAGGACCGCCGATGCGTCACGCTCGCCCTGCAGGATCGCCGGTAGCGAGGCGCCGCAATGTGCGAGCAGCGTCAGTTCGGCAACATGTCCCGGCGATGCGGACAACAGGGTGCGCCAGAGTTCCTCGATCGACGGTAACGTCTCGTCGCCGCGAACCAGGCGGCCGTCGCGTATCGCCAGCACGCCATCTTCCAGCAGCATGCCGGTCAGGCGCTCCAGTAAAGCGGGGTTCGCCGTGGTGGGGAGTGCTTCGGCCTCGAGCACGCCCAGTGCCTCGATGGCGCGCCACGCATAGGCGGCGGCCAGCACGTCCAGCAGCGGCATCACCTCAGTCCGGTGGGTATTGCGGTGCGCGGCATCCTCCCGCGCGGCAACGGCCTGCGCGGCGGTAGCCAGCAACGTGGCCGGTACCGGCAGTGCCGCGGCGCTAATGTCCTGCGCATGCGGACGAGCCTCGGCCGCGAACACATAGCGGCCGGGCGCGCCATGGCGGCGCGCCACCAGGTCGACGCGGCGGAAGCGGCATTCGCTGATCCGCAGCGTGACATTGCCGGCCTGGTCCAGGTAGGTGAAGGTGCCGACCAGCGAATGCGGGTTGCGGCGGTCGATGCGGGCGACCACGCGCACCGGGGCACCGCCGCCGTAGTAGTCGATCCGGCCGAACTGCACCGGGACGTAGGCCGCGCTGTCCGCCGTCTTGCGGCCGTTGGCCTCCAGCGCCAGCAGCGGATGGAAACCGCTGTCCATTGCGCCCGGGTGCATCACGTAAGCGGCGACAGCCTTCGGGTCCGCCAGCGCGGCGGGCGCATTGAATGCCGCCAGCGCGGTGTCGCCGTCCACGCGGACGTTCCCCACCCAGCGGAACGCGTCCCCGAATTCCAGTCCGATGGCTGCAGCCCCTTGATACAGCGTCTCGCCGTCAATGACGGGCGCAGCCTGCAGCGCAGCGAGTTGCGCCGCCGCCGGAGCCGGCGCGGGCAGCGCCGGGCCGCCGCTGAGCAGGCGGCCGACGGCGTTCTGCGCCCAGGGATCGTTGCTGCCGCGCGGCCGCGATTCGATGGCGAAGCTGGCCGTGCGCGGCTCGATGGTGAAGCGGAACAGCTTGCTCTGCTGCGGCTGGAACACGGCCGGCGCGCGGATGTCGAGATTCTCCACGGCGCACTGTTCGGTGCCAAAGTACAGGCGTGCTGCCGCCAGCGCCATTTCCACATAGCCGGCGCCCGGGAAGGTCACGGTGCCGTCCACCACGTGCGCGGCGAGTGCGGGTAGCTTGACCGGGTCAAGCTGGTTTTCCCAGGCGGCCGCGCTGTCCTTCAGGCGGTAACCCAGCAGCGGGTGCTCGCGATGGCGGTCGACGAGGTCGTAGCCTTCGGCGGTGACCGGTGCCCAGTGGCGGCTGCGTTGCCAGGGGTAGCCCGGCAGCGCCAGCGTCCGGTCATCGTCCGGATAAACGGCGGCGCGGTCGAGGCGGGCGCCATGAGCAACCGCCGCGCACAGCGCATGGCGGAGCTGGGCCGCCGAGTCGTGATTGCGCTTCAGCGTGGGCAGCACGCGGTCGCCCGAGCCAGCCGGCTCGACAGTTTGCACCACGTAGTTGCGCAGGATCGAATGCGGGCCCACCTCCAGGAACAGATGGATGCCGGTGCCGGCCAGGTGTTGCGTCGCCTGATCGAAGCGCACGGGCTCACGGATGTTGCGCCACCAGTATTGCGCATCCAGCTCCACGCCGGACAACGGGCCGCCGGTCACCGTGGAGGCGAAGATTGCCTCAGTCGGCTGCGGACGCAGATCGGCCAGCCCCGACAACACGGTCTCGCGGATCGCATCCATCCGCTTGCTGTGGAATGCGTAGTCCAGGTCCAGCAACTGGAAGAACTTGCCCTGGCGGGAGACATGGTCCTGCAGCACCTGCAACGCCTGCAGCGAGCCGGCCAGCGTGACGGCCTCCGGGCTGTTGATGCCGGCCACTTCGAGGTCGTCGGCCAGCCCCAGCCGTTCAATCAGCTCACGCGTTGCCGCCTCGCCGAGCCCCACTGCGGCCATCTTGCCGGTGCCGGCCGTCAGCGCTTGTGCGCGGCTGCGAACCTTGATCACCTTGACGGCCTGCGCCAGGGTCAGTGCGCCGGACGCCCACGCCGCGGCGATCTCGCCCACGCTGTGGCCGTAGCAGGCGTCGTATTCGAGGCCGCTGGCGCGCAGCGAGCGCACGATGCCGACCTGCATCGCGAACAGCAACGGTTGCGCGTTCTCGGTGCGCTGCAGCCATTCAGCGGTGGCGCCATCGCCCATCACGCCGGCCAGCGACGGGCTGCCGTCGGCCCGCCACAGCACGTCGATTTCCTCCAGTGCGGCGCGGAAGACGGCATCCTCGGCAAGCAGGCGCTGGCCCATGCCGGCCCACTGCGAGCCGTTGCCGGAGAAGACGAGCGCAAGCTTGCCTTCCTGGCTGGCTGCTTCGCCGGTGACATATGACGGCGAACTTTCGCCTTTTGCCAGCAGCGCGAGCGCGGCCAGGCCTTCCGCCTCCGTGGCCGGGGCGATTACGGCGCGATGCCGCAGCAACTGCCGCCGATGCGCGGTGGCGCTGGCAAGCGACTGCCACGACGCGCCGGCCTGCAGCCGTGCCTGGTACTTGCCGGCCAGTGCCTGCAGCGCCTGCGGCGCGCGCGCGCTCAGCACCAGCGGCGCGAGGCGCGACGCGTCTGCCTCAGGCGCCTTGGGCGCAGCGTCAGGCCGGGCCACCGCTTCGCGCAGCAGCACATGAGCGTTGGTGCCGCCAAAACCGAACGAGTTGACGCCCATCAGCAGCGGCGCGGGGCCTGCCTTCAGCGGCAGGTAGCGGTCCACGACGCGCAGGTTACCGCCACCAAAGTCGATGTTCGGATTGGGATTGCGGAAATGGATCGATGCCGGCACCGCGCGGTGCTTCAGGCACAGCACGGCCTTCAACAGGCCAGCCATGCCCGACGCGGTTTCGAGGTGGCCGAGGTTCGTCTTGGCGGAGCCGATCAGCAGCGGCGACTCGGCGCTGCGCCGGCTGCCGATCACGTCGATCAGCGCGCGGGCCTCGATCGGGTCGCCGACCGCGGTGCCGGTGCCGTGCGCTTCCACGTAGGCCAGGTCTCGCGGATCCACCCCGGCGCGTGCGTAGACGGCTTCGAGCAGCGCGGCTTGCGTTGCGGCGCCGGGCACGTTGATACCGCCATGCGAGTGGCCATCCGAGTTGACGCCGGAGGCCGCGATCACCGCGTGGATGGTGTCACCGTCCGCCAGCGCATTGCTGAGCGGCTTGAGCAGCACGAGCGCACCGCCTTCGGCGCGGACGTAGCCGTCGCCGCTGGCGTCGAACGCACGGCAGCGACCCGTCGGCGAGAGCATTGAGGCCTTGGAGAAGCTGATGAAAGGGAAGGGATGCAGCAGCAGGTTGACGCCACCGGCCAGCGCCGTCTCGGCCTCGCCAGAGCGGATCGCGTTGCAGGCCTGGTGCAGCGCCACGAGCGACGACGAGCACGCCGTGTCGATCGACATGCTGGGGCCGCGCAGGTCAAACAGGTAGGAAATCCGGTTCGACGCGATGGAGAGCGTATTGCCGGTGGCGGAGTAGGCATCGACCACGCTCAGGTCGTCGACGGCCCGGTCGCCATAGTCCTGGCTCGCCACGCCGACAAAGACGGCGCAGTTGCTGCCGGCCATTTGCTGCGGCAGCTGGCCGGCATTCTCGAAGGCCTCCCAGGCGAGTTCGAGCAGCAGGCGCTGCTGCGGATCCATCTGCTGGGCTTCGCGCGGCGAGATGCCGAAGAAGTCGGCATCGAAGCCGGCCACGTCGTCGATCACGCCGGCGGAGAAGGTGTAGCTCTTGCCTGGTTCGCGCTTGGAGGGGTGCTGGTAGAACTCGGTGTCGAAGCGGCCGGGCGGTACTGACGTTACCGCGTCCTTCTCTGCCAGCAGGAGGTTCCAATATTCTTCCGGGCTCCGAACACCGCCCGGAAAACGGCACGACATCCCGACAATAGCAATTGCGTCATTCATCTTGTTATACCTGCGAGACTTCTCTTGAGATCGCTGGAAAATTTCGTTCTTGTCTTGTACTGGCTGTAATGGCATCGCTAGTGCGATGCATAACCCATACCCGATGCTAGGTCGGCATAGGCTTTGCTGCTAACTGCTTCGGCTGGGGTTGCGCCAAGGCAATCGATTAGCATCTGGCCCAGCCTGTGCGCCGGAGCAATTTCCGTCGCAGGCGCGGTCGTAGCAACCCTGTCACTGCGCCAAATGAAGTAACTGCTCTGCTGCGGCATGCAGCGTAGCTGCCCGTATACCTTCGACAGCGCCGGCACGTGGTCGCCATAGAAGCAAAGGACGGCTGGACGCTTGCGCGAGGCGAGGTAGCGCGTCAGTGCGCCAATCATGGCGTCGGCGTTGGCCAGGTGCCGCAGGTAGACAGTCAGGTCATCCCATGGTTTGCCTTCACCAAACTGTTGATAGCTGGCGGATTCCCCGGGCGCCACCCTCTCCAGATGCAACGGCCCATGGTTTTCAATAGTCATCGCCATGACAAACGCCGGCTTGTCGCCGGCGGCTTCCAGTTCCTCGCGGATAGCATCGGTCACCGCGGAATCGGCCACATATGGACCGAAACGCGGTGCGTCCTTGAAATGGCGAATATCCAGAAAACGCTCAAAGTGCATCATCCTGAAAACTCGCCACCGTCCGAAGAAGTCGCCATGATAAGGGTGGATGGCAACTGTCCGGTAGCCACCACTCCGGAACCATGCCGCCAGGGAGGCGCACTGGCGCCGTACATAGGCGTACGGATAGAAGCGTGCATACCCCTGCTCAGAGGGCGCCAGTCCTGAGAGAACGGCAAACTCGGTACGCATCGTGTTCGCACCCCAAGCCGGCACATCGAGCTGGCCGCAATGCACGGCATTGGCGCATGCTGCATCGAAATTGGCGAGCAAATCCGCCCGCACGCCCGGGCCCAGGCAGCGCGCATCGAAAAAGGACTCGCTCTGAACAACAATGACATCCGGCCGCTGCGCAGCTTGAGCCTTACGCGAGAAGGGGCCACGGGCCATTGCGGCGCGCAGTGCCTTGCCCGTTGCGGGACGTAAGCCATTCATCAGGCAAGCCACGAACACGGCGTAAAAACCATGCTTGCGCTGGTCGAGTGCGGGCACCATCGTCAGCGGCAGCACGCGTGCCGCCAGCAGGTTGCATAGGGCACCGGCAGCCGTTGCAGCCAGCAGCCATGCATGTGGCACCTCCGGCATTGGGCGGCTATACACTAGTACGGCGCCAAATACGCCCACTCCGGCCAGCAGTGCCAGCGTGTTGGCAACACTCAGGAACGGCAGGTACATGCGTGGATGCCGGAACAACTGGCTGAACAGGCTCAGATCCGAAAATACAAGCGGTTCCCGCAGCGATTGATGCTTGGCGTTGCTGACTACTGCCAACAACCCGACCAGCGACGCCGCCACGAATCCGGCAAATGCTGGACGGCCGGAAATCGACAAGGTCAACAAAAACACCGTAGCTACCGAAGTGATGTGCGTGGCGAGTGCTACCATGCCGCGGCGCCAGGGCGGCACCGCAGCGGGCAAGGCGACGGTGTCGAGCAGGAACGACACCGACAGAGCGATGAGGAAAATGACCCCGCCAGACATGCTCAGGTACGCCTTTCCCTCGGTAAATAAGAGAGCTTGTCGAGGATTTGGTCGCCGAGCTTCGGGGGGAGTAACGGCAGCAACCGCATGCCCAAGGCGAGCAGGGACGGAAAGGCAATTTCCGCCCGGCCTGCCGCCAGTCTGGCGCGAATATGGCGCGCGGCCTTCTCGGCGGACCACAGGAACGGCTTGTCGCCAGGAAAGACGTCGCTCATCGCAGTCTTGACGAAGCCTGGGAACACCAGCGAGAACCGCACGCCATAAGCTGCCAGCAGCGGCCGAACCGATTCTCCATAGGCCTTAAGCGCCGATTTGCTGGCGCAGTAGGCTGGCGAGATTGCCATGCCACGGATTGCCGCGAGCGAACTGATCACGGCAACCTGACCCTGTTTGCGCGCGCGCATGCGTTCCAGTACGGGCATCAGCGTATGCAGAGCGCCGTAAAAATTGGTATCGAACACATCACGCGTGCGAACCAGGTCTTCCCAGTCCGCAGACGAAGACAGCGTACTGGCTACGCCAGCATTGGCAATCAACAGGTCGATTGGATAGTCCTGGTCAAACGTGGCCAGCCACGCTTCCAGTGCTTCCGGCTCACGGACATCGAGTTCTGCCGTGATGACATGCGCGCCGCGCCTGATGCATGCCTGCGCGCAGTCTTCCAGGCGAGTGGCATTCCGCCCGACCAGGCCAAGCGTCACACCCGTTGCGGCATACGCCTGCGCGAGCGCCGCGCCAATCCCGGCGCTGGCCCCTGTAATCACAATATGGCGCGGCACCGAACTAGCCATGAGCCATCTCCAGCCGCCGCACGGCGCCGGCGACTGCCATCTCAATGCCCGTACGGGTATAGAAATCGCCGTTGATCTGGGTGTGATGTGTCAAATAGTCCAGAAATACCTGATACAGCGCCATATCTGGCCCCTCGGCTTCACGCCAGAAGCTATCCAGCCCGCCTTGCCAAGTCATGCCCGCCATGTCGTAGATGGCCGTGCCAAGCGTGATCAGCGGACGGCGGTGGTGGAGGGCGGACAGGCCAACTGTACTGTTAACGACTACCACGCCCTTGGCATGGTCCAACAGCGTCGGCAGGTGGCCGGCGTCGATGAACTCAAGACGGTCCGCCATGCCGAGCGCCTTGGCCGCACCCATCGCGTAATGGCGATAGTCAATCAGCCCTGTGTCAAGCGGATGGTTCTTGATGACCAGCAGCGCGTCCGACGGGCCATGCGCGGCAAACGACGCCAGGACATGGTCGATGGCGTGGCGAATGCCTTCGAACGATGAGTGGACCTGGATCTGGGAATCGGAATTCAGTTGCAGCGGGAATAGGTAGTAGGGAAGTTTCCGGGTCAGGAGGCGTTCCGTAAGCTTCTCCGCCTCAACCTTGTGCTGCCGCTGCTGGAGCAGGCGTTTGGCCAGCCCGGCGTACTCGCGGTAGCCGCTCTCAGGACGATGACTGCGGTAATGCGGGAACCGGCTCGCATACAGCGCGTTGGCCGCACGGTACCGAATATCGTGGTAGGCGCGTTCGTAGAGGTTGTACCCCGTGGGCTGGCCAGGAGGCGCGGGCGGCGTCACGGCACGTTGCTCGCGATACCAGGCGGGATCGCGCGGCAACCGCGATCGGCCGTTGACACCATGCGCTTCCATGGTGAGCCAGTTCGGTCGGACATAACCTTCTTCGAAAACATTCACACGAATTTCATTTTGTTCGGCTAGAGGATAAACCGGACGATGAATGTTTCTGCAATCCCCAAAAAGTAGGATGTCGGTGAAATTGCCGGTGGCAACTGTGTATGAGTACCAGTTTGGAAGCTCACTTTGGTCCTCTCGGAAGTCGCGGGCGCTTTCTGGGCCTGCATACGCCAGATCACCGCCACAAAAGTTGACGCGCTGTACGGTGTGGCCATCCCGAGTCAATGCAGCGGCCAGCCGACTAAAAAATGGGGATGCCGTGCCTTGCAGGGCGAGAAACGAGCGGCGCATCGGTTGGAGGCAGGCTGTACGACTGGCTAGCGTGTAGGCAGATGGATCTGCGTGGAGAGCGAACCCAAGGGGGATGGGTTCGGGAACGCAGGGAGGATACCTTAGATGGTTATGCAATGTAAGGGGATCGCTATGGCCGTTGTTATCGCGTTGCATCCTTGGTGGCGATCGATGGTACTCGCACACGTCAATGGTTATAATCCCTTCCTTTGAAAAACTGCCGCCTTGAGCTCGGTTGCGCGGCATCATCGAATTGGACTTGCAATAAGCAGGGGCCGTCTGAAGGCTTGAAGATCGTTCGGGAGTCGGTTTTCGTTGCGAAATCGGGGATCGCCGGGCCTGCTTAATGACATACCACCGCATTGCTTTGGAATTAATCTTGGATACGGTACTGAAAGACGGATCGTCGCAACAAGCGACTGAGAGGAAGGGCGGGCTTCTTCAGCGCGTAAGGCGAGTCAACCGCCTATTCCTCGCCACGGTGGTAATGCCCACGGTTTTGGCGAGTCTCTATTTTGGCGTGATCGCGTCCGATATCTATGTTTCTGAGTCTCGCTTTGTCGTACGGAGCCCGCAGCGCCAGACACAGACTAGTGCTCTTGGTGCCCTGCTCCAGGGAACAGGATTCTCTAGAGCTCAGGATGACACATACGCGGTTGTTGACTATATAAAATCTCGTGACGCTTTGACGGAGCTGAATCGCGGCGACTTTATCCTCAATTCCTATGGAAATCAGGGTGATATCTTTAGTCGCTTCCTTCGGCAAATAGATGATAGCTTCGAAGCTTTGTGGAAGTACTATACGAAGCATATCATTACTGTCGAACTGGACTCCACGTCGGCCATCACTACACTTCAAGTGCGCTCTTTCTCATCAGGTGATGCTCAACGAATTAACCAAGAGCTGTTGGTTATGAGTGAACATCTGATTAATCGCATGAATGAGCGGGCGGCAAGGGATACCGTTCAATTCGCACAAAGTGAGGTCGAAGCTGCCACCACGAAGGCTAAGGATGCTGCAGCGGCGTTGGCGGCGTATAGGAAATCAAACAGTGTTTTTGATCCCGATAGGCAATCCGCGCTCCAACTTCAACAGGTTACTGCGCTGCAGACGCAACTATTCAGTGCGCAATCGCAACTTAGCCAACTGCAGACCATCGCCCCGCAAAATCCGCAAGTTTCGGTCCTGAAAGCGAGTATTCTTTCGCTAGAAAAGCAAATAAATTCGGCTACAAGTGGAGTAACGGGAGCGGCGGGCTCGCTTTCGGATAAGGCTGCCAGGTATGCACGTCTTCAACTGGACTCGCAGTTCGCAGATAAACAGCTGGCGTCTGTAATGGCGAGCCTTGAAAATGCCCGTGCCGAGGCACAGCGTAAGCAACTATACCTGGAGCGCCTAGTCAACTCCAATCGGCCAGACGTTGCTGTTGAGCCCAAGCGACTTAAATCTACGTTTGAAGTTTTTGTTCTGGGGCTCCTAGTTTGGGGGGTTCTAAGCTTGTTGTTGGCCGGCGTAAGAGAGCATAACGATTGAAGCAGAGGCGTCCCTATGAAAAAGGAAGCACCATTGCTGAGATCGTTTGAGATCCAATGTCGAGTAATTGGCGCGTTACTGATGCGAGAGGTGCTCACGCGCTACGGTCGTCATAATATTGGCTTTCTATGGGTATTTTTGGAGCCGATGTTATTCACTTTAGGTATTCTCGCATTGTGGACAGGCCTCAATGCTACCCATGGCACGGGTATATCCATTGCTGCATTTGCAATCACTGGCTACTCGTCGGTGCTGCTTTGGCGTAACTGCGCCACGCGGTGTGCACTAGCAATTCTGCCAAACCAAAGTTTGCTATATCACCGGAATGTCAGGGTGATCGATCTATTTTTCTCTCGTATTATTCTCGAAATTTCCGGGGCAACGATCTCCTTTATCGTTTTGACGGCGATATTTGTTTCGCTGGATTTGATGAGGGCACCTGCGGATATTTCGTTGGTATTGGGCGGCTGGTTATTTCTGGCCGTATTTGGATGCGGTCTGGGATTTGCTACAGGCGCTCTCAGCGAAATGAGTGACACGATGGAAAGGCTTTGGCACACCGCGGCTTATCTTCTCTTTCCTGTCTCTGGGGCCGTCTTTCTCGTTGAATGGTTGCCGACGTCGCTCCAAAAGCTGGCGCTATTGCTCCCCATGGTTCATGGAGTTGAGATGATTCGTGCAGGATATTTTGGTTCCGCTATCCACGCATACTATGATCCGATCTATATGATCTGGTCGGATTTAATTATCATGTTAATTGGGCTAACGCTGGTTCGTCGTGTAAGCCAAAGCGTGGAGCCGGAATGATTGAGCTTTCTAATGTATGTAAAAGCTATCGGACGCGGCAAGGGAAACACGACATACTACGTGGAATCAATCTCACTGTACGGCCAGCGCAAAAGATTGGTGTGTTGGGCCGAAATGGAGCAGGCAAGTCAACGTTAATTAGAATGATTAGCGGCGCAGAGCTACCGAGCGCCGGAACAATTCGCCGGAAGATGAGTGTCTCCTGGCCGTTGGCCTTTGGAGGCGCGTTCCAGGGGAGTCTGACGGGCTTGGACAATCTGCGATTCGTATGCAGAGTGTACGGAGTGAATCCATACGATAGGGTTGATTACGTTCAAGAATTTTCCGAGCTTGGCTATTATTTAAGGGAGCCGGTCCGCACGTATTCTGCAGGGATGCGGGCCCGATTGGCATTCGCTATTTCGATGGCAATTGAGTTTGATTGTTTTTTGATTGATGAAATTGTTGCTGTAGGAGATAGTCGATTTCAGGAGAAATGCCATCATGAGCTTTTCGAGCGGCGTAAGGATCGTGCAATGATTATAGTTTCGCATGATCCAACTTATATTCGCGATCATTGTGATAGTGCGGCTGTTCTCGTAAAGGGGGCACTTCATAATTTTGCTGATGTAGGCAGCGCTTTCGAGTTTTATGAATCGGCCAATCGTAGTGCGTGAATTGGTATCAAGACGCGGTGTATTCGCGAAGGTCGTACGTTGGATGTGTGTTCAACTCCTCCCGCTGCTTCCCCTCGGCTACGTGGGTAGGATTCGTGGGATTCTGGATTGCCAAGCAAACCGGGGGGCGCGATCGGAACCCAAGCGCCAAAGAGAGCTTCTTGTCGATGTGTCAATTATTGTCAAAAATGACGCAGGTACAGGAATTCAACGAGCGGTCAAGGCTCTTCTAGTCGAGCTCATTAAGAGCCCGCCAGCGGGATTCTTGATTCGTCCAGTTGCTGCCACAAGGTCAAGCAAGTATGAGTATGCCGACGCATATCTCGGCAAATTAATCGGGGCACCCAAACGCGCCGACCCTGTTGCCGCGGCGGCTCCTGGTAGTTACGGTGACGTCTTCCTCGGCCTCGATTTAGCAAGCCGTATTGTGTCGGCACGACGCCATGAATTGGCGCGGATGAGAATAACGGGCGTTCAACTCGCCTTTGTTGTTTACGATTTGTTGCCGTTGTCTCATCCCGAGTGGTTTACGCCGCGAGCGCGCAAGGATTTTCGAAATTGGTTTAAAACCATCGCTGCATTCGGTGACGCTCTTTACTGCATTTCTAACTCGGTAAGAGAAGAGGTGGAGGTGACGTTGGCCAATTCTCTACATTTGCACGATTCGTGTCCGATACTCTCACATTTTCATTTGGGATCCGATTTTTTGAGCTCGACATCTGTGCGTACCATACCCCGCGTGATTCCAAAAAAAGGTATTGGACACATGCATACAATTTTAATGGTTGGCACCATCGAGCCGAGAAAAGGTCATTTTCAAGCCCTCAATGCCTTTACGCGTCTTTGGCAGGAAGGCATTGACGTAAAACTTGTCATCGCTGGCAGACAAGGGTGGCGTATGGAGGCGTTTTTTGAAAAGCTCCTCCAGCACCCGGAGTACGAGAGGCGCGTTGTTTGGAAAAGCAACGTTGACGACGTCGAGTTGTTTGAGCTTTACAATGAGGCGTCAGGGTTGCTTTTCGCTTCAGAGGGCGAAGGCTTTGGTCTGCCAATAATAGAGGCATCACAATTCAACATCCCTATCCTTGCTCGAGATTTACCAGTACTCAGAGAGGTAGCTGGAGAGTCCGTCGCATACTTTAGCGCGACGTCACCGGATGACCTCGCGTTTGCTATTAGATCATGGCTTCAAGCAATCGGTGAGGGAAGAGCACCCGTTAGCGGAAATATGCGTCGGCTCGACTGGAGAGCCAGTGCGCGTCAACTCGGGGTGCTTCTTGAACGACAGGCAGCCTGATCTAATCAGCCAAGTCTCTGTACACTGACAGTGTCGAATGAGCGCACTCCTTCCACGTATGGTTGGCTGCCACCACTAATCCCTTCGCTCTCGCCATTACACGCCAATCATCGTCTGTCGCCGCCCGGGTGATAGCGCTAGCAATGCCAGAAATATCACCTGGTGTAACTAGAAGCGCGGCGCCGCCAGCAACTTCCGGAAGGGAGGAGCAATCAGATGTGACGGTAGGTATCCCACTGGCCAAAGCTTCGAGGACAGGTAAGCCAAAACCCTCATAGAGGGACGGGAAGATGAAAGCCCGGGCACCTGAATAGAGTTCAGGAAGTTGATCCTCCGGGACATAGCCTAGATGGATAAGCCATCCCTCATGCTTTCCTTTATCGATCGACTTTAGGAGGTCGTCGTTGAGCCAACCAGAACTTCCGACTAATACAAGTGGAAAACGGCACTTTAGGTCGTTATCCAAAGTTCCATAAGCCGACAATACATCGTCAATACGCTTTCGGGGTTCCAGCGTAGAGACGCAAAGATTGTATTTGCCATGAACTAGCCCGTACGAACTTAACGTTCTACACGTATCATCTTGGCCGCGTGGATGAAAAACAGGAGATACACCAAGATGAATGGCCGTAATCCTGTTTAGTGGCCAAGAGAAAAAAGAGGCAACCTCCCGACGGATTGCCTCGGTGTCTGTGATTAGATGTTGAGCACGCTTCAGACTATCTGCAAAGTTCTTCTCAAAGTGTCTGATTCGTTCCGCCGGATGTGTCGCTGGGAAACGAAATATCGAAAGATCGTGAACGGTAATGACGCCACCTTCTACACCCGCCGGGAGAAAGTAATTGGGGGAATGGAAGAGGTGCGTTTTAAAGGCTCGATTGCTCCAATGAGTATGAGCTTTCCTGAAGAGTTTTGGCAAACGCGAGAAGGAGGCCCTGGGCTTGTTGCTGCTCTTCTCCGAGTCTATATTAAGAAACGTGAAAGGGTCTTGCAGCCAGATGCCGTTGAAATAGTAGCGGAGCGATTCCAAATCGCGCTGCTGTTCGAGATACTTGGCGATTTCGAATGCGTAACGTCCAATGCCAGTAAGTGGCGGAGAAATAGCGTCAACCCCAAAGATCAACTTCATGCTTGTGCTTCTAACATCCAGTGCAGTGTTTCGGACAAAGGCGTTACTTTGAGAGGTCCGATTAGGGATCGAAGTCGCTGATTACTTCCAATCAATATCGGAACCTCGTTCTTTCGAAATAGTGCGGAATTTGATGTGATATTAGGATGGTACCCCGTTAAATCACTGAGAAGAAGGATAATGTCCCGGAGCGAATAACCTATACCGGAACATACGTTGATTATCTTTCCCGCGAAATCGACATGCAATAGCCGTCTATAGGCGTCGACGATCATCCTCACATCAGAGAAATCCCGTATCACATCAATGTTCCCGAGTTGTAGAGTGTCGCGTCCCTTTTTGAAGCTGGAGGTTAGCTTGGGAATAATAAATCTTTCACTCTGTCCGTTGCCGGTGTAGTTGAATGGGCGGGCAACGATAAGAGGCAACTCCTTCCTCCAACTGTCCAGCAGCGACTCCATTGAGAGTTTGCTCGCGCCATATGGACTACGTGGTTCCAAGACTGATTCTTCCCCTATCGGCTGCGCACCGGCATCTCCGTAGACGCTCGCGCTGCTCGCCAACAGTATCGCATCGGGAGCGGTATTGGCACTTGCAATAGCTTCAAGTAAATTCTTCGTTCCTGTTACATTGGTTGCAAAGATGCTATTTGTATCATCGTGCAATGGACTGGAAATGGCTGCCAAATGAACGACGATATCTGGTTTCAGATGCAAAAGGATCTTCTTCAGGGCAGCTGCATCCAATAAATCGCAATTAAAGTATGGCCAGCGGCTGCCCGGATACCGCGGGTGTCCAAGGCCGCAAACTGAATACCCGGCCCTATCCAACTCCTCTGCCAGATGAGATCCGGTAAAGCCGGCCATTCCAGTTATCAAAACCTTGGACATGTTAAAACGAGAAACCTGCCTTATTTCTGCGCAAATCACTTTCGACCATCATTGTAGACAGTTTCTCCAATGTGGTTTTGGGTTGCCAATCGAGATCAGTATATGCCTTCTCTGGATCGCCAATAAGTAGATCTACTTCGGCAGGACGATAGAATTTTGGATTTATCGAGACAATAACCTTTCCAGTTTTTCGATCGCGGCCAATCTCATTTTCATTGCTACCTTCCCAGGCTAGGTCGAAATCAGCTGCCCGAGCTGTCATCGTAACGAAATCACGAACAGTTTCGGTGCGATTGGTCGCCAAGACGTACGTATCAGCCACCGGAGCTTGAAGCATCCGGTACATGCCGTCAACGTACTCTTCCGCGTAGCCCCAGTCCCGCTTTGCATCAAGGTTCCCCAATTCCAGGGCATCAAGCATGCCGAGGCGGATCTTGGCGATCGAGTCGGTGACCTTGCGCGTGACAAACTCGCGGCCTCGCAGAGGGGATTCGTGATTGAAAAGAATTCCACTCACCGCGAAGATACCGTAGCTCTCGCGATAATTCACAGTCATCCAATGGGCATAAAGCTTTGCCACCGCGTAGGGACTTCGAGGATAGAACGGAGTCCTTTCGGTTTGGGGCACTTCCTGAACCATGCCAAACATCTCGGAAGTGCTAGCTTGATAGAATTTGATTGTGGGATCAACGAGCCGGATGGCTTCCAGCAGATTAAGAACGCCGAGCCCAGTAATTTGAGCAGTGGTGACTGGCTGATCAAAGGAGACGCCGACGAAGCTTTGTGCGGCAAGATTATACACTTCGCGTGGCTTAGTATCCTTCACCAACCGAATGCTGGATGCCAGGTCAGTAAGATCATACTCAACAAGATGGAGATTTCCGTGGCCCAACACTCCGAGCTCGTTGAGTCGCCAGAAGTTAACGGAACTGCTGCGGCGATAAGTACCATAAACGTTGTAGCCCTTGTTCAAGAGCAGTTTTGCCAAGTACGCCCCGTCCTGACCTGTAATTCCCGTAATGATTGCGTTCAACATTTGAAATATTCCTGATACTTGAACTTCTTTGGGGTGCCGATTCTCTCGGAAACCCGCCGGACAGCTAATGCTGTTACGGCGGGATCTAGAGTCTTGGCGTTCGCCGGAAGATTTATTATTCGCAGTAGATCATTTCCACTGCAGGATTAATGAAACTTACTGCGGTAGCAACATTGCTGGTCACATGAATAAAGGCGTTGCATCGTGCCAGAAGGTGGGCGTCAACAATGACCTCCTTGGCCATGTTAAGCGACCACTTGCTAGGATCGGCGGCAATGAGGTTCTGGATCTGATGGCCCTCACGAAGTTGCTCCGACTGAGCAAGCGATTTATAACGCTGATCATCTGTGCTAGTTGTGCGCGTGACTCCGTTACGAGCGATAAGACGCTCGCCGAAGATGGCCTTCATATAATCAATGACGGCCTCTTGGTCGGTGGCAACGAATATCTTGTAATCGACCAATCTATTTTTGGACACGTAATCAAGGATCTTGCGAGCAAATTCCGAAACACCCGGCATTAGTCCATCATGTTGTTCGATTGAATGTGACGGGTGCTTAATATGGACGCCGATGACAAATTGCCCATTAAAATGTACATCCGAAAATGAATCGATCTCAGTCTGAATTGTATCCCGTAGCTTAAAGTGCTTCTTATAGAAGCCATGGTACCAACGACGCCAGTCCGAGAAATCCTTTTGCTTATAAAGCTTATAGGCGTGAATGTAGGTAAGATTCGGCTCATTCCGCTCATTAAAGTCATCGTAGAAAATGACATCTTTTCGGAGGAAATCCTCATTGCTGTAGTCGGCCTCATTAACGGGCACATCGCTCAAAGGATAGAATAGCTTCGTGAAGATGTTTCCATCAGTATGCGTGCCATAGCAGAAGCTCATCGGCTTTTCGATCTTTCTATATTCCGAGATCGTGCTGATTCGCCAGTCAGGAATAATTGCGGCGACGTCTGTCCTGCCCCAGTTCCATGCAAAGTGGGAGAGAAACGTATTAAAGACAGAGAAGAAACCTCCATCATGAGCCGGGATAATGATCTTTTGATTTCCGTGCTGATAGGAATTCAGCTGCTTTTCAGCCTTCGCAAGTGTTTGATACTTCTTGAACAGGGCGCGAGACGATGTGCAGATGCGATCCTTATAAAGCACATCTTCATCTGACAGAAAAATGTTCTTTGGCGACACAATGGTTCGATAAAATTCTCCTAACGCGCTATGATCGAACTTTTGCGAGAATTCACGTCGCTCTTTTTCACCTTGTGCGTGTTTGATGTAGTTGAAGTACGCTTCATTCAGCGCGGCGCAGACATCACGGTCATCATATGTCGTTTGAAGTCCGATATATTGCCCGTCGAATGCTTCGTATAGGGCTGGCTCATATCCGGCAACTGGAATTGAAATAAATTTTCCACTTTCAATGAGCTCATCATGGGCATGTCCTGCAGAAATAATCGCAGGTTTCCCAAGTGCCATAGCTTGCCGTGGGGTGATTGAATAGCACTCACCCTTTGAAATCAGAGCGAATACATCAAACGAGTTCATGAGGGACAGATACTTACTGTCGTCCAAGGCGAGCTGCGACAATGTTATATTCTCTGCACCATTCTGTTCGACGTAGTCTGCAACTTCGCGATAGCCGCCACCGAAGTCAAGAGGTGTATGAACTACGAGTTCAACGTCATCGCGCCCTTGGAAGCAGGTATTAAAGCAGCGAACAAGCTGTAGAATATTCTTACGCTTGCTATAACTTGCAATGCAACCGAACCGAAATTTTCTGTTTTCTGCTGTATTTGCGGGGCTTTCAGTAAATCTCTTCAAATCGATAGAAAGTGGCAGATGGAAGACCGGGATCGCAACGCCAGAGCTTTCAATCATCTTTTTCCCCCACGCAGACGGCGTGGCAACTGCATCAAAATGCTCGTTAATCCGATCAACCCACCAACCCGGAAGGCGGGTGGAATCGAAGACGACGTAGGCAATTTTAATTGCAGCCTTAGGAAGTTTTAGATGATTGTTGTCGTTGTAGTGGTTCGCGAAGACGTCGGTATAAATAGCAATATCAACGTTTTCGCACTCTGCCAGCGTGATGACCTGGCTCTTCAGCGATGCTGGAGCTTTGTCCCAGCGGCTATCCTCAGGGCGCGCATCGATGAACGACACGTTATAGTTTCCGTCCAGATGATGTAGGAAAGCGGACGCATGAAGCCCGATTCCGGTCGACGGATCAAATCGGCCGCTAATGCTAATGCTTCGTGCATTTGGGAGGGACCTGACCTGAAGGGATGATCTCAGAATCTTCGTAAGTTGTTGCCCGCTCGAACTGGAATGAACTGAGATTGTCGTCCAGGGCTGGTCGATATTTACGAGAAAACGCCCCATTGATTGGCTGGCAACCAATCTCTTGGACCCGAGTCGAAACTCGAGGGAAGAGTTCAGTTCCTGGAGATCATGTACAGTCCTACCAGACTTCGTGAGTTCAAAAAAAATACCGATGCCATCCTTAAACGACGTAAATCGAGCTACCGTGGCTCCGGTAACCGCGGTACGCATCGGCTTGATATTGCCGTATTCACTGAGTTTGGAAAAGACGTGCCTTCCGGTGGCGAGTACTTCAACAATATTGGGGTAAAGCTTATTCTTGATCAATTCATCGCCAAGCAGCGAATGAATTGCATGAAGGCGCTCCGACCAACCGAAAGGGCGTCTTGCGAACTCTTCTGACCCCATGATACCCAGGACTACTTCCAGGTGTGATGTACCTCGTTCGAGCCGTTGGCTGTGGGATATCAAGCCACCTGAATCTGGAAGCCTGCCCAAAAGTACTTCATAACAGCGATAAATAAAATCTCTAAAGCGATTTTGCATTCGTAATTCTCTGGGTGTGTTAATTAATCGCGAATAGTTGTTCCACTTTCGACGTTGTCGAAGTACCAGTCTAATGTTTCTTTCAGGCCGCTTTCAATTGTGTGAACGGGTTTAAATCCATGCTCGTTTAGTCTGGAGATATCGCAATATCGGCGAGGAATGCCGACGGGCTTGGCTGAATCCCATTGGATTTCACCGTCAAACTGACTTAGCGCAGTGAGTGTGGAGACGATATGGCCCATAGTCGTTTCCTTGCCCGATGCGATATTTACTATGCCGCTACCGTTCTTCATTAGACTAATGGCTGCGCGCGCTGCATCCATCGAAAATAAGAAATCTCTTGTTGTTTCAGGGTGTCCCCAGACGTGAAATGGCGTGCGATTCTGAATCGCCGCATACATCTTCATAATAAGAGATGGGATGACGTGTCCCGAGGTGGCATTGAACCTATCGTGAGGGCCATACAGATTTGTGAAGATTCCGTAGACAAAATCCTTGCGATATTTCTCCGCAAGCAACTCCAGATATGAGAGGGCGTGTCGTTTGGCCATGGCGTAGCCAAACTCGCCATGATGTGGGGTGCCAGTAAAGGCATTTTCTTCAATGAGGGGCATTGCAGCATAGGG
Organism: Cupriavidus sp. FW305-3-2-15-C-LB2; assembly: GCF_058787575.1. Classification (NCBI taxonomy): domain Bacteria; kingdom Pseudomonadati; phylum Pseudomonadota; class Betaproteobacteria; order Burkholderiales; family Burkholderiaceae; genus Cupriavidus; species Cupriavidus sp. FW305-3-2-15-C-LB2. Next base: position 43,654 of record NZ_JBYSZW010000012.1, read on the forward strand.
GTAGCCGTATGCTGCGACGGTGCCGGCAAAGAACACCTTCTTTACTGATTCGATCGAACTTGCGGCGAGAACAGCATCATTGATCACAGTATTCGTAGATAGCGCCTCGAGGGGATACCGCAGATTTCCCCCAAGGCCGTGAACACGCGCCGCATAGTGGAAGACGTAATCGGGTTTCGTGGCCTCAAAATAGTTTCGTACGGCCAGTCGGTCCTCAAGGTTCAGTTCGGTCCTCGACGGTGCGTAGACAGTCGCACCCTCCACCGTTCGTAACAGGTCGGCAGTGGATTTTCCCAACATTCCGGTAGCACCTGTTACGATGATTTTAGTGTTTTCAAACATTTGAATTTTTGTCCCTGATTTAGGTGGTGATATATATCACTTCAATCTGTTGCCAACGATTTATATCACCTGCGTGCGCCTAGCCTTTGAGAAGCTTCATTAAGCTCAAATATGGGGCTTTCGAAAAGCCTACGAACGTGACAAACAGGGGCGTGGCATTTTGTTTTGGCTGTTACTTGAAGGTGTTAACGGTGCTCACCACTGGGTAAGCTACCGAAAATACGACATTCAGGAATTTCTGAAGCTCGGCTATTGGTGCGTTCGATACGTAAAGGAGATCCTTGTTATCCATCACGAAAGTTTGCGCCACAAAGAAGCTCCCGGGGTCCTTAAGGTTGATGCGGTAGACCACCGGTACCTTGCCGTTTTGTGTGGTACGTACCGGTTGTCGCGGCCAGGGGAGGGCGTTGGCATTCTCGAAGCGGAAGATGAATACACCTTGCGCGTCCGAGCGAGAATCCTCCAGGCCGCCGGCGCGGGCGATGGCCTGGGCCAGCGTAATCCCCTGAGCCTCGAAGTTGACTTCTTGGTTCTTGCCCGTGGCGCCCAGTGCGGTGAAACTGAGCGGCTGATACAGCGCGGTCACTACGTCACCGGCGCGCAGCGGCACGTTCTGTCTTGGGTCGCGGATGATGGTTTGCAGAGGCAGGGCCTGAACCGCGCTGCCGCGGGTGACCTGGATGGTCATCTTGTCCACTGGCTGGCGCACGCCCCCAGCGCTGGCTACTGCGTCTAGCAGCCGTTCGCCGCGCGCCGTCAGTTGCATGCGTGTACTGGAGGCTACGTCGCCAACCACGGTGACATAGGAGGTGACATTCTTCGACAGCCGCACCAGCACCTGGGGCTGGTTGGCTTTGCCCTTGAGGGCAGTGACGATGTCCTTTTCCAGTTGCGTGGTGGTACGTCCGGCAGCCTTGATCTGGCCGGCAAAGGGCATGTTGATATAACCGTCACCGCTAACCATCTGTTCAGGCAGAACGGTGACTCGGGCGCTTGTGGGCGCAGCGCGCGGATCCATTCCTGCGGCCCCAAACAGCGTGGCCGGCGGCGCCTCCCAGACTGAGACCTCAATGGTGTCCCCCACGCCGAGTTGTTGCTGGAATTGGGAACCGTTGCCTAGGGAACGGGCAAAATCAGTGGCCTGACGTTCGGCCAGAAGCCGCTGGGCTACCTCTTCGGTGACCTCTACGATCTGGATCCCGGCCGTAACGGAGGCTTCGACCGAGGAGTCTGTAACTTGCGATCTGGTCGGGCCGGAGGAGGGAATGGAGGAACAAGCGGTAAGGCTGACCGTGCTGATGGTTGACACGGCCACCAACAAGGCGGACAGGCTGCGCATTCTGGAAGAGTGGTTGAGGCTGAGCAAAACTTTGCAAGTATCGCACGCCCGCAGCTAGAATACGCGGCCATTCAGCGATCTTTCGACAAGTTTCGTTGGCATATTTTCACATTCGGTACTCGCGCATTCACGCGGGCATAACAATCCTGTGCTCCCGATATTCCTGGACATCACGCGGCTTTTGGATAGGCTGGCCAAGCGGACGCTGCCAACAGGCGTCGATCGCGTCGGCCTTGCCTATATCCGACACTATGCTTCCCGGGCGCGCGCCGTTTTGAGCGAGCGTGGATTTTACGTGGTACTGACAGAAGATGAATCGGCACATGCGTTTGACCTGTTGCTGAATCAAGACGCCACCCATTCGAGGGATGCCAAGCTTCTGATGGTGCGTGCTACCCTTCGTGCCTTGCGACGTGAACGATTCGATCGCGGCGTACTGCTCCACACCAGCCATTCGGGGCTGGAATTTGGCAGATATTTTCAATCGCTGGCAAGGCGGAATATCCGCACGATCTTCATGTTGCATGATTTGATACCGCTCACTCACGCGGAGTATTGCCGCCCTGGTGTGCGTGAACTCCATCATGAACGGATGCGCGTGGCACTGAATCATGCTGCCGGCGTGATTGCCAATTCCCGCTTCACACTCGACTCGTTGACCGAAACGTCGCAGAGCTCCGGATGGATGCTCCCTAAAACTGTGGTCGCGCCGCTGGCCTCCGGCATAACCAGGAAAGGTGACGTATCGGGCGCCCGCCCTATTGGCCGCCCTTACTTCGTCATGTTAGGAACCATCGAGCCGCGCAAAAACCACTGGTTCATGCTTCACGTCTGGCGTCGGCTTGTGGAGATGCTGGGGGATCGCGCACCGATGCTCGTCGTCATCGGTCGTCGTGGGTGGGAGTGTGAAAACGTTGTGGACATGCTGGAGCGGTGTTCCGCGCTACGTGGGGCTCTGATTGAAGAGGCCGATTGCTCGGACGAACGCCTCTATAACTACCTGCATCATTCGCAAGCGCTGCTGTTTCCGTCCTTTGTTGAAGGCTACGGCATGCCGTTGGCCGAGGCATTGGCCATGCGGGTGCCCGTCATTGCCAGCGATCTGCCCGTGTTTCATGAAATCGCCGGGAATGTTCCGGATTACCTCGATCCGCTTGATGGCCCGGGTTGGATTTCTCGCATCCTGGAGTACTCGCAGCCAGCCAGCTCGCTGCGCGCCGACCAATTGATTCGAATTGAAGGGTTTCGCGAGCCTACGTGGCAGGAGCACTTCGAGGTGGTCGACAAATTCATTGAGGAATTGGCGTAGGTGGCAACGTTGGGCGAGTTTGCCGGGTCTGTACCGCAGCCCGCTGCTGATCTGGGCGGCGTTACGAGGCTCGGCGAAACGTTTACGTCCACCGGTGGCGCGACGGATGGCATTTGGTCCGAACGGAGGGTAGGGCGAATTGCACACCGCTTGAGGTACATATTTGCCCCCAACTCACCTGCGTTGCTTCATGGCCCTGTGTGGTCGCCACGCAAAACTGGCGAGCCCACGCTGTCCTGGTTCGCTGTTCGCGGCCAAGGGGACATGGATGACCTGCTGGCGCAGGCGGTGCACGCCATCGTAAGTAGTGATGATCGATTGGGAACCGCCCCGGAGCTGCCTCAATTGATGCGGCGACTGGTCGCGGTCCGGGCTGACCTTGCGCGCGATGCAAATCCTGCGCCGCCGCCGGAACTACTGGGAGCCTCGAGCAAGCCGCGCGTATTGCTGATTGATCAGCGGCGGGGACTATCGGGAGCGCGTGGCGCATGCGAGCGAATGGTGCAGGCGGTCCAGTCTGAGCATTCTGACGCTGAGTTCTGGATCTGGCCTGTAGATGTGGGTCACGGCGGCTTGTTGTCGGGCGGACTGAAGATGCCGGCAGACACGAGGGAAATTTCTCGCGGATTCAGCTTTTTCGCGGCGCTGTCACATGTCGACCATATATATACAGTCAGCGCCCCGGAGGGCATGCAAGCAATGCTGGCCGGGGTGCCGGTGCGCGTATTCGGTCGCCCCTTCTATGCGGGTTGGGGGCTGACAGTCGACGACTTACCTATGCCGGAACGTCGCGCGCGGCCCACACTCGCTGCACTATTTGAAGCGGTCTACTTGCGGCTCGCACACTATCTGGATCCGGAAACTCAAGGTGTCGGCACGTTGCAGCGCTTGCTTGACTGCATCGAACTACAGCGCGGTGTGCGTGCACGCTTTGCGGATTGCGGCCAGTTGGCAGGCCTACGCTTCCAGATCTGGAAGCGGCCATTAGCAACGCCTTTCCTTGGTGCGGGCGGCGGTCAGTTGCGCTGGACAGATGCACCCGAACAGATCATGCCGGGTGAGCGGGTTGTGGTATGGGGCGGCAAGAGTGCGGATGACATTCCCGTCGGCACACCGGTCTTGCGCATGGAAGATGGATTCTTCCATTCCGACGGACTGGGCTCAGACATGAATGCGCCGCAAAGTCAGGTGCTGGATCGGCATGGCCTGTATTTTGATGCGCGACGCCCGAGCGAACTGACAAATATCCTGAATCAGGCTTGCTTCGACGAGGCTGAACTGAAGCGCGCGGCGGCGCTGCGCATACTGGTATGCCGCCTCGGCGTGACCAAGTACAACCTCGGACGCCGCGCGCCGCGCTGGCTGGCGCCGGCAAATCGGCAGGTGCTTTTGGTAGCGGGCCAGGTAGCCGATGATGCTTCCATTCGTTTCGGCACCGGCGCAATCGGCACTGCTGAGGTGCTGCTGGAAGCCGTGCGCCAGCGCAATCCCGATGCTTTCATCGTCTACAAGCCTCACCCCGATGTCCTGTCGGGCAACCGAAATGGCCTGGTCCACGCCCAGCGGCTTGCCGATGTTGTGGATGCTGACGCTGACGTACTGTCGTTGATAGATCGGGCCGATGAAGTCCACGTGCTGTCGTCGCTGGCAGGTTTCGATGCCCTACTGCGGGGCAAACAGGTGTTCACATACGGCTTGCCGTTCTATGCAGGTTGGGGACTGACGACCGATGAGCTTGAACAGCCCTGGCGCGAACGCGGTCTGACGCTGGATATGTTGGTAGCAGGAACTTTGCTTCGTTATCCGGTGTATTGGGATTGGCGCATGCAAATGTTCACGACACCCGAGGCCGTGGTGAATCTACTGGGTAAGACTGCTAGCCGACCACTGGTTCGTATTGCGAAAGACCCGATGCGCTGGCCTCGGAAGATCTGGCGCTGGAGCCGGAATGCTGTGAAGTATGGAATATGGGCTTGGCAACGCCAGCGCGGTGCTGTTGCCTAGAAGCATTGAATTCAAATCAATAACAACTATTTCTCTCTTCGGGAGTTGTCATGAACATTTACCCCGTAATTCTCTGTGGCGGCAATGGTACCCGCCTTTGGCCAATGTCGCGCGGCGGCTATCCCAAGCAATACCTGAAACTCACTGGCGAGAATACGCTGGTCCAGCAGACGGCGTTGCGCCTTAACGGCGTGCGCAATGTGGCATCGCCTATCGTCATTACCAACGCCGAACAGCGCTTCCTTGTCGCCGAGCAACTGCGCAGCGTCAACATCGCGCCGTCTTCGATCGTGCTGGAGCCAAAAGGCCGCAATACTGCGCCGGCAGTTGCCGTGGCAGCTTTGCTGGCGCGTCAGCAGTCTGACGATGCCTTGCTGATGGTCTTGCCATCGGACCACGTCATCACCAACGAGGCCATGTTCGCCAAATTGGCGAATGACGCAGCAGCCATCGCGCGCGACAACTATCTCGTGACCTTCGGTATCGAGCCCACCGAACCACATACGGGTTATGGCTACATTCGCAGCGGCGCCGGTCTGGGCAGTGATGGCGCATATCTGGTGGACCGTTTTGTCGAGAAGCCGGACAGCGCCACGGCGCAAGGTTTCCTCAAGGAAGGCAACTATTACTGGAACAGCGGCATGTTCATGCTCAAGGCGGCCACCTACCTTGAGGAGCTCGGCCGCCATGAGCCGGAAATCCTGAAGCAGGCCGAATTGGCCTTGCAAGCCTCCACGCGCGATGCAGATTTCATCCGTCTCGATGCGCAAGCCTTTGCGGCCTGCCCGAGCATCTCCATCGACTACGCCGTGATGGAAAAGACCGAGCAAGCCGCAGTGGTGGCCGCAGCCGGCCTGGGTTGGAATGACATTGGCTCGTGGACGGCGCTGGCGGAAATCGAGGCTTCGGACGAGCAGGGCAATGCGCTGCTAGGTGACGTGCTGACTGAGGACGTCAGCAATAGCTATGTGCGTGCCGAGCACCGCATGGTGGCGCTGGTTGGCGTTGAGAACCTGGTGGTTGTTGAAACCGCCGACGCCGTGCTGGTGGCGCACCGCGACCGCGCCCAGGATGTGAAGAGGATTGTCGAGCAGCTGAACGAGTCCGGCCGCCATGAATCGGTTACTCACCGCAAAGTGTTCCGCCCGTGGGGTTCTTACGAGGGCATTGACCAAGGCGACCGCTTCCAGGTCAAGCGTATCGTCGTAAAGCCAGACTCATCGCTGAGCCTGCAGATGCACCACCACCGCGCCGAGCACTGGATCGTCGTGCGCGGCACCGCGCGCGTCTTCAATGGCGACCAGGTCTTGCTGCTGTCCGAGAACCAGTCGACCTACATTCCGCTGGGCGTGACCCACCGCCTGGAGAATCCGGGCAAGATTCCGCTTGAACTCATCGAGGTGCAATCCGGTTCCTACCTGGGCGAAGACGACATCGTCCGTTTTGAGGACAACTACGGCCGCGTGCAATGACGTACCGCACGGGCCCCGCGCCCGTGGCGTGCTGACGATTCGCCAATAGTTGGCAACTGGTGAGCCCGGTCGGGCAATGGGGTCCGCAGGGCGGTGTTGCCGACAGACACCGCGATACCGCGCTGCCTACGGCCGCTTTTGCGAATTTGCCCATACCAGCAGGTCTTGTCCCTCGGCATACTAGGCTCGTCGCTGCCATCGCAGCGATCGGGTCTAGCGGCCCGAGTGAAAAGGCCGAACGGCCGCCTTCTGGCGGTATTCTTACGTTCGCCGTGCCTGCGCACGCCCCTTCCATGGGCGGGCCCTGGCAGGGGAGCCCTCGGGCTCGCCGGTTCCCTTTTCCCGGTCCGCTAGCCCTGCCTTGCGCCCGCCCACCCCGATTTGCACCCGGGGCGCGGGACTGAACCTGTATGAAAAGGGGGCGTTTCCATGCTTCAGTCTTTGTTTGCCCATACCGGGCGATTGGCAATTTCCAGTAGCTGCACAATGCATCAGCGCGCGCGAGCCACGCATGCGGAGGTGCGCCATGTATAGCCATAGCCATCACGGCATCACAGCCGAACACAACGGTGCTGACATGCTGGTGACCGCCCACAGCCCGGGTGAAAATCCGCTGAGCCTTGCGACAGAACGCGCGGCCGAACTCTATGGCCTGCTGTTGATGGCCAGCGACCATGACGCCTCGGGCGAGGACCTGGGCGCTCTGAGCCAGGAGACCAGGGAGAGCCTGCTTTCCCTGGCGGGCAGGCTGGCGCATGAGACGCAGGTGTTGAGTGAGCTGGCCTTGCTGCAGGGCCAGACATTGCAGCGTGACTGATGTTGCGCGGGCCGCGGTTTGGTGCCGCGGCTGTCGGGCCACCCGGCCCCGCGGGCAACTGGCTTGGCGGGGCCATTCCTAGAAGCCGTTGATACGCAGCCCGATCGATACCAGCCCATTTGATCGGCCCAGCCCCCTTGCCATAACCGGGTTGTAGAGCATCGGCACATAGCCGAAGAGGCTATTCTGTGAGCCTTCCCCGCGTACGAACACGTCAAGGTAGCGGTTGACCGCATAGGAAGCCTGCAGTGCAATCGTCTGATTGAATTGGGCCTTCGGTGCACCATAGGCCGAGTAGCGCTGATCCAGTTCGCGCAGGAAGTACTGGGCATGGTAGCCAGCCAGAAGGCTTATCCGGCCAACACGCCACCGCCATGAGCCGCCGGCGCCGATGAAAGCGCTGCTGTCATGAAAGCCATCCCCGGCGTCCAGGCCGAACTGGGTCGCGTTGACGCGGACGCTGGCACTGGTGATGGTGGCGCGTCCGATCCGGCATGGCGCTGCGAGCGTGCCGATGGCCATGTTGTCCGCGCTGACCCTTACGTTGTACTGGCATGTGCCTTGTCGCCACGTACCCTGTATATCGCCGGCTCGCACCCAGCTATAGCCTGCGCTGACAAAACCCGTCAGGAAGTGGTTGGTCCATGGCTGGCCGGTGTAGATGAGGTCTGCCTGCACTTGCGTGTCGTTCGGATGCGCGACGGTGAAGTCCCCAAGCTTCTTGCCGTTGGAGGATCCGCTCCTGCTCAGGCTGCCGGCATAGTTGCCCCAGGCGGACAGCCGCAGTGTGAGCTTGCGGCCCGCATCGGGGCTGGTGAGCAGGCCATAGCTCACGCCAGCCAGCCAACTGTCGACGTCCGCTGAGTCCTGCCCGTGACTCATATGCCGGCGCCAGTATCCTGCTTCCAGCGACCAGGACGGCGAGAACTTGTAGGCTGCCCGGAGATGGCCGCCCTGGTAGTGACCGCTGAAGTCATAGGCGCCTTCCACCATATAACCTTGCGGTGCCGGCCCCACCGGCTCGGCGCTAAGCAGCGCATCTTCCATGGCGCTGTGCGCCGCGTGCCACGGTCCCAGCATCATGGCACCGATCCAGGCCGCCGCGAGCCTTCGCTGTTTGATGGCGTTCATATGGTTCCCCGGTGTGCCAGCTCGGTTGTTGCGGCTTCTGGCGGACCGGGTTGATGCTTCTCTTGGAGCTTGTTGTCGCGCTCTTGCTCTCGTTCCCGGTTCGCTTTTCTTGTGCCTTGTTCTCGCCTTGTTCTTCGAGCGTGGCGTTAAATGAATGTTGGAAAGCGGGGGACCGCTCTACAAGCCGGCTTGGTGCGGCAGGGCACGTACCGGCTGGCGGAAGCCAGGGATGTGCTTGACATTAGCTCTTACGATATATATCGTAAGATATGTTTTACGACATAGCGGAGGTAGTCATGCGCGATCATTCCCACCCGTTTGGCTTCTCAGGCCGCGGCCGTCACCTGCTGACGCGCCTCGTGCCGCACTTCGAACGTCACTTTGCCCACCACGCCATGGGCCGCCACGGCGGCGGCTTCTGGGGCGGCGGGCATGACGACGGCTTCGGCCCGGGCGGTCCCGATGGTCCCGGCAGCTTCGACGGCGAAGGCTGGCGCCGGGGCCGCAAGTTCAGCGCCGATGACCTCCAGTTGCTGCTGCTAGCCATGCTCGAAGAGAAGCCGAGCCACGGCTACGAACTGATCAAGGCGATCGAGACCCGTACCAACGGCTTCTACAAGCCCAGTCCCGGCGTGGTCTATCCGGCCCTGACTTACCTGGAAGAAGTGGGCTACGCCACCGTCGATACGGAAGGCAACAAGAAGCGCTACCAGCTGTCCGAGACCGGCAAGGCCCACCTGGCCGCCAATCGTGATCGGGTCGAGGTGATGATCGCCAAGCTGCGCCACGTGGCGCGCAAGGTGGAGTGGATGCGGCGCGCCATGAGCGGCGAGCCGCAGCCCGAGCCGGAGCAGGGCGGCTGGCTGCCCGAGCTGATGCAGGCCCGTGCCGCGATCAAGCGTGCCATTGCGCTGCGCAGCGATGCGGGCGCCGATGAGCAGCGCCGCATCGCTGAGATCCTGCTGCGCGCGGCGGCTGAGATCGAAGCGGTCCGCAAGGCCTGACGCGTGGCACTGACGCTGGCTGCGGCCATCGGCAACCTGACCCGGCAGGCGCCGGGTTTGATCCCAAGGAATTCCAAGATGAGTGAGAACAACCAAGCCTCCGCACGTGACCTGACTGTGCAGCGCGTGCGCCATCCTCTTAAGATGCGGCTGCTGCAGGTGGTGCGCACCACGCAGGTGTCACCGCAGCTGCTGCGCGTCACGCTGGGCGGCGCTGATCTGCAGGACTTTGTCTCGGCGTCGTTCGACGACCATGTCAAGGTCTTCTTCCCGGTGGATGGCGCAGACAAGCCGGTGCTGCCGCAGGTCACCGCTGACGGCATCACCTTCCCCGAAGGCCAGCCGCGGCCGGCCGCGCGCGACTACACGCCGCGCCGCTACGATGGGGCGAAGCAGGAGCTGGATATCGAGTTCGTGCTGCATGGTGATGGTCCCGCGTCGACCTGGGCGGCCCAGGCGCAGCCGAGCCAGTACCTGGGCGTGGGCGGGCCGCGCGGCTCGTTCGTGGTGCCCACGGAGTTCGACTGGCACCTGCTGATCGGCGACGATACCGCGCTGCCGGCAATCGCCCGGCGTCTGGAAGAGCTTGGGGCTGATACGCGTGCCATCGTGGTGGTGGAAGTGGGCGATGCCACGGCGCAGATTCCGCTGCCGACGCAGGTGCAATGCGATGTGCATTGGCTGCATCGTGGCGATGCGCTGGAAGGCAGCCTGCTGGAAGGGGCGCTACGCAAGCTCACGCTGCCGCGCGGCGAGGGCTATGTGTGGGCCGCTGGTGAAGCGGCGGCGATGAAAGCTGTGCGCCAGTATCTGGTCAGCGAACGCGGCATCGACAAGCGCCGCATCCGCGCGTCGGCCTACTGGAAGCGTGGCGATTCTGCCGTGCATGAGACGCTGGACGACTGAAGCGGGCGGGGTGCCGGTAAGATAGCGCAATCGCCATCCGCCAGGGAGATCCTGCCGTGCAGCCTTTCTCCATGCTTTGCCGCTTCACGATCAGCCGGCGCTTCGCGCTTGCCTCCGCCTGCGCAGCGCTGCTGGTGGCCTGTGCGCCGGACTCTGTGCGCAATATCCAGGCCAAGGGCTTCAATGCCTATCTCGATTCGCTGCAGACCGCTTGCCCCAACATGATCGTTGGCTCCAGCAATATCAGCGACTGGCTGCGCACCAGTGGCGGCAGGGACGACGACAACTATGTCTACTGGCTGGACCAGACCTCGCGGCTCTACTACCAGCGCATCTCGCCGGCGCAGTATCGGGATTCGGTCAGCGCGGCGCTTGGCGGCAAGTCCGATTCGCGCGCGCTGGACTGCATCGTGCGCAACCTGCCGGCGGACCGGCCGACGCGGCCGCCGGGCGGCAAGCTGCTTTGATCTTTTGTACCTGGTCTCACATGGTCGTTGTGCAATCGCCGCATCCCCGCTAACATGAGTCTCCGGCAGCCGAGACAAAGGCTGCCGACGTCGCTCGGACGGTTCCGGGCGCTTACGTAAAGGACTCCCTCCATGACTGCCGCTTCTGGCAAGCGCCGCTTTGCGCGCATCGATCGCCTTCCCCCGTACGTTTTCAATATCACCGCCGAGCTGAAGATGGCCGCCCGCCGCCGTGGCGAGGACATCATCGACATGAGCATGGGCAACCCCGATGGCGCCACGCCGGCGCATATCGTGGCCAAGCTCACGGAAGCGGCGCAGCGGCCCGATACGCACGGCTACTCGGCCTCCAAGGGCATCCCGCGGCTGCGCCGCGCGATCGCGCACTGGTACCGCGAACGCTATGACGTGGAGATCGACCCGGATACCGAGGCCATTGTCACCATCGGATCCAAGGAAGGCCTGGCGCACCTGATGCTGGCCACGCTGGACCGCGGCGACACGGTGCTGGTGCCCGATCCCAGCTACCCCATCCATATCTACGGCGCGGTCATTGCCGGCGCGGATATCCGCTCGGTGCCGCTGGTGCCGGGCATTGATTTCTTTGCCGAGCTTGAGCGCGCCATCCGCGGCAGCTATCCCAAGCCGAAGATGATCGTGCTGGGCTTTCCGTCCAACCCCACCGCGCAATGCGTGGAGCTGGACTTCTTCGAGCGCGTCATTGCGCTGGCACGCAAGCACGATATCTTCGTGGTGCACGACCTGGCCTATGCCGACATCGTCTTCGATGGCTGGAAGGCGCCATCGATCATGCAGGTGCCGGGTGCCAAGGACATCGCGGTGGAGTTCTTCACGCTGTCCAAGAGCTACAACATGGCGGGCTGGCGCGTGGGCTTCATGGTGGGCAACCCGGACCTGGTGGCTGCGCTGACGCGCATCAAGAGCTATCACGACTACGGCACCTTCACGCCGCTGCAGATCGCGGCCATTGCCGCGCTGGAGGGCGACCAGCGATGCGTGAGCGAGATCGCCGCGCAGTACCAGTCGCGCCGTGACGTGCTGGCGCGCGGGCTGATCGAAGCGGGCTGGCCGGTGGAGATCCCGAAGGCGTCGATGTATATCTGGGCGCGGATTCCGGAGCCGTACCGCGCGTTGGGCTCGCTGGAATTCTCCAAGCAGCTGCTGGCCAAGGCCAAGGTATCGGTCTCGCCGGGCATCGGCTTTGGCGACTATGGCGACGAGTATGTGCGCTTTGCCCTGATCGAGAACGAATCGCGCATTCGGCAGGCGGTGCGGGGCATCAAGGCGATGTTCCGGGCCGACGGGCTGGTCAAGCCGGCATCAACCGCGCAGGCATGAACCAGCGCTGCGCTCAGTAGCGGCGCAGCGCCTCCAGGTCAAGCACATGCACCACGCTGTGCTTGACCGCCAGCAAGCCTTCATCCTCCAGCACCTTGAGCGCCGCATTAGCCCGCTGGCGCGAGATGCCCGCCAGCAGGCCGACTTCTTCCTGCGTCAGATGCAACGCCGGGCCCGGTCCGGAAGGGCATAGCACGGGATGGAATAGCGTAGCCAGCGCCCGCGCCACGCGTCCTTCGATGCCGTGCAGCCGCTCATGCTCTACGGTGGCGATAAACAGGCCCAGCCTTTCATTGAGCTGGTCGAGCAGATAGCGGTTGAAGGGAAGGCTGGTCTCCTGCAGCCAGCGGAACGTCGCCCCCGGCATGCAGGCGATGCGTGAATCGCGCAGGGCCACTACGTCATAGCGCAGCGCCTCGCGCTTGAGCAGGGAGCCTTCACCGAGCCAGCCACCGGCCGGCACGCCGGTCAGCGTCGCGCGCTTGCCCGAGGGCGATGCGCAATGCACCTTGACCAGGCCTTGTGCGATGCCAAGCCAGCAGTCGGCCAGGTCGCCCTTGCGGATGACATAGGCGCCTTGCGGCACCGCGCGCTCACGCAGTTCGGCGCGCACGCGCTGGCGTTGCTCCGGGGTCAGTGCCGCCGCCCAGGGGCTGCGCGCCAGCAGCGCGTCGAGGCTCACGGTGGTGCATCCGCTCAGGCGGGCAGGGGCAGCGGCTGTTCGCCCGGTGCCCACCACGGCCGGAACAGCGCCTGCACGGCGACGTCATCGACGGCTTCATAGCTGGCGATGCGCCAGTGCGGCGTGTTGTCCTTGTCGACGATCAGCGCGCGCACGCCTTCGATGAAGTCCCCCTGCGAGAACGTGTTGACCACCACCGCCAGTTCCATGCGGAAGCAGTCGGCCAGGTCCATGCGGCGACCGCGCAGCAGCAGTTCGCGCGTGGCGCAGGCGGACAGCGGCGAGCGGGTGCGCAGCACGTCGATGGTGCGCGTGGCCCAGGCGGTGTAGGCCGGGTCGTCCTGGCAGGCCAGTCCGGCCAGGATCTCGGGCAGCGTGGCATGCGCCGGGAAGTGCTGCAGCAGCGCCGGCAGCACCTGCAGCAGCGGCGCGTCGGCGGCGCTGGCCACCGGCTCGCGCACCAGCGCATGGCGCAGGTCAGCGAGCGCGTCATGGCCCCAGGCGATGCCGGCGAGGGTCTGCTCCAGCCCGGCCAGCGTCTCGCAGTCCACCGCGGCATCGGCCAGCCCGCACAGCAGCGCGTCGGCCGCGCCGATGGTGACTCCGGTCAGTCCCAGGTACAGCGCCAGCTGCACCGGCAGCTTCGACAGGAAATGGCTGGCGCCCACGTCCGGCACCAGGCCGATACCGGTTTCGGGCATGGCCACGCGCGAGCGTTCGGTGACGATGCGCAGGTGCGCGGCCTGCGCCAGGCCCATGCCGCCGCCCATGACAATGCCGTCCATCAGCGCCACCAGCGGCTTGGGATAGCGGTGCAGGCGGTAATCCAGCGTGTATTCGTCGATGAAGAAGCGCCGGTGCAGCGGGGTGCCGTCGCGGTAGCTGTCGGTCAGCGCGCGGATGTCGCCGCCGGCGCAGAAGGCCTTGGGGCCGGCGCCGCGCAGCACCACTGCGCGGACGGCGTCATCCCGCGCCCAGGCTTCCATCTGCGCACCAAGCGCGACGATCATCGGGTACGACAGGGCATTGAGCTGGCGCGGCCGGTTCAGCGTGGCAATGCCGACACCGTTGACGACCTGGAACAGCACCTCCGGCTCGGCGGCATCCAGGTTGGCGGCCTTGGTCTCTTCAGTCAGGCGCATGGCGGGCTCCTAGGCGTTGCGCCATTGCGGCGTTCGTTTCTCGAGGAAGGCGTTGACGCCTTCGCGCTGATCGGCATCGTCGAAGAGGTCGACAAAGCGCTCGCGCTCCAGCGCCAGCGCGGCCTGGCGTGGCACGCCCTGGCGCGCCAGGTGCACCAGCCGCTTGCTGTGCGCGGCGGCCCGGGGACTCACGTTGCAGGCGCGCTCAGCCATCGCCAGCGCGGTGGCGATGGCCTGGCCGCGCGGCACGACTTCTTCCACCAGCCCGATGCGCAACGCGGTGGCGGCATCCACGCGCTCGTTGGTCAGGATCATGCGCTTGGCCCAGCCTTCGCCGACCAGCCACGGCAGCGTCTGCGTGCCGCAGCCGCACGGCAGCAGGCCGACCGCGGCTTCAGGCAGGGCCATCTGCGCGTGTTCCTCGACGATGCGGATATCGCAGGCCAGTGCGCATTCCAGCCCGCCGCCCATGGCATAGCCGTTGATCGCGGCGATCACCACGGGCCGCGCGTTCTGCAGGGCCTCGAAGGCGCTGCCGAACTGCTGCGCCATCACGCGGGCATGGGCGCGGTCGCCCTCGGCGAAGCCGTTCAGGTCGGCGCCGGCGCTGAAGAACTTCTCGCCGGCACCGGTGACCACCACGGCGCGCACTTCGGGGTTGGCGTCGATCTTTGCCACCAGCTCGCGCAACTGCTGCAGGCCTTCCGCAGTGAAGGCGTTGGCGGGCGGGCGGCTCAGCGTCAGCGTGGCGACGTGGCCGTGCAGGGCGAACTCGATCATTGCTTGGACTCCTTGTCAGCGGCGGACAGGTACTGGCGGATCACGCCGGAGAAGTCGAGCTGGCCGTCGCCGGCATGGCTCACGGCCTGGTAGACCTGCTGCGCCAGCGCGCCCAGGAACAGCGGCTGCTTCACGCTGCGCGCGGCGTCGTTGGCCAGGCCCAGGTCCTTGAGCATCAGGTCGGCGCCAAAGCCGCCGGTGTAGCCGCGCCCGGCCGGCGCGGTCTCGATCACGCCGGGCCAGGGGTTGCAGGTATCCGAGGCCCAGCAGCGGCCGGTGGAGGTATTGACGATGCCGGCCAGCACATTGGCGTCGATGCCCAGCTTGACGCCCAGCGCCATCGCCTCGGATACGCCGATCATGGAGATGCCGAGGATCAGGTTGTTGCAGATCTTGGCGACCTGGCCGGTGCCGGTGCCGCCGCAGTGGACCAGGTTGCGCCCCATGCCGGCCAGCACCGGGCGCACCTGGGCGAACAGCGCTTCGGTGGCGCCGACCATGAAGGTCAGCGTGCCGGCCTGGGCGCCAACGGTGCCGCCGGAGACCGGTGCATCGGCCAGCGCATTGCCGTGCGCCTCGGCGGCAGCGGCCAGTTCGCGCACGGTGGCGGGGTCGATGGTGCTGGAGTCCACCAGCGGCACGCCCGGGCGCACGCCGGCCAGCACGCCTTCCGGGCCCAGGTAGGCGCTGCGCACATGGGCAGCGGCGGGCAGCATGGTGATGACAAAGTCTGCTTCGGCCACGGCCTTGCGGGCGGAATCCGCGGTGGCGGCGCCCTCGGCGCACAGCGACGCCACCGCCGCGGCGTTCAGGTCAAATACGGTCAGCGTATGGCCGGCCTTGAGCAGGTTGCGCGCCATGGGCGCGCCCATGTTGCCGAGGCCGATGAAGGCGATATGCATGGGGTCTCCTTCCGTGTCGTTCTTGAATGCCGCCCGATTACTTCAGGCTGATGGTGGTGTTCACCCCATCGTTGACCGTCGCGTCATCAAACCACCGCGCCGTCACCGTCTTGGTCTGCGTATAGAACTGCACCACCTGCTTGCCGTACGGACCCAGGTCGCCCAGCTTGGAGCCACGCGATCCGGTGAAGCTGAAGTAGGGCACCGGCACCGGGATGGGGATGTTGATGCCGACCTGGCCCACGTCGATCTCGCTCTGGAACTTGCGCGCCGCGGCGCCGCTCTGCGTGAACACGCCGGTGCCGTTGCCGAACGGGTTGCGGTTGACCAGGGCGATGGCCTCGTCCAGCGTATCGACGCCGATCACCACCAGCACCGGCCCGAAGATCTCCTCGGTGTAGATCGACATGTCGGTCCGGACATCGGTAAAGATGGTCGGGCCGATGAAGTTGCCCTGCGGAAAGCCCGGCACCTCCACGCCGCGGCCATCCAGCACCAGCGTCGCGCCTTCGCGCTCGCCGGCGGCGATGAGGCCGAGGATCCGTTCCTTTGCCGCCACCGATACCACGGGGCCGACATCGGTGCCTGCTTCAGCGCCGGCGCCGACTTTCAGGGTCTTGGCGCGTTCGACCAGGTCGGGCACCCAGTCGCGTGCCGCCCCCACCAGCACCACCACCGAGGTGGCCATGCAACGCTGGCCGGCCGCGCCGAAGCCTGCACCGGCCAGCGCGTTCAGCGTCTGCTCCTTGTGCGCATCGGGCAGTACCACGGCATGATTCTTCGCGCCCATCATCGACTGCACGCGCTTGCCGTGCGCGCTGGCCAGGTTATAGACATGGGTGCCAACGGCGGTCGAGCCCACGAACGACACCGCCTTGATGTCCGGGTGCGTGCACAGCGCATCGACCACGTCCTTGGCGCCGTGCACCACGTTCAGCACGCCCGGCGGCACGCCGGCTTCCAGCGCCAGCTTGACCAGCTCCACGGTGGACAGCGGGTCCTGCTCCGACGGCTTGAGCACAAAGGTATTGCCGCACACGATCGCCATCGGGAACATCCACAGCGGGATCATCGCCGGGAAGTTGAACGGGGTGATACCCGCGCACACGCCAATCGGCTGCTGCAGCGTGTAGGTGTCGACGGTGGCGGCCACGTTCTCGGCAAAGCCCCCTTGCTGCAGGGTGCCGATCGAACAGGCGTGTTCGACCACCTCCAGCCCGCGGAAGATGTCGCCCTCGGCATCGGCCAGGGTCTTGCCCTGCTCGGCGGTCAGGATGGCGGCGATACGCTTGCTGTGCTCGCGGATCAGGGCCTGGAAGCGCAGCATGACGCGCAGCCGTGCGCCGATGGGCGTGTGGCGCCACGTGGCAAAGGCGCGGTGGGCGGCGCCCACGGCAGCGGCGACCTCGCTTGCGGTGGCCAGCGGCACGCGTGCCAGCACTTCCTGCGTGGCGGGATTGACCACGTTGCGGAATTCGGTGGCGGATGAATCCACCCATTCGCCGTTGATCAGCAGCGGCACGGTCGGCACGGCATTGTCGGTCTTGGGCACGGCACTCATGGTTGTCTCCGGAAGGTCTGGTTCTGTTGGCAAGGGATGGGGGACTACAGGCTGCGCGCGATCAGCATGCGCTGGATCTCGCTGGTGCCTTCGTAGATCTGGGTGATGCGGGCGTCGCGGTAGTGGCGCTCGACCGGGTAGTCTTCGAGGTAGCCGTAGCCGCCGTGGATCTGCAACGCCTTGGAGCACACGCGCTCGGCCAGCTCGGACGCATACAGCTTGGCCTGCGAGGCTTCGGACAGGCACGGCACGCCTTCGCTGCGCATGCGCGCGGCGCGGTGCACCAGCAGGCGCGCGGCGTTCAGCTCGGTGGCCATGTCGGCCAGCATGTTGGCAATGGGCGGGTGTTCACGCAGTGCGCGGCCGAACTGGATGCGTTCCGATGCATAGCGACATGCGGCCTCGAAGGCTGAGCGTGCAATGCCGATTGCCTGCGCGGCGATGCCGATGCGTCCGCCTTCCAGGTTGGACAGCGCAATGCGCAGGCCCTCGCCGGGCTCGCCCAGCAGTGCGTCATGCGGCACGGTGCAGTCTTCCAGCGTGATCGCGCAGGTGTCCGAGGCGCGGATGCCGAGCTTTTTCTCCGGGGCGTGGACGATAAAGCCGGGGGTGTTTGTGGGGACAAGGAAGGCCGAGATGCCCTTCTTGCCGCGCTCGGGCTCGGTCGAGGCGAACACCACCGCCACACCGGCGCGCTGGCCGTTGGTGACGAACTGCTTGCTGCCGTTGAGCACCCAGCCGTTGTCGGTGAAGCGCGCGCGCGTGCGCAGGTTGTGCGCCTCGGAGCCGGCCTGCGGCTCGGTCAGGCAGAACGCGCCGATCAGCTCCCCGCTGGCCAGCCGCGCCAGGTAGCGTTCTTTCTGCGCATCGGTGCCATAGTGCAGGACCGGCCCGCAGCCGACCGAGTTGTGCACGCTCATCATCGTGGCGCAGGCGGCGCAGCCGGCGGCAATTTCTTCGATGGCGAGCGCATAGGCGACGTAGTCGGTATAGGTGCCGCCCCATTCCTCGGGAACGATCATGCCCAGTAGCCCCAGCGCGCCCATCTCGGCGACGACTTCATCGGGCAGGCGGCCGTCGCGGTCCCATTGCGCGGCGCCCACTGCCAGCCGTTCGCTGGCAAAGGCGCGCGCGCTGTCGCGGATCATGGTTTGCTCTTCGGTGTAGTCGCTGTGCATGGCAGATGAGGGTGGGGGTTTGGAGCCGCGCGGCAAGTCAGGCAGAATGCGCGCTTGGCGTTTGACCTGCGGGCAGTGTAGGAACGCCGGGGGCGGGCTCCTATGCCAAAATCCGCCAATCTTCGTGAACTCGTTTGCCACCCTCCCGCGCCATGGAAAAAGGCAGTGTCGCCATCTGTTTCGTCCACCACGCCATCGCGGGGCTGCGCGCGCGCGGCATCGACCCGGATCCGGTGCTGCGCGGCTCTGGCATTGCGCCGGCGCTGCTGGCGGTGCCGCAGTCACGCGTATCGGCCGCCAGCTACAGCGAGCTGTGGATGGCCGTGGCGGCGGCGCTGGACGATGAATTTTTCGGGCAGGATTCGCGCAGCATGAAATGCGGCAGCTTTGCCATGCTGTGCCACGCGGTGGCCGGCAGCCGCACCCTGGGGCAGGGACTGGAGCGCATCACGCGGTACTTCCGGCTGCTGCTGGACGATATCGGCGTGCGGCTGGAGCGCCACGGCGACGAGGCCGCGCTGGTGCTGACCGCGCCCTGCGCACACCTGGGGCGGCAGCCCGGCGTGTTTGCCAAGGAAACCATGCTGATCATGCTGCATGGCCTGATGAGCTGGCTGCTGCGGCGGCGCGTGCCGGTGCGGCTGGCGGCCTTCGACTACGACGAGCCGCAGTACAGCGCGGAATACCGCGTCATGTATTCGCGCCAGCTGGCGTTCGGGCAGCCGGCCACGGCGCTGGTCTTCGACGCGGCACTGCTGGAGCAGCCGGTGCGCCAGGACGAGCGCAGCCTGAAGGCCTTCCTGCGCGATGCGCCGCACAACGTGGTGGTGAAGTACTCCGACCGCGCCAGCGTGGGCGCGCGCGTGCGCAGGCTGCTGCGCAACCAACGCCCGGATCAATGGCCCACCTTTGAAGATCTGGCGATCAGCCTGAACCTTTCCGCATCATCGCTGCGGCGCCGGCTGATGGAGGAGGGCGTCAGCTACCAGGACCTGAAGGACGCGCTGCGGCGCGATCTTGCCATCGAGGCGCTCAGCCATTCGGGCCGCCCGGTCGCGGATATCGCGGCCGAGCTCGGCTTTGCCGAGCCGGGCGCGTTCCACCGGGCGTTCCGGCGCTGGACCGGATCGCGCCCGGGGGCATACCGCCGGGTGGCGGAAGGTTGATGCGGCGCGTCTACAGCTGTGCCGCGTGGTGGCGGATGTGATCGGCGATAAAGCTGGTGATGAAGTAGTAGCCGTGGTCGTAGCCGCTGTGCCGGCGCAGCGTCAGCGGCTGGCCGACGGCCTGGCAGGCTGCCGCGAAGGCTTCCGGATGCAGCTGGCTTTGCAGGAACTGGTCGTCCAGTCCCTGGTCGACCAGGATGCCGGCCGGGAAGGGCGCCCCATTCTGGCGTGCCATCAGTTCACTGGCGTCGTACTCAGCCCACGCGGCGCGGTCCGTGCCGAGGTAGCCAGTGAACGCCTTCTCACCCCACGGGCAGCGTGACGGCGCGGCGATCGGCGCAAACGCCGACACCGAGCGGAAGCGCTGCGGATGGCGCTGCGCCAGCACCAGCGCGCCGTGCCCGCCCATGGAATGCCCGAAGATGCCGACGCGGCCGGCATCGCCCGGCAAGGCGGTGGTGACCAGCCCGAACAGTTCGTCGGCCACGTAGCTTTCCATGCGCCAGTACTCCTGCCACGGCGCCTCGGTGGCATCGACATAGAACCCGGCACCCACGCCGAAGTCCCAGGCATCGGCCTCGCCCGGCAGGCCCGCTCCGCGCGGGCTGGTATCGGGCGCCACCAGCATCAGGCCGTGCTCGGCGGCAAAGCGCTGCGCACCGGCCTTGATCATGAAGGTTTCCTCGGTGCAGGTCAGGCCGGCCAGGTAGAACAGCACCGGCACCTTGCCGCCTGCCTGCGCCTGCGGCGGCAGGTAGACCGAGAAACGCATCGGCAGCCCGATCGCCGTCGAATCATGGCGATAGAAGCGCTGCACGCCGCCGTGGCAGCCGTGTTGCGAGATCAGTTCCATGTCGGCGCCGTCCTCAGTAGAGCACCACGGAGCGGATCGACTCGCCGCGCTTCATCAGGTCGAAGCCCTCGTTGATGCGCTCCAGCGGCAGCGTGTGCGTGATCAGGTCGTCGATATTGAGCTTGCCTTCCATGTACCAGTCGACGATCCTGGGCACATCGGTGCGCCCGCGCGCGCCGCCAAAGGCCGAGCCCTTCCACTCGCGCCCGGTCACCAGCTGGAACGGGCGCGTCGAGATCTCCGCGCCGGCCTCGGCCACGCCGATGATGATCGACTTGCCCCAGCCCTTGTGGCAGCACTCCAGCGCCTGGCGCATGACCTGCGTGTTGCCGATGCATTCGAACGAATAGTCTGCACCGCCGTCGGTCAGCTGGATGATGTGGTCGACCACGTTCTCCACGTCCTTCGGGTTGATGAAGTGGGTCATGCCGAACTTGCGCGCCATGGCTTCGCGGCCCGGGTTCAGGTCCACGCCGATGATCTTGTCGGCGCCCACCATCCTGGCCGCCTGGATCACGTTCAGGCCGATGCCGCCCAGGCCAAACACCACCACGTTGGCGCCGGCTTCCACCTTGGCGGTGAACAGCACCGCGCCCACGCCGGTGGTGACGCCGCAGCCGATGTAGCAGACCTTGTCGAACGGCGCATCCGGGCGGATCTTGGCCAGCGCGATCTCCGGCACCACGATGTGGTTGGCGAAGGTCGAGGTGCCCATGTAGTGGAAGATCGGCTTGCCGTCGATAGAAAAGCGCGAGGTGCCGTCCGGCATCAGGCCCTTGCCCTGCGTGGCGCGGATCGCCTGGCACAGGTTGGTCTTGCGCGACAGGCAGAACTTGCACTGGCGGCATTCCGGCGTGTACAGCGGGATCACGTGGTCGCCGGGCTTGAGCGAGGTCACGCCGGGGCCAACGTCGGTGACGATGCCGGCGCCCTCATGGCCCAGGATTGCCGGGAAGATGCCTTCCGGGTCGGCGCCGGACAGGGTGTAGTAATCGGTATGGCAGATGCCGGTGGCCTTGACTTCCACCAGCACTTCCCCGGCGCGCGGGCCGTCCAGGTCCACGTCTTCAATGGTCAGCGGGGCGCCGGCTTTCCAGGCGATGGCGGCTTTGGTTTTCATGGGGGAGTCCTCCGGGATCAGGAATGTGGGGGGTGGCTTGCAGGCTGCGCGGCGCAGGCCGGCGCGGCGCGGGGCAAGCCAGGTCCGAGGACATGACTATACGATCTTCCTGCGGCTGCAGGCCAGTTTTGGCCGATCAGCGGTCAGCGAAACTGCCCAGGCGGGACTCTTACGCCTTCAGCGCTCTCGCTTCCAGGTTCCAGAGCTTGCGGTCGCTGGTGGAGACGGCCACAGCGCCTTGTGCGAGCGCGCTGCGGATATCATCCCGATTGCAGACAAAGCCTGATGTCACGATCGGCGGCAGCGCCTTGCGGTCCGCTTCTGGCAGGTGCGACAGCATCGGTGCCGGCATCAGCTGCACCAGGTTCGGGTCGCTCTGTTCGAGCGCCTTGACGCTGCGCGGCCAGGTGGAGCGGTCGGTCACAAAGACCTTCTGCATCGTCACCATGCCGGCGCGGTTGGCGCGCTGGATCGTTGCCACGCGCGTGGAGACCAGACTGGTCACCCCGATGTCGGCCAGGTACTCCACCCCGCCCTTGTCCTGCGACAAGCCTTCGCAGCTGTCGATATTGACGATGACGTACTTGCCGGCGCTGGCCAGCGTGGCGATGACGGGCTGCAGCTTGCGCAGTTCCACGTTGGCGACAATGCAGACTTCGGCCACGCTTTCAAAAATGGCGTCGATCTGGTCAACACCGTAGAGTGTGCCGATGACGGGGTGTCGCGTCAGGCGCGCACCGAGGGACCTGTCCATGCTGGTTACTTCGGTTCGTTGGTGAGCACGTCACTGAGACCCAGCTTGCCTGGGTTCAGGATATTCTGCGGGTCGAGTGCCTGCTTGACCGCCGCCAGCAGCGGGAACGCCGTGTCCAGCGACGGGGCCATGTATGGCGCGCGCAACAGTCCGATTCCGTGGTGGTGGCTCAGTGCCGCATTGTATTGGATCAGCACCGCATTGGCAGCATCCCATGCCTGGCGATACCACTTCTGGCGGTCTTCCACCGCGACCTCACCGCGCAGCGAGAAGTACAGGCAGGCGCCGTCCACATAGGCGTGCGACTGGTGCGCGGAGCCGGCGAGGGTGCCCGGCACGGCATTGATGGCCTTGACCACGTCCGCGTAGATGGCAGCCAGGTCGCGCCACGGTCCCGACATTTCGAGCGTGTCGGCGACAAAGCCGGGGCTGCGCTTGAAGCCCTCGGCGCTCTTGCCGGTCAGGTAGCGCGTGTCGAGCCAGCGCTCGAAAATGGACTCGCTGTCCAGCTTGTCACCAAGTTCCTGGCACACGCGCTCGCTGATCGTCATCACCGCATCGACCATCTCGCGCGCCCCCTCGTCGGCAACCAGCAGGACGTTGGTGTCCGGCAGCCCGAACTGCACGCCACTCTCCAGTTCGTCATAGAGCCGCAGCGCCGCGGGATTGGCCCCGCGCTGCATGATTTCGCGGCAGGCCTCCAGGCCGATGGCAAAGGTCTTGAAGCCATAGGCGATGGCGCGCCCGTAGTCGGGCAGGCGGTGCAGCTTGAGGCGCACGCGCACGATCACGCCCAGCATGCCCTCGGACCCGATGAACAGTTGCTGCAGATCCGGGCCCAATGCCGCGCGCGAGTAGCCGCCCACGGTGACGAGGCTGCCGTCGGCCAGCACCACATCCATGCCGAACACCATGTCCTCGATCTTGCCGTAGCGCGTGGACAACTGACCGGCGCCGCGGCAGGCTACCCATCCGCCGACCGTGCTGATCGCGTACGACGATGGCCAGTGGCCCATCGTCATGCCGAATTCCTTCTGCACGGTCTGTTCGAAAATGTCGCCGAACATGCCGGCTTCCACGTCGACGATCTGGCTGTCCTTGTCGAATCCGACCAACTGGTTCAGGCCGCACACGTCCAGTACGATGCCGCCGCGCACGGGCAGGGCGGCGCCCGTCACGTTGCTGCGGCCGGCCGATACGGTGACCGGAATGGCACTGGCGCTGGCAATGCGCATGACTGCCTGCACCTGTTCCACGGTGGAAGCGCGCACGATGACCCCGCGCGGCGTGGCGGGCCTGCCGGCGGTCTCCGTGATCATCGATCCGGCCCACCAGTCGCGCGTCCACGCCACGACGTCGGCGGTATCGGTCAGGACCTCGTCGGCCACCTTGCGCAAGGCCGCAATATCGGCCGCGCAGACGGCAATGGTGTCGCGTTGCAGGCCCGGCGCATCCGGGGTGCCCTGGATGTTCGCCGCATAGCCCGGCGGCGTGTGGGCGCCGACGACGTAGTTGCCGCGGTTGTAGCCGCGCTTGATGGCTTCCTTGCTGATCATGCTGAGTCTCCCATGAGGACGGATTTTTCGAGGGCGACGGCGGCCAGGTATTCGCTGACCTGCCGCGCCACGGCCGCTTCGGACAATCCGAGTTCGGCCTGGAGGATCTGGCCCACCCGCGCTGCGGCGCGGGCGGAGGCATCGCGCGCCATCAGGCGGGCGCGGATGCGTCGTGACAAGACGTCGTCAACCGTGCCGGCCAGTTCATGGCGCACGGCGTAGACGATTTCGGCTTCCGTATACGGCAGGCCTTCGACGATCGGCCTGGCCAGGGTGGCGTCCGCCTGCAGGATGTCGCTGACAAAGCGCGCTTCCGTGCCATAGCGCTCGCCCAGGTGCGCGGACATGCCGCCGGATGCGACGATGGCCTGCGCGTCATAGCCAGCCGCCCCGAGCAGATAGGCCGATCTGGTCAGGCACTTGCTGCGCTTGCCGATGACCTTCTGCGCCGCATCGATGGTCTGCTCGGCCATGTGCCGCGAGGTCGTGAGCTTGCCGCCGACGATGGTCACCAGGCCGTCGTCCGCGGTATGAATCTCGTGATTGCGCTTGATTTCCAGGGTCTTGCCGCCGGGCGGCGCCACCAGCGGGCGGCACCCCGCGATGCTGCCGACCACGTCATCCGCCGTCAGGTCGGTCTTTAGTGCCGAGCGCGCGCCCTCCAGCAGGAAGTCGAGCTCCTGCCGGGTGCACATGACATTGTCGAGGTCGCCCTCATAGTCTTCGTCGGTGGTGCCGAGGTAGGACACATTGCCCCACCGCGTGATCGTTGCCCGGCGGCTGCGCCCGGGCACCGGGATCGTCACCGTGCAGTCATTGCGGATCTTCAGCCACGGGATGGCAACGTGGACGCCCTTGGCAGGGCGAATGTGCAGGGTCCTGGCCTCGCCCTTCCTGCGGCCGGTCCAGTCGCGCAGCCAGACGCCGGTTGCCATGATGACCACGCCTGCGTGCACGCGGATCTCGCGCTCGCCGGCGTGGACAATGGCGCCATCCACCTTGCCGTGGCCGTCGCGGGTGATCTCGGCGACGGTCGCATGATTGACCACGGCCGCTCCGTGGAACGCTGCCGTGCGCGCGATGTTCAGTGTCAGGCGGGCATCATCGACGCGCGCATCGAAGTACAGGTAGCCGCCGGTCAGATGTTCCTCATTGAAGGTCGGGCAGTGGGACAGCACCTCGGCCTTGGTCAGCTTCTGGTGCAGGATTCCCTCGCGCCAGCCACCGGCGAGGTCGTAGGTCCAGAGCAGGCTCTCGAAGGCCTTGGCGAGGCGCTTGTCGAACACGCCGTTGCGCTCCATCACCGGGAACAGGAACGGCAGCCGCTGCACCAGGTGGCGCGCGTTGCGGCGCAGGCGCTGGCGCTCCAGCAGTGAATGGCGTACCAGGCCGAGATTGCCCTGCTCGATATAGCGCAGGCCGCCGTGCACCATCTTGGATGACTTGGAAGAGGTCCCCGCGGCGAAGTCGCACTTTTCAACCAGCGCCACGCGATAGCCGCGCAAGCTGGCATCCAGCGCGGCGTAGGCGCCCGTCACGCCGCCGCCGACCACCAGGATGTCGAACGCATCCGCCTCCAGGCGGTCGAGCAGGTCCCGGCGCACCAGCCGCAACGGCTCGGTGCTGGTCATGGCGGCGCGCTCGCGGTTAGCGCTGCGGGATGGAAAAATCACCATGTCTGTTATTGCTCCTGATTAATGGACCGCAAGCGCGTCCGCATGGTTGAGCTCGGATGCCACCCGCGCATGCCAGAGCGCGCGCCGCTGGGCGCGCTCATCGGCGCTGATCGCCGGTTCGAATACTGCGTCCGGGGTGGTGGTGGTCCGGGCCTGCTGCATGGAATCCCAAAGCAGGCCGGACGAGCCGGCAAGGTAAGCGATGCCGCGCAGGCTGGCGCGGTCGGTCTCCTTCATGCGGTGGATGGAAATTCCGCTGAGATCCGCCTGCATCTGCAGCAGCGCATCGCTGCCGGACAAGCCGCCGCCAACCACGAGCTCCGACACCGGCACGCCCGCGATCTTCCGGTTTGCCTCGATGCAGGAAGTCACCGAATGCGCAATGCCTTCAAGGATGGCAAAGGCCATCTCGGCCTGCGTCGTTGCCATCGAGATGCCGGTCAGTGCGGCGCGCGCCTCGGGCTGCATGCGTGGGACGCGCAGGCCGGTCAGCGCGGGAATAAAGGTCACGCCTCGTGAAGACGCAACGGTGCTGGCCAGCGCACTGATTTGCCTGGCGTTCTCGAACCAGCCGAGCTTGTCGCAGACCCAGTTGAGCGCGGAGCCGGTGGTGGCGACAAAGGTTTCGACGGAGAAATGCGACACGCCCAGTTGCCGGCGCGCGGTCATGGTCAGGGTGCTGTCCGACTTGCCGCTGCGGGCAGGAAGGTTCGGACCGACTACCAGGTCGACGAAGCTGCCGGTGCCATGCAGGCACATCGCCTGGCCGGCATCGAGGCATCCCAGGCCGATTGCGCCGGCGAGCTGGTCCCCGGCACAAGCCAGGATCGGCACGTCAAGCCCCAGCACGTCCGGCCGCGTGCGGCCGAAGTCGTCCGCATCCTGGCGCAGCTCAGGCAGCAGCTCGCGCGGAAAGCCAAGCGCGTCGATCCAGTCGAGCTGGTAGCGATGCCCGGTCAGTACATAGGCGTTGCAGGAAGTGGCGTTGGTCGGCGTGGTGATGCACGTGCGTGCCGTCGACAGGTGCCAAAGCAGCCAGCTGTCGATGGTGCCGAAGGCGAGCCGGCGCGCACGGAAGGCGTCAGCCACAGCCGGCGTGTCGCGCAGGTGCCGCGCCGCCCATAGGTAAGGCGAGCGCACACCGGTGGGGCGGCCGACTGCTTCGCGCAGAGTCGCGTCCCATGCCGGCGCAAGCTGATCCAGATCGGCTGCGTATCGCGTGTCCTGCCACACCATGGCGGGTGCCAGCGCACGTCCGGTCTGCGTGTCCCACAGTACCGCGGTGGCGCGCTGGGTCGCGATGGCGAGGGCGGTGACGGTCAGGTTTTCGCGGGCAGCCTGTGCCAGGGTGGCGCGGCAAACTGCCAGGGTCTTGTCGAGCAGGACGTCGGCGTCCTGCTCGACCACGCCAGGGCAGGGCGAACGGACCTCAAGCGTGGTGTACTCGAGGCACATGACATGACCGTCAGCGGCGACCACCGCTGCCCGGGTGCCTGAGGTGCCCTCATCGATCGCAAGGATGACATTTCTGCGCTGGGTCATGGGCGGGCCTTCTCAATCGCGGGATTCATGAAACCCGGAGCGTCCGGCACATCGCCCTTGAACTGCGGGGCATCGGCTTCATTGTCGGGGTTGATGGTGGTGCGGGTCGGGTCCCAGCGGATCGCGAAGCAGATGATGCTGGCCAGCAGCGGGACCACAGAGAGAATCAGGAAGGTGGTTTCCAGCCCATACTGTGCGCGGAACAGCGGGAACACCAGCAGGCCCAGTGCAGCGCCGATGGCGCCGAGCGCGCCGATGATGCCGTTGGCGCCCGCGCGAAGTTCGCTGCGGAAGGACAGTGACGACAGGCTTTTGCCATTCGCGCCGGGCCCGCCCGAGTGGAACAGGATGAACAGCGACGGAACCACCACTGCCATCCACATCGGCATCTTGCCGTTGAACAGGCCCAGGATCAGCAGCATGGCGAATACCGCCGCAAAGCCGAACGCCGAGGCGCGGCGCAGGCCCAGCTTGCGGCCTATCAAGGGCGAGAGGAAGCCGCCAAAGATGCCGCAGACGTTGAAAACCAGCGCGCCGATGGTCGCGTAGACAAAGTCCTTGCCGAACAGGGCCGCACTGATCAGCGGCAGGTACCAGCCGATCGCGAAGTACTGGATCGACTGCCCGATCTGCACGGTGGCCGCCAGCACGGTGCGCGGCAGGTAGACGCCGCGGAAGATCAGCAGAACGTTGGCCAGGCCGCGGCGCGCCTGGTTGAGGACGGGGATGCGTTCCGCGGGCGGTGCGGCTACGAACTCACGTCCATAGATGCGCGTCATGGCGTGTGCGGCGGCATCGAGCAATTCCTTGCGTGCCAGCCAGATCGGGCTTTCCACCAGGAACAGGCCCTGCAGCAGCAGGATCATCACGCCGAAGACCGCGGTGGCTGCCACCGAGTAGCGCCAGATCGTATCGCCAACGTCCCAGGAGTAGAACAGCAGTGCCAGCAGCAGGTTGGAGCAGACGGCCGTGTACCACATGCCTTGCCACGTGTTCAGCCGACTCTTGAGTTTCACCGGCGTGAACTCCGCCAGCACCGCCATGGCGATGGCAAAGTCGATGCCGTAGGCCGCGCCGACAAAGAAGCGACCGGCCAGGATCACCTCGAAGCCGGGGGCAAACACCACCAGCAATGCGCCGGCCACGGCCAGGACCTTGGCGAGAACCAGCGGTCGGACGCGGCCCCAGCGGTCGGCCATCCAGCCGCCGATAGGGTTGAAGGCAATGGCCACCCAGGAGGCAAACGAGGTCAACAGGGCGACCTTTGCAGGCGCGAGTTGAAGGTTGCGCGTCATCGGCCCGAGGCCGGCGCTCAGCGCAGAATTGGAAAATGCATCAAGGAATAGCCCGCCGAGTGCGAGCCACCAGATGACACCGGCCCTGCCGCGAATGCCCGGGCAGGAATCTATGTAGGCAATGACATCATCGATGCCACGAATCTTGATGGCAGAGTGTTGCACGGCGGTCTCCTCTTATTTGTTCTGTAAGAGGCCGCAGCAACTGCAAGGCGCGAAGAGACCATCTTACAGATGGTCTCTTATCTAGATCTGCGTGACCAATGTATGGCTTCGCAGGCACAGCGTCAACCGGGAAAACCCTTGTCCCGGGCATTAGCGTGCAGCGGTATTTCCCACTGCACGGCTGAGGCTGGCATCCGGCGGTCGCAACTGCCCCTCATGCCGCCGCCCCAGCCACCAGCCCAGCCCCGCCCACACCAGCGCGAGCACGGCGCCAGCCAGCGCCACCGTGGCGGGATGGCCCGACAGCGCATCGATCCCCGTCTTGACCCACGCACTGACCGCATCGCCCGCACGGTAGACCGCGGTGTCAATCACGTTCTTGGCCTTGTACTTGGTCTCGGGATCGACCACGGTGAACAGCATCTCGCGCCCGGGGCGCAGCAGCGCGTATTCGCCCACGCGCCGCAGGATCATCACGCCGGCCAGCACGCCGAAGGTCGGCAGCATCGCCAGCACGAGAAAGCCGCAGGTCACCGCCAGCGGCACCGCGGTCAGCAGCACGGTGACGCCATAGCGGCGCGCGATGCGGCCGGTGAAGAAGAGCTGGACCAGGATGGTCAGCGCCTGCACGGTAGCATCCAGCGCGCTGAAGACCTGGGTCTGGCGGGTGCGCTCCGGGAAGGCCTCGGCCACCAGCCGCGCCTGCTCGAAATACAGGAAGGTGCTGGCCGTGGCCAGCAGGATCACGAACAGGCCGATGCCAAGCAGGTAGCGCGAGCGCAGCAGCAGCGACAGCCCGGCCAGCAGCCCGCCGCCGATGGGGTTGGCCGGATCCTGCGCCGCGCCGGCCGGGGCTTCGCCCGGCTGCACCACGCCCGCGCCGGCGCGGCGGCGCCAGCCGAACAGCCAGCCCACGCCCGGCAGCGTTGCGGCCAGCAGCGCTGCCGACAGCAGCATCAGCCCGGTCAGGCCGATCTGCGGCACCAGCCAGCCGCCCAGCACGGGGCCGGCCAGCCCGCCCGCGCTGGCGCCGGCGGCCAGCAATGCGAACAGCCGGCGCGCCTGCTCGGGGCGGAACACATCGGCCATCAGGCTCCATGCCACGGACACCACGAACAGGTTGAACACCGACAGCCACACATAGAACACGCGCGCCAGCCAGACGTTGTCAGGCAGGGCGCGAGTGGCCAGCGCAAAGCCAAGCAGGTTGGCGATAAAGAAGGCGTACACCCAGGGCACGAAGCGGCGCCGCGGCAGCCACGCGCAGACCGCGCCGTACAGCGGGATCGCGGCCAGCATCACGACAAAGGTGGCGGTGAACAGCCACTGCAGGTTCTTCACGCCGCCGGCAATGCCCATGGTCTCGCGCACCGGGCGCAGCATGAAATAGCTGGCGAACAGGCAGAAGAAAAACAGGAAGCCGGCCACCACGGCGCCGGTCTCGCCGGGGCGGATGCCGAAGCCGCGCCGCAGCCGGGCCAGGCCGCCGGCAGGCGCCTCGCGCGCGGGATCGTCCACGATAGATTGCCGCTCAGCGCAGCAGCGCGGCGATGCGCTCGCGCTGGCCGGGGTCAGGCATGCGGCCCAGTCCGGCGCCGAGATTGTCGGCCATGTTGGGCGGCTTGGAGGTGGCCGGGATCGCCGCGGTCACGGCGGGATGGCTGACGATGAACTTCAGGAACAGCTGGGCCCACGAGCCGCAGTCGATATCGCCGGCCCACGGCGGCAGCGGTCGGTCCTTGACGGCGCGAAAGAGACGCCCGTCCTGAAATGGCCGGTTGATCAGCACCGCCACGCCGCGTGCTTCGCACAGCGGCAGCAGCGTGCGCTCGGCATTGCGCTCGGCCACTGAATAGTTGATCTGGACAAAGTCCACGCGCTCGCTGCGCACGATATTCTCCAGCGCCTCGTGCGCATCGTCGCGGTAGTGGGTGACGCCCAGGTAGCGGATGCGGCCCTGTTCCTTCAGCTCGCGCAGCCAGCGCAGGTTGGCCTGCCAGTCAATCAGGTTGTGTATCTGCAGCAGGTCGACCTTGTCTACATGCAGGTCGGCCAGCGAGCGCGCCCATTGCGCCTGCGCGGGCGCGCCGGACTTGGCCGAGATCTTGGTGGCCAGGAACACCCGGCTGCGGGCGTTGGCCGCGCGCAGCAGGTCGCCGGTCACGGCCTCTGCGCTGCCGTAGCTGGGCGCGGTATCGACGACCGAACCTTCGCTCTGCAGCAGGAGGCCCATTACCTCCGCCAGCGGCTTGCGTTCGGCGGCGCCGGTGCCGACGTTGAAGGTGTCGGCGGTGCCCATGCCGATCACGGGCAGGGCTTCGGTGGTGCCCGGGATATTGCGGCGCAAGGGGGCGGCGACGGTGGCGGCATGAGCCGGCAGCACAGGGCCGAGGCCGGTAGCGGCCAGGCCTGCTGCAAGACTGAGGAAGGAGCGGCGGTCGATCGACATGGGATGGTTCCCGGCAAGTCACTTACTGGTTGACCTTAGGCGGTGGGCGGAGCCTTGTAAACCGTTGCGTTGATCGGTTGCGCGGCAGACTTCGCCGTTCAGGGCGGGGAATGGCAAGGCGCGGCTGGATGCGCTGGTGAGCGCGGCCTGGCGGGGCGCGGTGGCTCCGGACACAGGCGAAAATGAGCCACTAACGTTAAATTTCTTGTGGAATCAATCAGGCAATTCAGATTTTCATGTTTTGTCTCATTTTGAGATTTTTGACATTTATTTCTTAGTGGTTTGGGTAAAGTTGCGCACGTATCAAACCGTGTGCCGTTACCCAGATCATGAATCGCCGTTGCTACCGCCTTGTCTTCAATCGGTCACGCGCCATGCTGATGGCGGTCGAGGAATCGGCGAGCGGCCTGGGCAAGCGGCGCAGCGCTGGGTCACGCTGCACACAGGCTCCGGCGTTCACCCGCATGGCGCGCTTCGGCCTGCCGGCAACGACCCTGGCCGCCTGGTGCGCAATGGGGCTGCCATGGACGGCCAGCGCACAGGTGGTGGCGGACCCGAACGCGGGCGCCAACCGGCCCGCCGTGGTCCAGACCGCGAACGGGCTGCAGCAGGTCAATATCACCCGGCCGTCCACCGCCGGCGTGTCCGTCAACGCCTACACCCAGTTCGACGTCCCCAAGGCCGGCATCATCCTGAACAATTCGCCGTCGATCGTGGCTACCCAGCAGGCGGGGTACGTCAACGGCAACCCGAACCTGCTGCCGGGCGGCTCGGCCCGCATCATCGTCAACCAGGCCACCGGCACACTGCCGAGCCAGTTGCGCGGCTACCTGGAGGTTGCCGGACAAGGGCTACGTCACCACCCGCGTGCTGGTACCCGAGCAGGACTTGAGTTCCGGCACGCTGAAGCTGGCACTGCTCCCCGGCGTCATAGGCGAACTGCGCTTCGCCGAGCCCGACCTGTGGGGCACCCGGAAATCGGCTTTCCCCGCACGCCCAGGCGACTTGCTGAACCTGCGCGACCTTGAGCAAGGCCTGGAGCAAATGAAGCGTGTGCCGAGCCAGGATGTGGACATGCAGATCGTGCCGACGAAGGCGCCGGGCGTGAGCGACGTGGTGATCGCCGTCAAACGCGGCAAGCCCTGGACGGTGGTGGCCTCGGTGGACAATTCCGGCACGCGCTCGACCGGCAAGTGGCAGGGCAAACT
This sequence comes from Cupriavidus sp. FW305-3-2-15-C-LB2, assembly GCF_058787575.1. Classification (NCBI taxonomy): domain Bacteria; kingdom Pseudomonadati; phylum Pseudomonadota; class Betaproteobacteria; order Burkholderiales; family Burkholderiaceae; genus Cupriavidus; species Cupriavidus sp. FW305-3-2-15-C-LB2. Next base: position 75,833 of record NZ_JBYSZW010000012.1, read on the forward strand.
GAGCGTGAGTCTGGACAATCCGCTCGGCCTGAACGACCTTTTCAACGTCGGCTACAACCAGGATCTGGGCTTCGCCAACAAGGAACACGGCACGCGTGGCTGGAATGGCTATTACTCGGTGCCTTGGGGGTACTGGACGGCGACGCTGTCGGCCTATTCGAACAACTATTTCCAGCAGATCGCCGGTGTCAATCAGACCTTCATCTCCAGCGGCAAGTCGGAGACAGCGGACCTGAAGCTGCACCGCGTGCTCAACCGCAGCCAGAACGATGTGTTCGGCATGCAGTTTCGCCTGACCCGGCGCTTTGGCAAGAGCTTCATCGAGGACACCGAGATCGCGCAGCAGCGCCGCAACAATACGGTGCTCGAGGCGGGCATCACGGATCGCCACTACTTCGGCGCGGCGCAGTTCGACGGCACGCTGGCCTATCGCCAGGGCATCGGCGGATTCGGCGCGCAGGACGATGTGTTGGCCGACAGTGGCGGCCCCACCTGGCGCTATCGGATGCTCGTGGCGGACGCCAACCTGTCGGTACCGTTCGCTGGGCGAGCTGCCGCTGCGGTATGTCACCACTTTCCACGGCCAGTTCACCAACGACCGGCTCTACTACATTGATGCGCTCACCATCGGCAGCCGCTACACGGTGCGTGGCTTCGATGGAGAGAACCTGCTGGCCAGCGAGCGCGGCTTCTATTGGCGCAATGAGCTACATGCGCCTCTGGGCGGCAGCCGGGCAGGCGCTGTCTGCAGGACTCGATTATGGAAGGGTCTTCGGGCCGATTACCACTGCGCTGGCCGGCACCCAACTGACCGGGGCGGTGATTGGACTACGCGGAGGGCTGGGCTCGCGGCTGGGCTCAGTCTCGTATGACGTGTTCGTCGGTATGCCGGTCTATAAGCCCGCAGCGTTCCATACGGCCGCGGTGACGGCTGGGTTGCAGGTGGTGTATCGGTACTGATTCCCGCAGGACGAGGCGTGACAGTGCAGAATCATCGGCACACCAACAGTTGGCAAGCATCCGGTTGTAGCGGGGCGTACTTCAGCAGCCTGCTAGTGAAAGTGAAGCTTGGGTCGATGCGCCACACGAAAACGCACTGACAAGTCGTTGAGACGCTGATCCAGTGTCCATAGCCGTGCGCCTGGCGTGATCAAAGTGGAAGCCAGCAATGAGACATCCACCAGGCCGCAACCGAGTCCATGCAATTTCTCGTGCTCGATGAACGCCATTACCTCTGCCAGGCTGGCCTGCCTTGCGGGCTGCAACAGCCCGATGTCACCGAGTGTCCGCGCACGCGGTGCCGGGGGCGTGCCGCAGGCTAGTTCAACCAGGACCATGGGGTGGGTCAGTGCTTGATCCGACACGAGCAAACTGACCAGTGCGTCATTGCGGTTCTTGAAATGATCCACCCACACAGAGGTGTCGACGAGCACGCTCATTTCGATTCGGGTTCCATGCGGCTACGTGGCACATCTTCCATGTCGGGCGCGGTGCCACCCAGCGCCGCGAGGCGCTTGGCTGCTTGCACCCGCACGAAAGTCTTGATTGCCTCACGAAAAAGATCAGATTTGTCCATGCCAGGGTCGGCTATCTCTAGTGCTTGTTCATAAAGGGCGTCATCGATAGTGACGGTCGTGCGCATAGCATGCTCCTTGCCTCAAATTTGATGTTATGGTGCATCAAAAAAAGCATCTAGGCAAGGTTGCCCGCAGGATGGTGTGACGGTGACTGCCCCGTCACACCAACGCGCCGCTACATCATCCGCTCCCGTTCGGCCAGCAGTCCATCAAGCTGCGCCTTCACCATGCCAAGCAGGCAAAGCGCGCTGAAGCAGCCCTCCGAGCGTTCGCTTTCGTGATCCAGAAGTACGAGAACTCCGTCGATACCAGCGCGGACCTGCTGCAAGCATTCGTTAGTCATCTTATCGATCGTCGTCATTGATTCCTCACTGGTGAGTGCGCGCCACTCCTTTCCACGTGAGGGCGGCGGGCCAGTCAACGAGGGTGGAAAGACCGGTCTGACGAGGTGGAACCGGCCAGCCTTGCGGCTGCCTCGCTTGGCCCGCCATGGAACCATGCGAGCACACAGGCGTTGCATGCTGCAAGCGCAACGCCTGTCCTCGTCAGGCATCCGGGCTTTCCACACCCGATCATCGGTGATCCGATGACGCCACCAGTATTTGCTGTCGGTGCAGGGGAATCGATGAGAGATGTCGCATTTCCAGGGGCGGGCGAAGTTTGAATCCATGCAGCGGATCCGGAAATCGCCGACTCTTGAAAATGCACGTGCGGCTTTCGTAAACCGCGCCCATGCCGTCGAAGGCAGTCACGGCCATGAAGCTGGGATGGCCCGCGCAGGCAAGCCAATCCCGGTGGATACCGGGGCCTGCCGGGGCCGCCCGGCGCGCCCCCGGGGCGGGGGCGCGGGAGGTAACGCTCAGATCAGCGTGGCCAGGCCCAGCGTCAGCAGCAGTGCCACCACGGAGATGATGGTTTCGCAGACCGACCAGGTCTGGAAGGTCTGGGTCACGGTCATGTTGAAGTATTCCTTGACCAGCCAGAAGCCGCCGTCGTTCACGTGCGACAGGATCAGCGAGCCGGCGCCGGTGGTCAGCACCAGCAGTTCCGGGCGGGTGCCCGGCACGCTGGCGGCGATCGGTGCGACGATGCCCGCGGCGGTGGTCATGGCCACCGTGGCCGAGCCCGTGGCGATGCGGATCATCACCGCCACCAGCCAGCCCAGCACCAGCACCGACACGTTGGCGCCGGTGGCGACGTCGACGATGGCGTTGGAGATGCCGGAGTCGCGCAGGATGCGGCCAAAGCCGCCGCCGGCGCCGACCACCAGCGTGATGATGGCGGTGGGCGCCACGCACTCGTTGGTGAACTTGAGGATGGTCTCGCGGTTGAAGCCGCGCGCCTTGCCGAAGGTGTAGAAGCTCACCAGCGCGGCGATCAGCAGCGCCATCACCGAGTTGCCGATCAGCTTCAGGAAGTCGTTGGCAAAGGTCTTGGGCGTGGTGAACAGGTCGGCCCAGCTGCCGATCAGCATCAGGATCACGGGCAGCAGGATGGTGAACACCGTGATGCCGAAGCCCGGCAACTCGTGCGATGCCTTGACGCGCTCATCCTCTTCGGTGAACTGGTCCGCCAGCGGGTTGACCTCGGGCAGCTTGACGTAGCGGTCCATCAGCTTGGCGAACAGCGGGCCGGCGAGGGCTGCCGTGGGAATGCCAACGATCAGCGCGTACATGATGGTCTTGCCGATGTCGGCGCCATAGGCGGTCACCGCCAGCAGCGCGGCCGGGTGCGGCGGGATCAGGCCGTGCACCACGGACAGGCCGGCCACCATCGGGATGCCGACCAGCACCATCGACGTGCCGGTGCGCTTGGCCACGTTGAAGGCGATCGGCACCAGCAGCACGAAGCCCACTTCAAAGAACACCGGCAGGCCGACGATAAAGGCGATGGTGGCCATCGCCCAATGCACGTTCTTCGCGCCGAAGAAATCGATCAGTGTGTTCGCGATGCGCTCCGCGCCGCCGGATTCGGCCATCATCTTGCCGAGCATGGTGCCAAGGCCGACCACCAGCGCGATATGGCCCAGCGTGCCGCCGACACCGGCTTCAAAGGACTTGACGATGTCGCCCATCGGCATGCCCACGGCAAAGCCGAGCAGCACCGATACGACCACCAGGGTAATGAAGGGGTTGAGCTTGAAGCGCGCGATCAGCACCACCAGTGCGATCACTGCGATCAGCGCATACACCAAGAGCGTGGTTCCGGTGACGGCACCCATATAGTCTCCTTGTGTGGAAAAAAGGCCGCTTGTGGCGGCAGGGGTTAGTTTTTAGTTTTTCCCCTCTCCCGCGGTAGCGGGAGAGGGCACGCAATCCGCAGGCAGCAGGCTCAGGCCGCCGGCTTCTTGTAGGCGATGCAGTCCACTTCGACCTTGCAGTCCACCACCATGCTCGACTGCACGCAGGCGCGCGCGGGCGGGTTGGCGCCGAAGTATTCCTTGAAGATCTTGTTGAACGAGGCGAAGTCGCGCGTGTCGTCCAGCCAGACGCCGCAGCGCACCACGTGCTCCGGGCCGTAGCCGGCCTCGGCCAGGATGGCCAGCACGTTCTTGATGGCCTGGTGGGTCTGGGGCACGATGCCGCCGTCGATGACCTCGCCGCTGACCATCGGCACCTGGCCGGAGACGTAGAGCCAGCCGTCGGCCGCGACCGCGCGGGCAAAGGGCATGTGCTGGCCGCCGGTACCGGTGCCGCCTTCGACGCCGAATCGTTTGATGTCCATGGGTACTCCTGGGATGGGTTGGATATGGGAAGGAAGGAGGGCAGCGCGCCGGTCAGGCGGCGCCGAACTCAGGCCGCGAGCCTCGCGGCAGGAACCGGCCGGCGCGCACGCCGGTGGCCTGGCGCTGCTGCCATGACAGCTCGCCGTTGACCCAGACCGCGGCAATGCCCTCGGCCGGTTGCATGGGATCGGTAAAGCTGGCCGCATCTCGGATGGTGGTGGCGTCGAACAGCACCAGGTCGGCCCAGTAGCCTTCACGCACGAAGCCGCGCTCCTGCAGCCCGAAGCGCTCGGCGGACATGCTGGTCATCTTGTTGACGGCCACCGTCAGCGGGAACAGCTCGCGGTCGCGGGCGTAGTGGCCCAGCACGCGCGGGAAGGCGCCCCACAGGCGCGGATGCGGCAGCGGGTCGTTGGGCAGCCCGTCCGACCCGACCACCGTGGCCGGATGGCTCAGGATGCGGTCGACGTCGGCGTCTTCCATGCAGTGGTAGACCGCGCCCGCGGGCATCAGCCGGCGCGCGGCTTCGTGCAGGTTTACCTGCCATTCGGCGGCGATATCGGCCAGCAGGCGGCCGCCCATCTCGGGCGCGCCTTCGGACCAGGTCACCATGATGTCGAAGTCGCTGGTGACCTGCTTCAGGTCCAGCGTGGAGGAGCTGGCGGTGTAGGGGTAGCAGTCGCAGCCCACCGGCTGCCAGCGCTGCGCACCGTCGAGCGCGTCCAGCACCTCGGTGCTGCGGCCCCAGTTGGCCACGCCCGCGCATTTCAGGTGCGAGATCACCACCGGCACGCGCGCATGGCGGCCGATGCGGAAGGCCTCATCCATGGCGTCGAGGATCTCGGCGAACTCGCTGCGCAGGTGGGTGGCGTAGAGCGCGCCGGCCTTGGCCAGCGGTTCGGCCAGCGCCAGCACCTCATCGGTCGGCGCGCTGAAGGCGTTGGCGTAGGCCAGGCCCGTGGACAGGCCCAGCGCGCCGTGCTGCAGCGCTTCTTCCAGCTGCGCGCGCATTGCCGCGATTTCTTCCGGCGTGGCGGCGCGGTCGAAGCGGTCCATATGGTTGCTGCGCAGCGCGGTATGGCCGACCAGCGCGGCAACGTTGACCGCGGGCTGCGCGGCTTCCACTGCATCGACGTAGGACTTGAAATCCGGGTAGCGGAAGGCGTCGGCATGGCCGAGCAGGTTCATCGGGTCGGGCGGCTCGCCCGCCAGCGTCACCGGTGCGGCGCTGATGCCGCAGTTGCCGACCACCACCGTGGTCACGCCCTGCGACAGCTTGGGCGTCATCTCGGGCTGGCGCACCACGTTGGTATCGTCGTGCGTATGCACGTCGACAAAGCCCGGTGCAAGGACCAGGCCGTCGCCTTCGACTACATGCGAGGCGGCGTCGGGATCGATCGCGCCGGCTTCATCGATGCGGGCGATGCGGCCGTCGCGCAGGGCCACGTCGGCCAGGCGTGCGGCGGCGCCGGAGCCGTCGATCAGGGTGACGCAGCGGATCAGGGTATCGAACAGGTGTGGCATGGTCAGTCTCCGAGCGGCTGGCGGCTGTCAGGGCCCCGGGCGGGGCCGCTTTCGCCGCGGTGGCTGTCCAGCACGTACTTGAGCCGGCGCAGGCGCTCTTTGCTCTGGTCCGGCTGCAACAGCGCGCATTGCGTGGCGAGCACGTCCAGCACCATCAGCATGGCGTAGCGCGATGCCGACGGTTTGAAAATGAAATCCGTCTCCAGCGTGCGCACCGGCAGCAGCACGTCGGCGCGCGCGGCCAGTGGCGAGCCCAGCGCGGTCACGGCCACCAGGCGGGCACCGTACTCGCGCGCGATATCGCAGCTGGCCAGCATCTCCGGCACGCGGCCGCTGGCCGAGAAGGCCAGCACCACGTCGTCGCGGCCCAGCGTGGCCGCCACCATCTTCTGTAGCAGCGCGTCCTGGTAGCTCGCCACCGGCTGGCCCAGGCGCGCCAGGCGATGGCGGGCCTCGTCGGCCATGAACGACGAGCCGCCGCCCATGCCAAAAGCGTAGACCATGCGTGCGCCGAGCAACAGGCGCGCGGCCTGTTCGATGCGCTGCGCATCCATCATGCCGCGGTTGACTTCGAGCGCGGTGAGGATGTCGGCGTGGATGCTGTCAGCGAGTGTGGCCGGGGTGGCTTCACCGGCGGGAACGCTGCCGGGCTGCAGGAAGCGCGCACCCACCGCGGTGGCCTGCGCCAGGCGCAGCTTCAGGTCGCGCACGTCGCGGCAGCCGATGGCCTTGGCAAAGCGCGTCACGCTGGCCTCGCTGACGCCGGCCTTGCGCGCCAGCTCATTGATGCTGGCGGCGGCCGCGCCGGCCAGGTCTTCCAGTACCACCTGCGCCACCTTCTGCTCGGCCAGGCGCAGCGCGGGGCCGCGCTCGGCGATGCGGGTCAGGATGTCGAAGGGCGCAGTCATGGGCGGCAGGTCTGGTCGGAAGACGGGTCGGATCGAAATGTGACGAAAACTGCGGTGCTTGCAGGCAGGGGCTATAACAGTGATTGGCGCACGTGGCGGATGCCAGTCGCGTGGTCCCGGCTAGCCCTTCCGGGCATCTGCGTGTTACTTTATAACAAGGATGAAATATCTTATTTTCAGGGCTATCATTACGTCAATCAGATTTTTTCAGGGTGATGACAAGCATGCGTGAAATAAAGTATCAGGCTGGCGTGATCGATCCGCTCAACAAGGCGCTGGGACGGATGGAGACCCCCATCGCCCCGGATGCGGCCGGCCAGACCGGCTGGAACCTGTTGCGGGAAGAGCTGAGCCTGCCGGCCGCGGTGCTCTATGAAGACCGGCTTGCGCATAACCTGGAATGGATGCGCCGCTTCATGAACGAATACGGCGTGCAGCTTGCGCCGCATGGCAAGACCACCATGGCGCCCAAGCTGTTTGCGCGCCAGCTTGGCGCCGGCGCGTGGGGCATCACGCTGGCCACCGCGCACCAGACCGCTGCCGCGCATGCGCACGGCGTCAAGCGCGTGCTGATGGCCAACCAGCTGGTGGGCCGGCGCAATATGGAAATCATCGCTGACCTGCTGCGCGATCCGGATTTCGAATTCTTCGCGCTGGTGGACTCGGCCGCGCTGGTCGACCAGCTCGGCAAGTTCTTCCAGGAGCGCGGCCAGAAGCTGCAGGTGCTGCTGGAACTGGGCGTGGAAGGCGGGCGCACCGGCGTACGCGACGACGCGCAGCAGCAGGCCGTGCTGGACGCGCTGGCGCGCTGGCCGCAGGCGCTGTCGCTGGCCGGCGTCGAGATCTATGAAGGCGTGCTCAAGGAAGAAGCCGATATCCGCAAGTTCCTGCAGCGCACCGTGGCGGTAACGCGGCAGCTGGCACAGGAAGGCCGCTTCGGCCGCAGCCCGGTGGTGATGTCGGGCGCGGGTTCGGCCTGGTACGACGTGGTGGCCGAGGAATTCGCGCGCACCGAGATCGGCGCGCCGATCGACATCGTGCTGCGCCCGGGCTGCTACCTGACGCATGACGTGGGCATCTACCGCGCCGCGCAGCAGCGCATCCTGGCCAGCAACCCGGTCGCGCAGAAGATGCGCGAGGGCCTGCTGCCGGCGCTGCAGCTGTGGGCCTATGTGCAGTCGATCCCCGAGCCGGACCGCGTCATCATCGGCATGGGCAAGCGCGATGCGGCCTTCGACGCCGGCATGCCGATCCCGGCACGGCTGTACCGGCCTGGCACCGAGGCGCCGGTGGACGTCCCCGCGCATTGGGAAGTCACCGGCATGATGGACCAGCACGCCTACCTGCAGGTCAAGCCTGGCGACGACGTTCAGGTCGGCGACATGATCGCCTTCGATATCTCGCACCCGTGCCTGACTTTCGACAAGTGGCGCCATATCCCGGTGCTGGACCGCGACATGCGCGTGATCGACATCGTGCAAACCTTCTTCTGAGGCAGGCAGCCCCATGAGCATCGATATCCTGGCCTACGGCGAACCGCTGGTGGAGTTCAACCAACAGCCCGACGATCCGTCGCGCTACCTGCAAGGCTTTGGCGGCGACACTTCCAACTTCTGCATTGCCGCTGCGCGCCAGGGCGCCAGCACCGGCTATATCTGCGCGGTCGGTGCCGACACCTTCGGCGAGCGCCTGCGCGCGCTATGGACGCAGGAGCGGGTCGATACCCGCCACGTGCGCGTCGACCCGAGCGCGCCTACCGGGGTCTACTTTGTCTCGCACGACAACCACGGCCACCGCTTCGATTACCTGCGCGAAGGCTCTGCTGCCAGCCGCTACCAGCACGAGCATCTGCCGCTGGGCGCGATCACCGCGGCGCGCTACCTGCACCTGTCGGGCATCAGCCTGGCCATCAGCACCAGCGCCTGCGATGCCGGGCTGGACGCGATGGAGCATGCGCGCAAGGCCGGCACCAAGGTCACGCTGGACACCAACCTGCGGCTGCGGCTGTGGTCGCTGGCGCGCGCGCGCGGCATCATGCGCGAGGCCCTGATGCTGACCGACGTGTGCCTGCCCAGCTGGGATGACATCACCGTGCTGACCGGGTTGGACGACCGCGACGCCATCGTCGACTACCTGCTGGGCTGCGGCATCGGCCTGGTCGCGCTGAAGCTGGGCGAAGAGGGCTCCTATGTGGCCACACCAGAGTCGCGCGCGCTGGTGCCGCCTTATCCGGTCAAGCCGGTCGATGCCACCGGGGCGGGCGACTGCTTCGGCGGCAGCTTTGTTGCGCGCCTGGCCGCGGGTGCCGACCCGTTCGAGGCGGCGCGTTATGCCAACGTGGCTGCCGCGCTGTCGACCACCGGTTATGGCGCGGTGGCGCCGATCCCCGACGCCCAGACCGTGCTGGGCCGGCTGGCGCAGTCGGTGTCGGTGATCGCATGACCCGGTTGGCCTGAACTCCTGTTTCCCTGAAACCCTGCTTCTGCACTCCCTACTCCGAGACAGCCATGCAAAACCAGACTTCCCCGCTGCTTCAACGCCTTGCCGACGTGCCGGTGATCCCGGTGCTGGAATTCCACTCGGTCGACGAGGCCCTGCACGTCAGCGAGGCACTGGTCACCGGCGGCTTGCCGCTGCTTGAGATCACGCTGCGTACGCCGGTGGCACTGGAGGCGATCAAGGCGGTGGCGGCAGCCTTGCCGCAGGCCTGCGTCGGAGCCGGCACGGTGCTGAACGTCGAGCAGCTGCACGCCGTGCGCGATGCGGGCGCGCAGTTTGCCGTCTCGCCCGGCCTGACCCCGGCGCTGGCCGAGGGCGCGCAGGGCGCGGGCATCTCGCTGCTGCCGGGCGTGGCCACCGCCAGTGAGGCGATGGCGGCGCTGGAAGCCGGCTTCACCTTCCTCAAGTTCTTCCCGGCGCAGGCAGCGGGCGGCGTGCCGATGCTGAAGTCGCTGGGCGGCCCGCTGCCGCAGCTGCGCTTCTGCCCGACCGGCGGCATCGACGCCGCGCTGGCGCCGACCTACCTGGCGCTGCCGAACGTGGTGTGCGTGGGCGGTTCGTGGGTGGTGCCCAAGGACGCGGTTGCCAGTGGCGACTGGGGCCGCATCCGCACGCTGGCCGAGCAGGCCAGGGCGTTGCGCAACAAGCGCTGAGCAGCGGCAGCGCAAAGAGAAACGGCACGCCATGCGGCGTGCCGTTTTCATATCGACGCGGTCCGGGCCGCATCAGACTTGGGGGGGCTGGCGGCTTACTTGTGACGGTCCGCCGAGCTTTCGAGCTTCTGGCCACCGCGCTGAATATCCTGGCCGAGCCCCGCCATCGTGTTGCATCCAGCCAACAGTGTGGCAAACAAAACGCACCAGATCCAACCTTTCTTCACGCCGGGCTCCTTTCGAGGATTTCAAGAATCGAGAGATTCAGGGATTGAGGGATTTGCGCCGATTTTACCGCTGCTGTGAGCGGGTTTGACATCTGGTATGTGCCAATTTGTAAATCGTGCAACGGGCGCAACGCCAGCCGCTTCTCAGGCGTGGGGCGCCAGCAGTTCCCGGGCGCGCTGCTGGATTGCCGCATGGGTCTGGAGCAGCCAGGTCGCAGGGAATGGCTGCGCCAGCAGGTAGCCCTGCACGCTGTGGCAGCCCCAGGCACGCACCGCCTCGAGCTGCTGGCGGGTCTCGATCCCCTTGGCGCAGACCGACACGCCGGCGCCCCGGGCCAGCCGGCAGGCGGCGCGCAGGCTGTCGGCACGGTTGGCGGAATCACCGGGCCGGGGGGCATGGCCCAGCCGGCGCGCGTCCAGCGTGACGCGGTCCGGGTGCAGCGCCGCCAGCAACTGGCGGCAGCCCGGGCTGTCGTCGAAATCGCCCAGCGTCAGTTGCAGTCCGCGCCGGCGCAGGGCGGCAAAGCGGGCAATGATGTCGGCGTCGGCCGGCACCGCGCTGGCCGACACTTCGATGCACAGGCGGTCCGGTGCGATGCCGCCTGCGTCGATGGCCTGGGCCAGTGCCTCCACCATCTGCGGGCGGTGCAGCTGGGCGCTGGAGGCCAGCAGGGTGAATTGCAGCGGGGCCACGTTTTCGGCGGCGCGTACCAGCGGCAGCACGCTTTCCAGCAGCCAGCTGCCAATCCTGCCGACCAGCCCCAGCGACTCCACCGCCGGCAGGAAATCCTGCGGCGCCACCCGCCCGAGCGCCGGATGGTGCCAGCGCAGCCGCACGGTGTAGCCGCTGACCACGGCGCTGGCGAAGTCGGCGCGCGGCTGCAGCTGCAGGCTCAGTTCGCCGCGCTCCAGTGCGTCGGGCAGGGCGGCCAGCAGGGGCGCCGTCGGTGGCGCGGCGGGCTTGTCGGCGCGCGCCAGGCCGTCGCCTCCCCGTCGATCGACCCGCAGCATGGCGTCCAGGGCCTGCTGCAGGCTGCGTTCCGCCGGGATATCCGGATGGTCGGTGGCCACGCCGATGCTGCACGAAATAAACAGCTCGAAGCCCTCCAGCGCGAACGGCCGGGACAGGTCGTCGGCCAGCCGGCTGGCCACCGGGCCGGGGTCGGGCTCACCGTCCGGCAGCGCGGTAATGACCACCAGGTCTGCCGGCGCCATCCAGTGCATGATGGCGCCGGGCGGCAGCAGGCAGGCGATGCGTGCCTGCACGATGGCCTGCAGCCTGGCCGCGCGCCGTGGCCCCAGGGTTTCGCAGGCGCTGGCAAACCGGTCCAGGCGGATAGAAAGGATCGTCGCTGGCTGCCCGGTGCCGGAGCGGCGTGCCGCTAGCGCGGACACCAGGGCGGACGGCTGCATCGCGCCAGGCGCGCCCGCGGCGTTGTCATCGGCATCAGGATGCATGGATGGTCTTGCGGGCAGCCTGTTGAAGGCCGTGCGCTGCCCGCGTCTCCCCGGTATCAGATTTGGTCGTTCGGCTTGCCGCTGGGACGGCCGCCGGCGCTTGTCGTCAGGCCTTGGTAATCCACGCCTGCCACGGCCGCATGCGGGCCGCACAGGCCGATCATAAGCGAAGGGGAAGGTGCGGAACATTGCAAATTGCGCCAAGGTGACTTGGTCGCAACCTGCAACTTGATATGGATCAATATGGCCGGAATTGGCCGTGATCCTGGATTGACGCCACCGCCGGAATCCGGCAGCGGCGGATGGGCTGGCCTGATCAGCCGGTGGTCTCTTCCTCAGGTCCTTCCTGCGGGGGCAGGCGCGCGGCCAGCACTTTGTCAATGCGTTTGCCGTCCATGTCGACGATCTCGAAGCGCCAGTCGCCCCATTGCACGCTGTCGGCGATCTGCGGCAGGCGGCCCAGCAGCAGGAGCAGCATGCCGGACAGGGTGTGGTAGCGCTCTTTTTCTTCCTCGGGCACCTGGCGCAGGCCGATGCGGTCCTTCAGTTCCGGGATCGGGATCAGGCCGTCGAGCAGCCACGAGCCGTCGTCGCGCTGCACCGCCCATTCCTCGCCGGCGGCGTCGGCCTTGAATTCGCCGGTGATGGCCTCGATCAGGTCCTGCAGCGTCACCAGGCCCAGCACTTCGCCGTATTCGTCGATGACAAAGGCCATCTGGCCGCCGGAGCCGCGGAAATTCTCCAGCAGCTCCATGCCGGTCACGCTCTCGGGCACGAACACCGCCGGCTGCGCCGCGGCCTTCAGGTCGGCTTCCTCGCCGCGCAGCCGGCGCGCCAGCAGCTGGCGCGCGCTGACCACGCCGATGATGTCGTGCATGCCGCCGCGCACGACCGGAAAGCGCGAGTGGTCGGATTCTTCGATGCGGTGCAGGTTTTCATCGAGCGTCTCTTCCACGTCCAGGTACACGACATCGCCGCGCGGCACCATCAGCGATGCCAGCTGGCGGTCGTCCAGCCGGAACACGTTGCGCACCATGGTGTGCTCGTGCTGTTCGATCACGCCGGCTTCGGAACCCTCGACCAGCAGCGCGTGGATTTCTTCCTCGGTCACGCCCGGGCCGCGGTCGACCTTGGTGCCGAGCAGCCGCAGCACCAGCCGCGTTGAGCTGGACAGCAGCTTGACGAACGGGGTGGAGGCCACCGCCAGCCAGCCGATCGGGCGCGCCACCAGCCGCGCGATGGCTTCGGGGGCCATCTGGCCCAGGCGCTTGGGCACCAGTTCGCCCAGCACGATGGAAAAGTAGGTCAGGCCGGCCACCACGATGGCGGTTGCCACATAGCCGGAGGTGTTAGGCGACAAGCCGAAGCCTTGCAGCCAGAGGCCCAGCGGCTGCGCCAGCGTGGATTCGCCGACCACGCCGTTGAGCACGCCGATCGACGTGATGCCGATCTGCACCGTGGACAGGAAGCGCGTGGGGTCCTCGCCCAGCTGGACCGCGGCAATCGCGCCGCGGTCACCGTTCTCGATCTGGCGCTGCAGACGTGCCTTACGGGCCGTGACCAGCGCGATCTCGGACATCGCGAACAGGCCGTTAAGCAGAATGAGCGCCAGTAGTATGGCAATTTCCATCAGGGTACGCGCTCTTTGCGTGTGAGTTGAAAGCACCAAGCATACCATCCGCGCATGACGGCCCGGCGGTTCCCCGGTGCAGGTGATGGTGGCGCCTCCGCCTGGCGTGGCGATAACTAATGGAGATAGCTCGATACCTAATATTCAATAGATAGTTATCGTTGGCTGCGCCAGACTTCCGCCCATGGCAGCACCTGTGCCGCCTTCCGAACAGCCTGGAGCCTACAGGCGTGCGAATCACAAGGAGACAGAATGGAAAGCCAATGGACGGCCGTGCTGGTGGAGAAATTCGGCCATAGCTTCAGCGCTTACGAACTGGATGGCGGCGAGCGCCGCTTCAGTGTGCAGTTGCCTGACTATCCGCATGAATTCGTGGTGGACCGCGAGCGCCTGTGCGGCTACGTCGGCCACTATGGCGTGCAGACCTTCGCGCACGCCGGCGACGGCGGCGCCGCGGTGATCGCGGTCGACCTGATGCGCGGCGCAGTGGGGGCACGGCTCGATTGCTCGCCCTATCACCGTATCCATGGCCTGCAGATCGACCGGCAAGGACGCGTCTACGCGCTGAGCGAGCGCGACAATATGCTGGTGGTGTTCGAGGCGCCGCTGGAGCACCCCGTGCCTGACCGCGCCGTGCCCGCGGGCGGGGTGAAAAGCCATCTGTTCGTGTTGTCGGCCGATGGCGAGCGTGCCTACGTGACCAACCTGCTGTCGCATACCGTGACACTGGTCCACCCCTACGATGCCACCCGCGCTCCGCGCGCGGCGTACGCCGGCAGGCGCCCCGAGGGCTGCTGCCTGAGCCGCGACGAAGCGGCGCTCTACGTCGCCAGCCGCGACGATCACAGTCTGACCCGGCTGGACGCGCGCACGATGGAAGCGGTGCGCACGGTGCCGACCGGCGAGGATCCCACCCGCATCTACTGGTCGCCGGACGACCGCCTGTTCGTGCTCAACTACGGCGAGCGCAGCATCCGCGTTTTCGACCCCGACACGCTCGCCGAAACCGGCCGGGTCGACACCGGCGCCAGGCCGATTGCGCTCGCCTTCCATCCGGCTGACCCGAGCCGCGCCTATATCGCGCTCAACGACCACACCGTCGGCCAGCTTGACCTGCCTGGCCTGGCCCTGCGCCATGCCTTCACCACCGGCAAGGAACCGGACGGTCTTGCCATCCTGGCTTTGCCGACGCGGTAGTCAACTGGCGTTCACGGCCGCGAAGGCAGCGCGGATGCCAGCGGCCCATACCCGGAAATCCATACGGAGACAGAGTATGAAAGGCTTGGACCAAGCCGGCGCCGGCACGTCGGTCGCCATCGATGCGACACCACTCACCGGTGCCGCCAGCATTCCAGCCCAGCGCTGGTGGCGCATCATCCCGCCGATCCTGATGGTCTGCATCGTCTCGTACATGGATCGCGTCAATATCGCCTTCGCGATGCCGGGCGGGATGGGCGATGCGCTCGGTATCGGCGCCAGCATGGCCGGCCTGGCCGGCGGCATCTTCTTTGTCGGCTATCTGTTCCTGCAGATTCCCGGCGGCAAGCTGGCCGTGCGCGGCAGCGGGCGCAATTTCATCGCCTGGTCGATGCTGGCCTGGGCCGTCATTTCCGTGCTGACCGGCCTGGTGCGCAACGAGACCGAACTGCTGATTCTGCGCTTTGCGCTGGGGGTGGCCGAGGGCGGCATGCTGCCGGTGGTGCTGACCATGGTCGGCAACTGGTTTCCCGACCACGAACGCGGACGCGCCAACGCCCTGGTGATCCTGTTCGTGCCGATCGCCGGCGTCATCACCGCGCCGCTGTCGGGCCTGGTAATCGCGGCGCTCGACTGGCGCTGGCTGTTTATCGTGGAAGGCCTGATTTCGCTGGCCTGCCTCGGCGTGTGGTGGAAGCTGGCCTGTGACCGGCCGGAGCAGGCGCGCTGGATTTCCGCCGAAGAGAAGGCTTATCTGCTGGCCCGCCTGCGCGAGGAAGAGCAGCAGGCAGCCGCCGCTGGCGCAAGCGTGGGGCAGGGCGCGGCCGGCACGCGGGCGGTATTGGCGCACATCCTGTCGCAGGACGTGATCTGGCGCCTGATCGCCGTCAATTTTCTCTACCAGATGGGGATCTACGGGTACACGCTGTGGCTGCCCACCATCCTGAGGGGCCTGACCGGAGGCGGCATGGGGCAGGTCGGCATGCTGGCCGTGCTGCCGTACCTGGGCACCATGGCCGGCATCCTCGCGATCTCCTCGCTGTCCGACCGCACCGGCCGGCGCAAGGACTTCGTGGTCTGGCCGCTGCTGGGTTTCGCCGCCTGCCTGGCCGGTTCGGTCTGGTGGCACGACAATACCTGGCTGTCCTATGGCCTGCTGGTCGGCAGCGGCTTCTTCCTGCAGTCCGCGGCGGGGGTGTTCTGGACCCTGCCGCCACGGCTGCTGGCCGCCGAGCACGCGGGCGTGGCGCGCGGCGTGATTAATGCGCTGGGCAACCTGGGCGGATTCTGCGGTCCCTATGCCGCGGGCGTGCTGATCGAGCGCGTCAGCGCGGGCGCCGGTGTCTACCTGCTGGTCGCCGCGCTGGTGATGGCCGGCGCCCTGGCCGCCACGCTGCCGAGGCGGTGCCGATGAGCAGCGTAACAACTGCCGCGCTGCCCGCAGGCCTGGCCATCGTCGACGCCCACCACCACCTGTGGCAACTCGGGCGCGGCCGCTATCCCTGGCTGCAGGACGAATACCGGCCACAGAGCTTCTTTCTCGGCGATTACCAGGCCCTGCGCAGCGATTACCTTGAGGCGCAGTACGCGCATGACACTAGCGCCGTCACAGTGCTGGCCACTGTGCACGTAGAGGCCGAACGCGACCGCCGCGAAGCCGTCGACGAGACCGCGTGGCTGCACGGCCAGGCCTGGCGCCCCGGCATGGCTGCCGCGGTGGTGGCCTACGCGCCGTTCGGCACTCCAGGATGCGCGGAGCTGCTGGCGCGCCAGGCCGGTTTCGCGCGGGTCAGGGGGATCCGGTGCAAACCGCTGACAGCCGCGGCGCAGGGCGAGTCAGTGGCAGGGCGGCCCGGGTCGATGCAGGACCAGGCCTGGCTGGACGACCTGGCGCGGCTGGAGCGCCATGGCTTGTCGTGGGATCTGCGGGTACCGTTCTGGCATTTGCGCGAGGCGGCGCGGGTGGCGGCCGCCTTGCCGGGCGTGCCGATCGCGCTCAATCACGCGGGCCTGCCACTGGACCGCTCGAAAGAGGGCCTGGCCAGTTGGCGCGCCGGCATGGAGGCGTTGGCCGCCTGCGCCAATGTGTTGGTCAAGCTGTCGGAGTTCGGGCTGGCCGGCGGGCGCTGGGATGCGCAGGGCAACCGCGGCATCGTGCGCGAGGTGCTGGCGATATTCGGGCATGAGCGGGCGATGTTCGGCAGCAACCTGCCGGTGTCGGGCCTGAGCGCGGACTTGGGCACGATCCTCGGCACGGTGTGCGAGGCGCTGCCGGATCCCGTCGCCAGGCAGCGCGTGCTGGCTGGCAATGCGGCCAGGTTCTATCGGATCAATGTTCCAAGGCCGTCCGAGCTGGCCTAGAACCAGCGGCAGGCACAAGCATGCTATAAGTCCTATCTTCGCCGCAGCCCGGCCACCATGCCAGACCTCCCAGCCACCCTCTCCAGTGCCGCCACCCTGCGCAAACGCTTGCATATGCGGCATCTGCGCCTGGCCCTTGCCCTTGCCGAGCACCGCTCGCTGCGGCGCGCCGCGGCACAGATGGCGCTGTCCCAGCCAGCCGTCACCAAGGCATTGCACGAGCTCGAGAGCGTGGTCGGCACGTTGCTGTTCACGCGGCATGCGCGCGGCATCGAGCCGACGGTGTTCGGCGAGGCGCTGATCCGCTATGCGCGCGTGGTGCTGGCCGACCTGGATGCCCTGCACGATGAATTTGCCGCCATCGCCGCGGGCGAGGTGGGCAAGGTGCGGCTCGGCTCGATCCTGGCCCCGGTGCCTTCCGTTCTGTCGGGCGTCATCAACGCGCTCAAGGCACGCTATCCGCGTTTGCATATCGTGATGCAGGTCGATACCAGCGACGTACTGGTACAGGCGCTGCGGCAGGATGCGCTGGACGTGGTGATCGGACGCATTCCCGAAGGCACGGTGGCCGACGATCTTGACTTCGAGCCACTGTTCGAAGAGTCGCTGGCCATCGTGGCGCGCGCCGGCCATCCGCAGGCAGGCAAGCGCGGCGTCAAGCTGGCTTCCCTGGCCGGCTATCCCTGGATCATCCCGCCAGCGGCGGTGCCGATGTGGCAGATCATCGACCAGACCTTCCGCGACAACCGCGTGCCGCTGCCGGAAGACATCATCGAGACTTCGTCGATCATGGGCACGCTGCCGCTGCTGGCGGATAGCGACCGCATTGCCGTCGTGCCGGGCGCGATCGCGGAGTACTTCGTCGCCCTGGGTGCGCTGGCGGTCCTGCCGGTGGCGATGCGCGGGCGGCTGGTCCCCTATGGGATTGTGCTGCGCCGGCGGCGGGCCGCGACGCCGGCCATGCGCCTGCTGATCGACGCGGTGCGCGCGGCGGGGCCCGGCGCTCCGCAGGCGATGACTGAATTGGAGCCATTACCTGCAAGGTAATGGTCATACGCCGCGGTGCATGCTGTAATGCATGCCATGGACACGCTGACCCCAGCCTCCGAGGCCACCCTCGACTTCCCCGGCCTGCTGCGCTACTGGCGCAGCAAGCGCGGCTACAGCCAGCTGGCGCTGTCGCTGGCCGCCGGGGTGTCGCAGCGCCACATCTCCTTCCTGGAATCCGGCCGCGCCCGCCCCAGCCGTGAAATGGTGCTGGCGCTGGCCGAGCGCCTGGGCGTGCCGCTGCGCCAGCGCAACCGGCTGCTGCTGGCCGGCGGCTTTGCCCCGGCCTACAGCGAACACGCGCTGGCTTCGCCGCCGCTGCAGATGGTGCAGCAGGCGATCGCGCTGATCCTGGCCAAGCAGGAGCCGTACCCGGCCGTGGTGCTGGACCGTTTCTGGAACCTGATGGATGCCAACCCGGCCTACCGGCGCATGCTCGAGACCCTGCTGGGCGGGCGCGAGCCGGCATCGCTCACGGAAGGCAGCCACAGGATCAACCTGATGCTGACCGTGTTTGATCCGGAGGGCCTGTGGCCAGTGATCGAGAACGCGCGCCAGGTTGGACGCTACCTGTTGCGGCGCGTGTGGCAGGAGCTGCAGGTGCAGGCCCACGACCAGACCGCGCGCGAGATCTTCGGGCGCATCGCCGCCTGGCATCCTGACATGGTCGGGCCGGGCGGCACGCTGCTGCCCGAGGACGACGGCACCGATGGCCCGCCGGCGCCATTGCTGCCGGTGGTGCTGCATGCGGGCGCGTTCCGCGCGTCGCTGTTCTCGACCCTGACCACGCTCGGCATTCCACAGGACATCACGCTGCAGGAGCTGCGCATCGAGTGCTTCTTCCCGGCTGACGACGCCACCCGCACCTTGTTTGAAGCGCAGGCCGGGGCTGCAGCGGCCGCTGTCAGAAGCGGTAGCGCAGGTAAATGACGTGGAAGGTAGTGCCGGGATTGGGGTCCTTGATGCCGCCATTGGACAGGTGCTGGAACCGGTAGCCCGCGGCAAAGCGCCGGTCCTTGCCCACCGTCAAGCCGATCCCGGCGTACTCCGAGAACTGGAAGGCGGTGGAAATGTCGTGGTTGGCCGAGGTGTGCGTGCTGGTCAGCAGGCGCGGCCCGACCGACAGCTCGAGGAAGGGCACCCAGGTGTGGCGCCACCATGCGATCCGCACCACCGGCGAGGCACCAAACTCCCATAGGTCGTTGGGCTGGTTGTCGCTGCTGCTGCGCCAGCGCGCAATGTTGACCTCCCATTGCAGGTCGACCTGCCAGCCTTGCGGATTGCCCCACGCAAAGCCCGAATCCCACAACATGGCGACCTCCGCCTTCTGCACGTCGTGGCCATCGTCGAAGCCGTAGCCAAGCTGCACGGCAGGCGCGGCGCGTGCCGTCGCTGCCAGGCACAAGGGCAGGGCAAGCAGGCCCGCGGCGACGGTGCGGCGCACCCGCTGTTGCCACGCATGTCGGCAGGGCGGGGGGGGATGGAACGAGGAACAACTCACACGGCGGTCTTGTCTGGCTTCTGGTTCGTGTCGGCGCATGGGAAGCACGGATGAAGAGGTGCTGCGTTGTTGTCCGGCAAGGCATGAGCCGGCCGCCACGGCGGGCGCCAGCTTGCACATGCGCTGCCTCCCTGCCTTATTTGTAGTACACGCGAGGCCACGTTGCGATGGTCGGATTTGTTCAAGCGTGGTCGAGCGCCCGTCCGGCGCTCTGCGTCGGGACAAAGAAAAAAATAATCGTGCTAACATTCGCGCGCCGGTGCCGGCTACAAGGCCGCGCCGGTTCGTTACGTCTTCAGGGCGGGGTGAAAGTCCCCACCGGCGGTATGCCGCGGCGCGCAGTGCGTGTCCGGCGAGCCCGCGAGCGCTCGCATTCCCGTGCGAGGTCAGCAGACCTGGTGAGAGGCCAGGGCCGACGGTCATAGTCCGGATGAAAGAAGATGGGCGGAGCTTGCCCGCGCGGCCCGGCGCCTTGCCCGAGCCTTGCGGTTCGCTGTTGCCTTGCGCCGCGCGCAGGGCGCGGCTGTTCGTGCGTGCGCTTCAGGCGCGGCGTGCGGCGCTGCAACTCCGTTGATCCTTCCCCTGGAACGCCCATTGATGCTGAACAAGGAGCGTTTCATGCCTAGCCTTTCCACCGAAGCTGTTGCACCCGAGGTGTCCGCGGATCTTGCCGCCGATGCCGACTCCCGTTCCCTGGCCGCGCGCATCGCGCAGGCGCTGGACGCCATGCGCGAAGGCCGTCCGGTCGTGCTGCTCGACGATGACGACCGCGAGAACGAGGCCGACCTGATTCTGGCCGCGGAACGCCTGACGAATGCCAATATGGCGATGATGATCCGCGAATGCAGCGGCATCGTCTGCCTGTGCCTGACCGAGGACAAGGTGCGCAGCCTCGGCCTGCGGCCGATGGTCGAGCACAACCGCAGCCAGTATGGCACCGCCTTCACGGTATCGATCGAAGCCCGCGAAGGTGTCGGCACGGGTGTCAGCGCCGCCGACCGCATCACCACCATCCGCGCTGCCATTGCCGGGGATGCGGGCACCGATGCTGTGGTCAGCCCCGGCCATGTGTTTCCGCTGGTGGCGCGCGACGGCGGGGTGCTGGTGCGCCGCGGCCATACCGAGGGCTCGGTCGACCTGGCCCGCATGGCAGGCCTGTCACCGGCCGCGGTGCTGTGCGAGCTGATGAACCCCGACGGCACCATGGCACGCCGGCCGGAGGCGCTGGCCTTTGCCGAGATGTACCAGCTACCGGTGCTGACCATCGAGGACCTGGTGGCCTGGCGCCGCCTGCACGACTGAAAAGTCGCCGCCTGCACGCACCCCGGCATGCAAACGCGCCCGGGATGCGTGCTTCCTGTGCGACAATGCGGATCGCTTTTTCCCGTCTATATGAGGGCAATTCCATGATGTTCCGCATTTTTAGGCACGCAGCCGCGTTTGCTGGCTGCCTGCTCGGACTGGCCGCACCGCTGGCGCATGCCGAAGGCAGCGCCGTGACGGCGCCGTCCCCCGTTCCCTCCAGCACCACCCGCCCGGCTGCCGCCGCTGGCCTGTACGAGTGCCAGGTCGCTGGCACCGGCACGGTATTCCGGTCCACGCCCAGGGAAGGCTGCCGGCTGGTCGCGGCACCCGATCCCGCCGCCCCCGATCCGCAACGATGGCTTCCCCTGATGGGTGCCAACGGCGTGATTTCGTATTTCGATCAATCCACGGTGCGCCGCCAGGGCACCGAAGTCGGCGTGGTGGTGATGCGCAATTCGCCGTCGGGGGTGATCCGCACCGCCAGCGGCGAGCCGATCCGCTCGTCGCTCAAGCGCATGGTGCTGAACTGCGCCACGTCCATGTTCGCCGTGGTCGAGCAGACGCTCTACAACAAGCGCTTTGCGCGCGGCGATTCGCTCTATACGATCCGCGCGCCGCAGTACGGCACCTTCCAGGTCGCCGGCCCCGGCACGATTGCCGGAGAGTTGCTGCGCAAGCTGTGCCGGTAAGCCTGGCGGCGAGCGGCGATCCACGGCTGCCTGTCCAGCTCCCTATCAGGGTTTGTCCCGGTCAACGGCGCGCAAACCTTCCTCGTTGATGCTGGTGACAGGGCGCGAGCCAAAAGCGCCCGTCATGGCAGGCATCCCTGCCATACCTACCCGCAGGGCAAACGAGGAGACGGAAATGAAGAAATGGATCGTCATGCTGTCGATGGCAATGTTCGGTGCGGGCGCGATGGCGCAGACGCCGGCTACTCCGGCGACGCCTGCCACCCCGGCCACGCCGGCGGCAGCGTCGACTGACAAGGCCGCGCCGGCCAAGGCAGACAGCAGCAAGGCCAAGGCCAAGAAGACCAGCAGCAAGAAGAAGAGCCACGCGCCTGCGGCCAAGGATCCGACGAAGAACAAAGGCGCCTGAGCGCGCTGATGATGGCGGCGGGCGCACGGCTCCCCGGCAAGCGGGGAGGCAGGCTGCGCCCGTGACTGCCATGCCGCCACGCAGATAATGGCCGGCCGCGCCTGCATGGCGCGGACCCGCCGTGCGCAGGACAGCCCCGCGGCACGCGTTGCGTGTCTTCCGGGGGGATAGAGCAGGGCATGTCCGGGCGGATCGCAACCAGGAGGCTTCGGCCTCCTTTTTTTCGTCCGCTGCCGCAGGGCGGCTGCCGCCGCGCCGGCTTTGCGCCTGCGCCGCCGCACGCTATGCTTGCGGGCATCGTGCCGGACAGGGCGTGGAGCCCTCGCGCCGGCGCAGGCCAACTCGGACGGGAGCGGTCTTATGGCAACGCTAGCGGTGTGGCGGCGGTGGCGGCGATTGACGGCATTCTGGATGGCGGGACTGGGCTGGGTGATAGGCACGCTTTGGATGCAAGCCAGCCTGGCTGCGCCGGCGTCCGAGCCCGCGGCCGTGCCGGCTCCGATCGCCGTGCGCAGCGGCGCTGCGGTCGAGCTGCGCCTGATGGATAGGCCCATCGCCACCATGCGCGCCGAGATCGCGGGAGCCACCCCGGCCATGCGCGTCTCGCGCGCGCAGCTGGTGTTCGACGACCTGACGGAAAGCGAACTGGCACTGCCGCTCGGGCAGGTCAGCGGCACGTTCGGCGATGCGCCGATGGTCGCCTTCCGGCTGGGCGACCGGCTCTTGTTCGCGCTGACCTCGCAAGACCTCTCCCCGGAGGATCACCTTACGCTTGAGGCTGCCGCAACGCGCACCGCGGCGGGCCTGCGCCAGGCCATTGCCGCGCGGCGCGCGCACCTGCACTGGCCCAACCTGCTGCGCGGCGCCGCGCTGAGCCTGCTTGGCCTGGCCGTGCTGGCCGCGCTGACATGGGGCGTGGCGCGAGCCGGCGTGGCCCTGCGCGCTCGCCTGCAGGTGGCACTGGAGCGCCACCTGGCGCGGCGCGTCGGCGGCCAGTTCGACTGGACCGGCGCGCTCTACCACCTGGTTGCCCGCATCGTGCAGATCCTGGCGATCGGGCTGGTGCTGGTGCTGGCCTTTGCCTGGCTGGAGTTTGCGCTCGAGCTGTTTCCGCTGACCCAGCCCATGGGCGACCGCATGGGCGCCTTTATCGTCGGTTTGCTGTCGCAGATCGCGCTGTCGATGGTGTCGTCGGTGCCGGGCCTGGTCACGGTGGCGGTGATCGTGCTGATTACCCGCGCGGTGCAGCGGCTGGTGTCGAATATCTTCAAGGCGGTGCAGAAGGGCCAGATCACGGTGCCCGGCATGCATCCGGAAACCGCAGGCGCCACGCGGCGGCTGGCGGCGGTGGTGATCTGGGCGCTGGGCTTCACCTTTGCCTACCCCTACATCCCGGGCTCGGACAGCGATGTCTTCAAGGGGCTGTCAGTGCTGCTGGGCTTCATGGTGACGCTGGGATCGGCCAACGTGGTCAACCAGCTGATGAGCGGCATGGTGGTGGTGTATTCGCGTGCGCTGCGGCGTGGCGACATGGTGTGCATCGGCGATACGGTGGGCACCGTGGCCTCGCTCGACGCCCTGTCGGTGAAGGTGATCAACCTGCGCAATGAAGAGGTGACGCTGCCCAATGCGGTGGTGGTCGGCAGTGCCATCCATAACTACACCCGGCACGGCAGCGTGCGTGATCCCCGCGTGCAGGAAGGCTGGCAGGCTGCGCTGATCTCGACTTCGGTCACGATCGGCTACGACACGCCCTGGCGGCAGGTCCATGCGATGCTGCTGGCAGCCGCCGCCGAGGCGGCGCATATTGCGCCGTCGCCGACGTCATTCGTGCTGCAGCGGGGGCTGTCCGACTTCTACGTCGAGTACGAACTGTTCTGCGCGCTGGACCATCCGCGCAATCGCTTCTACGCGCTGTCGGCACTGCACGCGGCGATCCAGGACCAGTTCAACACCCACGGGGTGCAGATCATGTCGCCGCATTTCATGGCGCAGCCGGACAAGACCGTCTACGTGCCCGGGACCAGGTGGTACGAGGAACCCGGGTCGCCGCAGGTCGATCCGGCGGCGCGGCCGCATCGCGCGCCGTCGCGCGCGGCATGAACGCCGGCGGCGCGAGCGCTCAGCGCCGCTTACTCATCGACGTGGCGCGACTTCCATTGCCCGTTGGACTGCTTGCAGAACCAGCCGCTCCAGTGCTCTTCAGCGCTGCCGCGCTTGAGGTCAGACTTCAGGCGCCGGCAGGGCTGGCCCTTGTCGGTCTTGCTTTCGACCGGCGTGATGGTGCCGTCGATCTGCTGGCGCCGCCCCGCCGCCGGGAACGTCCATTCAACCGTCTTGCCGTCGGCCGTATCGTTCAGTGCGGTGCGCACTGACTTGGCCAGCGATGCGCCTTCCTTGTCGTTGAGCGTGCCGATGATGGTGCCGCTCAGGTAGTTGTCGAAGTACGCCTGCGCCGGTGCCGCAGCGGCAAACAGCAGGGCGGCACCAAGCGCGCCAGTGACGGCGGCGCGCAGGGCAGGGCGGACAGGGCTGACGGTAGGGTCGGATGGCCGAGGCAGCATGACGATTCCTTGTGGCTTCGTGGTGGCGTTTGGGTGGCATTGTAAGCGCAATGCAGCGCCGCAGCGGCGCTGCGGTGCGGTTGACACGTGCCAGCCGCTGACCTAGCGTTGATTGTTGCCCCCGCGCTTCGCGTCGGCCGGCAGCGGCGCCTGCCGTGCGCTTTGCAAGGCAAGCGCCTTTCCCCCAGCGAGAGGAGATCCCATGAAGCTGAGCTATCTGACCATCGGCCTGGCCCTGGCCTGCGCATTCGGCACGCTGCACGCCCAGACCACGGGCAAGGCCGACAAATTCAATCCTTACACTGACGGCGCCAAGCAAGACAAGTTCAGTACCTACTCCGATGGCGCCAAGCAGGACAAATTCAGCCCGTACTCGGATGGCGCAAAAAGCGACAACGTGACTTCGCTGAACCCGGGTGCCCGCCCTGACCAGATGGAGCCGATCCAGGGCGGCGCGCAGAAATCCTTCGATTCATATAGCCAGGGTGGCATGAAGAGCGGGAAGTTCGATCCGTATTCCGAAGGCGCCAAGAGCGGCAAGTTCGATCCGTACAGCGAAGGCGCTAAAAAGTAACACCGTATTAAAAGGGCCGGCTGCCGGCCGGCCCCGATCCGCACCAGGTTCTCGCAGCCGGGAGGCGTTCGCCTCGCCGGAGCTTGCGGCCGCGTGATCCCGACGCCCGCAAAGCCTTGTCCGGAGCGGCTTTCAGGCAACCTGGCCAACATTTTGTTTCAAACCTTGCGTGATCGAAACGTGACTTTTGCATCTCGAATTGTTATGGTTTATTGCGCATCGCAACAAACCGGACACAGTGCCCCGCGGGCCGTCTGCCTCGTGTCCGGGCCTCGCCACTCGGCGCCGGGCCCGTCTCTTGCTGTGTCGTCCTTCGTTCCGACCGCCGATGCCGGTCACCCCGATTCAACCGCTTACCCTGGCATACATGTCACAGATCGCCACGCCACGCCTGTCCATTCCCCATACCTTGCCCGCCGCCGGGCCGGGGGCCCGCCGCCGGGCGGCGCGGGCGGGTGTGCGGATCGCAGCCTGGCTTGGTGGCAGCGCGCTGGCGCTGTGTGCCATGGCAGCCCAGGCGTTCGATTTCGACACGGTGGCGGCGCGCGCGCGCCAGCTGGCAGCCTCGCCTTACAAGGCGCCCCCGCAGAACCTGCCGCGCGAGTTGCGCGAGCTGTCGTACGAGCGCTACCGCGAGATCGAATACAAGCCCGAGCGCTTTGCCTGGCGCGGCACGCGCGTGCCGTTCGAGCTGTCATTCTTCCACGAGGGCATGGTGTTCGACCAGCCCGTGCGCATCCATGAAGTGGTGGGCAACAGCGTGCGTGAATTCCGCTTCGACCCGTCCGCGTTCAACTACGGCCCGCACAAGGTCGATGCCGGCAAGCTCAAGGGCCTGGGCTTCGCGGGCTTCCGCATCCTGTATCCGCTGAACCAGGGCAAGCGCAAGGATGAGCTGGCGTCGTTCCTGGGCGCGAGCTATTTCCGTGCGCTGGGCAAGGACCAGTGGTACGGCTTGTCGGCACGCGGCCTGGCGGTGGACACCGCGCTCAATTCGGGCGAGGAGTTCCCGCGCTTTGTTGAGTACTGGATCGAGCGTCCCGGCCCCAATGCCAAGGAGATCACGATCTACGCGCTGATGGATTCGCGCCGCATGAGCGGCGCGTACCGTTTCACCATCAAGCCCGGCGCCGAGACCGCGATGGAGGTCAAGTCGCGCCTCTACCTGCGCGAGAACGTGACCAAGCTGGGCCTGGCGCCGCTGACCAGCATGTTCCTGTTCGGCGAGAACCAGCCGTCGCCCGCACAGGATTTCCGTCCCGAGGTGCATGACTCTGACGGCCTGTCGATCCACCTGGGCACCGGCGAATGGGTCTGGCGCCCGCTGGTCAATCCCAAGCGCTTGCTGGTCACCTCGTTCGCGGCGACCAATCCGCAGGGCTTCGGGCTGATGCAGCGCGACCGCACCTTCAACAGCTACCAGGAGATCGGATCGTGGTATGAGCGCCGGCCGAGTGGCTGGGTGCAGCCGCGAGGCAACTGGGGCTCGGGCCGGGTAGAGCTGGTGCTGATCCCGACGCCGGACGAGACCAACGACAATATCGTCGCGTACTGGGTGCCGGACAACCCGCCCAAGCCGAAGCAACCCTTCGACTATGAGTACCGGCTGCTGTGGCAGAAGGACGGCGAACAACAACCGCCGCTGTCGTGGGTGACCCAGACCCGGTTGGGGCAGGGCCAGACCCGCAACAAGGAAGACACGAGCTTTTCGCTGGTAGTGGACTTCGAAGGCCCTGCCTTCGGCAAGCTGCCGGCGAACGTGCGCATCGACCCGGTAGTTTCGGCCGATGCCAACGGTGAGCTGCTGAAAACGTCGGTGCAGCGCAATGAGGCGACCGGCGGCTGGCGCATGACCATGGTGATGCGCCGCAAGGACGAAACCAAGCCGGTTGAGTTGCGCGGCTATCTTCGCAACGGCAATACAACCCTATCCGAGACATGGAGCTACATCTTACCCCCAGGCTAAAGCAGCGACCGGCCAAGGCGGCGGCATGCGAGCGCTATGTCGACCGCCTGCCGGTATCGCCTGAAGTGCGCAGCGAACTGCTGGCAGACGGCGCGCCCGCGACGCCGGTCGCACCGGTCACGCCCGTGGCATCCGTTGCCCCCGTGATCGCCGTTACCGCCGACGGCCGCGATGCGCAGGACGCGATCACGCGCCTGCAGTCGCGCCTGGCGGCCAAGGACACGCCGCCCGCGCAAGGCGGCAGTGCCTACGCCTCTGTCGGCCGGCGTTTCACGATCGCATACGGCAATCCCCAGGTGGATGGCGCACCGCTGCTGCAGCGGCGCGAAGACGGCACCGTGAAGGTCGACACCGGCCCCGAGCCCGAGCGCAGCTCGATGGTGCCGCGCCAATGGCCGCCGCATATCGTCACCGGCTGGCTGCGCAATACCTGGCGCCGCATGCTCGGCCGCCCGCCCGTGCCCGAGACCTGGGACACGCTGCACGACGGTCCCGATGCCGAAGGCAAATGGCATCCCGCCGGCTCGCACCGACGCTGGTTCCTGCTGGGCCTGGTCGTGATCCAGACCGTGCTGGCCACCTACTTCATGAGCAACGTGCTGCCATACCACGGCGCCGATCCGCTCGAGATCGCCATCCTGGTGCTGTTCGCCGTCCTGTTCTCATGGGTGTCGGCCGGCTTCTGGACGGCAATGATGGGCTTCCTGGTGCTGGCCAAGGGCGGCGACCGCCACCTGATCTCGCGCTCGGCCGCGCCCGACGGGCCGATAGCGCCCGAGGCGCGCACCGCGATCATCATGCCGATCTGCAATGAGGACGTGACGCGCGTGTTCGCGGGGTTGCGCGCCACCTATGAATCGCTGGCGCGCACCAGCCACCTGTCCAACTTCGATTTCATCGTGCTGTCGGACAGTGGCAATCCGGACCTGCGCACCGCCGAGCATGACGCGTGGATGGAGCTGTGCCGCGCCGTCGGCGGCTTTGGCCGCATCTTCTACCGCTGGCGCCGCCACCGCGTGAAGCGCAAGACCGGCAACGTGGCCGACTTCTGCCGCCGCTGGGGCAGCAAGTACCGCTACATGGTGGTACTCGATGCCGACAGCGTGATGAGCGGCGACTGCCTGGCCACGCTGGTGCGGCTGATGGAAGCCAACCCCGGCGCGGGCATCATCCAGTCCGCACCCCTGGCAGTGGGTCGCGAGACCCTCTACGCGCGCGTGCAGCAGTTCGCCACGCGCGTGTACGGGCCGCTGTTCACGGCCGGCCTGCATTACTGGCAGCTGGGTGAATCGCACTACTGGGGCCATAACGCCATCATCCGCGTGCATCCGTTCATCGAGCACTGCGCGCTGGCGCCGTTGCCCGGCCGCGGCCCGCTGTCGGGTGAGATCCTGTCGCACGACTTTGTCGAAGCCGCGCTGATGCGCCGTGCTGGCTGGGGCGTGTGGATCGCCTACGACCTGGAAGGCTCGTACGAAGAACTGCCGCCGAACCTGCTGGACGAGGTCAAGCGCGACCGCCGCTGGTGCCAGGGCAACCTGATGAACTTCAGGCTGTGGCTCAAGCAGGGCTTCCACGTGGTGCACCGCGCGGTGTTCCTGACCGGCATCATGGCCTACCTGTCGGCGCCGCTGTGGCTGCTGTTCCTGCTGCTGTCCACGGCCATGCTGGCCAAGCACGCGCTGGTGCCGCCGGAGTACTTCACGCAGCAATACCAGCTGTTCCCGACCTGGCCCGAGTGGCATCCGGAAAAAGCGCTGGCCTTGTTCTCCGCCACGGCCACGCTGCTGTTCCTGCCCAAGCTGGCCAGCGTGGTGCTGCTGCTGAAGCAGGCGCGCCGTTATGGCGGGGCGGTGCAGCTGATTGCCAGCATGCTGATCGAGGTGATGCTGTCCGCGCTGCTGGCGCCCACGCGCATGCTGTTCCACACCAAGTTCGTGATCGCCGCGTACAGCGGCTGGGGCATCTCGTGGAAGTCGCCCCCGCGCGAAGACGCCGAGACCAGCTGGGGCGAAGCATTCCGTCGCCACGGCTGGCACACCGCCCTGGGCCTGGCTTGGGGTGGCCTGGTGTACTGGCTGAACCCGTCCTACGTGCTGTGGCTGCTGCCGATCGTGGGCTCGCTGGCGCTGTCGATCCCGTTGTCGGTGATGCTGTCGCGGGTGTCGTTCGGTCGCGCCTCGCGCAATGCGGGCCTCTTCATGATCCCCGAGGAGACGCAGGTACCGCGCGAGATCGTCGAGACGCAGCAGCATGTCGAAGCCGCGGCCGAAACGCCTGACTTTGTCGATGCCGTGGTGGACCCGGTTACCAATGCGCTGATGTGCGCGACCGCCACGCCGCGCGTGGTGCAGCCGGAATCGGCACGCAAGCGCCATGAGGCCCTGGTCGAGCATGCGCTCACGCATGGCCCGCGCGCGCTGACGCCCGCGCAGAAGCATGTGCTGCTGGGCAATCCGTTTGCACTGGCACGCCTGCATGAACTGGTGTGGGGCTCGCCGCTGGCCGATGCCGGCTGGAAGGACACGCGCATCCTGGTGCGGCGCGCGGCCAACGTGCTGCCGCTGCGCCCGCGCGCTGCCTGAGCGGTACTGACCCAAACGAGAACGGCCCGCATCTGCGGGCCGTCTTTCTTTTGCGCGGGCGGCGTGCCGTGCCGCATCAATTGCAATCGATTCTTGTTTGTATTGGCTAGCGCAGCGCGGCCGTGCAGATGGGCGCGTTGATGTAGACATCGCCGATGCGGCGCTCGCCACGGTCCTTGCGCGTCATGTAGCGGAACATCAGGCTGATGCCTAGCTTGGTCAGGATCTCGACGTCGCGGTTGGCGCAGATATTGCGCTGCAGGGGCGCAGCGTAGTTGACCTCGAAGCTGGCCAGGTCCAGCATCGGCCCGCGGTAGTTGGTGAGCTCCAGCTGGAACAGCACATGCTTGCCGGGGATCGACTGGCAGCGGCGCAGCCGCGTTTCTCCGTCGATTTCGATTGGCAGGGCGTCGTTGAGCTGGCGGCAGGCGCGTGCCAGCACGTTGTCGGGCCGCGTGGTGTTGCGCAGCAATTCAGGCACGCCGGCGGCGCCGGTGTTCTGGCCAGTGGCAGCGCCCTTGAGCATGCGTGACAGCGGGTCGGCCTCATCGATCGCTGGGGCCGGCGCCGAGGCGGCGACATTGCGCGCCTGCGCCGGCGCGGCGTTGCCGGGCTGGGGCTGAGGCAACAGCAGCGCAGCCGCGAGTGCGGCCGGGCCTAGCGAAGCGGAAAGCGGCGTGTGTCGTATTCTCATGCAGGCTAACGTTGCCGGGACCGATACTGTCGTCCGTCTCTGCGTGGCCGACGGTGTGGCTTGCGCCGACAGGCTGGCATTGTACCCTCCACCTTGCCACAGGTGAAAGCCGCGCCACCCCGCAAGGGCATCCGCA
This sequence comes from Cupriavidus sp. FW305-3-2-15-C-LB2, assembly GCF_058787575.1. Classification (NCBI taxonomy): domain Bacteria; kingdom Pseudomonadati; phylum Pseudomonadota; class Betaproteobacteria; order Burkholderiales; family Burkholderiaceae; genus Cupriavidus; species Cupriavidus sp. FW305-3-2-15-C-LB2. The sequence goes on from NZ_JBYSZW010000012.1 coordinate 106,062, forward strand.
GCGCCGGATTCGCGCTGCCGTGATCGCAAATGACCTGACACCACTATTCACCAATAGCGCCAACTTCGCCAGCATCATCGAACCCGACCTTGGCGGGGCAGTTTTTCTGAACGACTGTTTCAAAACCGGCTACGCCAGTGCCGTACCGCTTTCGTTATGCTGTGCAACAATTGCGTCTTTTCACGGGTTGCAGGCGCGGGCTGCGGCGCAAGCAGGCTGGCCGTGCATGACAACGCCGTTCCCCCCGGATACTTCCCATGCTCCGTTCCACCAGCGCTGCCTCGGCCGCGCGCTTTCCTGCCTGGCTGCTGATCTGCGGTTCGCTGATGGCGATCGCGCCGTTGTCGATCGACATGTACCTGCCGAGTTTTCCGTCGCTGGCCGGCGATCTCGGCGTGGACATCGGCCAGGTGCAGCTGACCCTCGGCACATTCCTGGTGGGGCTGGCGCTGGGGCAGGCTTTCTATGGGCCGTTCAGCGACCGCTTCGGGCGCAAGCCGCCGCTCTATGTCGGCCTGTGCCTCTATGTGGCCGCCGCGGTGGGCTGCGCGCTGGCACGCAGCGTGGAGTCGCTGATGCTGTGGCGCTTCCTGCAGGCGCTGGGCGGCTGCGCCGGCATGGTGATGGCACGCGCGGTGATCCGCGACCGGCTTGAGGCGCATGAGTCGGCGCGCGCCTTCTCGTCGCTGATGCTGGTGATGGGGGTTGCGCCGATCCTGGCACCGATCGTCGGCGGCGCCATTCTCTCGGTGTCGGGCTGGCGCGCGATCTTCTGGGTGCTGGCGGTGGCAGGGATGCTGATCCTGCTGCTGGTACACCTGCGCATGGAGGAATCGCTGGACCGGCGCCATGCGGCGCCGCTGAGGCTCGGCACGGTGGCGAAAAGCTACGCCGAGCTGCTGCGGGATCGCGAATTCCTCGGCTATTCGCTGTCTGCGGGTTTCGGCTCGGCGGGCATGTTCGCGTATATCTCCGGCTCGCCGTTCGTGCTGATCGAGCTGCACGGCATTGCGCCGTCGCACTACGGTTTTGTGTTCGGTGCCAATGCGCTGGGCCTGATCACGATGTCGCAGCTCAACGCCAGGCTGGTGCGCGGCCGCTCGCTCGATCAGGTGCTCGGGGGCGCGCTGCTGGCTGCCTGTGCAGCGGGCCTGGCGCTGGCTGTTGCCGCGCTTGCAGGCGTGGCGGTGCTGCCGGTGCTGCTGGCGGGCTTTTTCGTCTTTATCGGCGCGCTCGGCTGCGTATCGCCGAATGCGTCGGCACTGGCGCTCGCCCATCAGGGCCATCGCGCCGGCACGGCTTCGGCGCTGATGGGCACGCTGCAGTTTTCACTCGGGACGCTGGGCGGCGCGGCAGTCAGCCTGTGGCGCGACGGCACCGCGCTGCCGCTGGGCGTGGTGATGGCGGCCTGCGGCGCGGGCGCGGTGCTGATGCGATACTACGGGCGCTCAGGCCCCCGCTGATACCGTCTGCGAGCCGTCGTCAGGCAGCCTGTTGCGCGGCGGCCTGCTGCGCCAAAGCCTGTTGCACCACCACCATCTGCGCCGGCATTGGTGCGGCATAGCCGGCCTGGCCGAAGCTCTCGCGGATGATGCGGTTGGTATCGAAATAGACTTGCCAGTAGTGGTCGTTGTGGCAGTACGGACGCACCGCCAGCACCGGGCCGACCAGCGTGAACTCCAGGATCTCGACATCGACCGGGGGCTCGGCCAGCACGTTGGGGATCTCCGCGATGCGGGCCTTCAGCAGCGCTGCCGCATGGGCGGTGTCGGTGCTGCCGGCAAGCTGCGCTTTCAGTTCCACGCGCCGGTACGGGTTGGCCGTGAAGTTCTGGATGGTATCGCTGAAGATCTTGTTGTTGCCGACCACGGTCTGCACATTGTCCGGTGTGTCGAGCGAGGTCGCGAACAGGCCGATCTCGCGCACCGTGCCGGTCACGCCGCCGATCGTCACGAAGTCTCCCACCTTGAACGGGCGCAGCACCACCAGGAACGCACCGGCAGCGAAGTTCGCCATCAACCCCGACCAGGCCATGCCGATGGCCACGCCAGCGGCGGCGATCAGTGCGGCGAAGGTCGTGGTCTGGATGCCGAAGTAGCCAAGGATGCCGATCACCAGCACCACGTTCAGCGTCACGGTGACGATCGAGCCGACATAGCGCAGCAGCGTGGGATCGACCTTCTGCTTGCCGAGCGCGTTCTGCACCATGCGCACGACAAAGTGGATCAGCCAGCGGCCGATGACCCAGAAGGCAAGGGCTGCCAGGATCTTGACCCCGAATTCTGTCGCGTAGGTGACGACCAGGGCCTTGAGGTTATCGAAGGTAGTGGCATCCATCGGCGTAGTCCTTTCATGTTGGTGTCCGGCCGGCCGCCGGCACAACATCCCCCGATTCAGCCGGCAGCAATGTGCTAGCCCTGCGCGCTGTTGCGGCGCAATACATGGGCACGGCAATTATTGAGACGCCGTACCGGAAGTGCAAGCAAATTATTGTTAAGACAAGCTGCCTTGCGCAGCTTGTCAATTTAAATCAGGACGGCTCGCGCGCCATTACCAGTTGGTTTCCCGTTCCGGCGTTGCCGAAATCCGGTGCAAGGTCAGGTCCGCTCCGTTGAATTCGCCTTCGGCATCGAGCCGGATGCCCACCAGCTTCTTCAGCGCGCCATATACCAGGGTGCCCCCGGCCAGCGCCACCACGATGCCAAGCACGGTGCCGATCGCCTGCGCGCCCAGCGACACACCGCCCAACCCGCCCAGCGTCCTGGCCCCGAAGATGCCCGCGGCAATGCCGCCCCAGGCGCCGCACAGCCCGTGCAGAGGCCACACGCCGAGCACGTCATCGATATGCCATTTGTTCTGCGCCAGCGTGAACATATAGACAAAGAGCGCGCCGGCCACCGCGCCGGTGATCAGCGCGCCGAGCGGGTGCATCAGGTCCGAGCCAGCGCACACCGCCACCAGTCCGGCCAGCGGCCCGTTGTAGGCAAAGCCCGGGTCGTTGCGTCCGGCCGCCCAGGCCGCCAGCGTGCCGCCGGCCATTGCCATCAGCGAGTTGATTGCCACCAGGCCGCTGACCTTGTCGACCGTCTGCGCGCTCATGACGTTGAAGCCGAACCAGCCCACCGCCAGCACCCAGGCGCCTAGCGCCAGGAACGGGATGTTTGAGGGCGGATGGGCGCTGATGCGGCCGTCCTTCTGGTAGCGCCCGCGCCGTGCGCCCAGCAGCAGCACCGCGGGCAGCGCGATCCAGCCGCCCAGCGCATGCACCACCACCGAGCCGGCGAAGTCATGGAATGGCGCGCCGGCCACGCGCGTAATCCAGTCCTGCACACCATAGCGCTGGTTCCAGGCGATGCCTTCGAAGAACGGATAGACAAAACCTACCAGCACGAAGGTGGCGACCAGTTGCGGGTTGAAGCGTGAACGCTCGGCAATACCGCCCGAGATAATCGCAGGAATGGCCGCGGCAAATGTCGCCAGGAAAAAGAACTTGACCAGTTCGTAACCGTTTTTCTGCGCCAGCGTTTCGGCCCCGGACATGAATTGCACGCCGTAGGCAATGGTGTAGCCGATAAAGAAATAGGCGATGGTCGAAACTGCAAAATCGACCAGGATCTTTACCAGTGCGTTGACCTGGTTCTTCTTGCGCACCGTGCCCAGTTCCAGGAAGGCGAAGCCGGCGTGCATGGCCAGCACCATGATGGCGCCTAGCAGGATAAACAGGGCGTCGGTGCCGGTCTTCCAGTCGTCCATAGTGACCTCATGCTCAAAATGGGAGCGTGAGTACGCAAAAAGCATTCCAGCAACGGCCGCATCCTGGTGCCATGTGCACCTTGTCGGGTAAAACCGCACCGGAATGCCGCGCGCAGGCAGGGGCGGGCGCTGCTGGTAGCGTTGCCGCTGGCATCGCCGTGATAGTGCAGATGCGCCAAAATGGCGCGAAACGGCGGCGCGGGCTGAACCGTTATGGTGCGGCGCCCCATTTGTGGGAATCTATCCTATGCTGCTGGTTTGCCCCACGCGCGGGCCGGTCTGGCGTTGCCGCGCTGCGGGACGGCCCGGCAAAGCCGGCTTCTGGCAAGCGGGAAAAGCGTGGAAAATTGCCCGCTAACCGGCCTCAATCAAGGATTTGCGGGTTTTTTTGTCGCATTGGTGCCACTGGGGATTGCTCTACGCGCGACGGGCAGATTAGACTGCGCCGATCGATGGCTTTGCCGCGAGGCACGCACATCGGTGACGACGACCAACAAGGGAAATCAGCCATGAATAAAGGTGAACTGGTATCGGCCATCGCCGCGGAAGCAGAACTGAGCAATGCCGCCGCCGAGCGCGCGCTCAACGCAGCGCTGGACAGTATCAAGAAGGCAGTGGCAAAGGGCGATTCGGTGACGCTGGTGGGCTTTGGCAGCTTCAGCGCCGGCAAACGCGCCGCCCGCACCGGCCGCAATCCGCGCACCGGTGAAACCATCAAGATCCCGGCCGCCAAGACGGTCAAGTTCTCTGCCGGGCAGGGTTTCAAGGACGCGGTGAACAAGAAGAAGTAAGCAGTTTGCGTCCACAGCGTGAAAAGCGGCCTTGCAGGCCGCTTTTTTGTTGCCTGGCACGGCCACGCCTGCCGGTACCGGGCTGCAGCCGGCAACGGCGGGCACGATCCGGGTTAAACTGCCGGCGCCAGCGTTCCGGCGTGCAGTCAGGCAATGCCGCCGTCGCAGGTTCGCCCCAGAAATCCCGCCCCCGCAATCCGTACCCGCATCATGAACGATCTGTCCCACCAGCTTTCCATGACCGTGCTGATGACGCCGGACATGGCCAACTTCTCCGGCAACGTCCACGGCGGCACCATCCTCAAGTACCTGGACATGGTTGCCTATGCGTGCGCCAGCCGCTACGCCGGCCGCTACGTGGTAACGCTGTCGGTCGACCAGGTGGTGTTTCGCCAGCCGATCCACGTGGGCGAGCTGGTGACCTTCCTGGCCTCGGTCAACTTTACCGGCCGCAGCTCGATGGAAATCGGCATCAAGGTGGTGACGGAAAATATCCGCAGCAAGCTGGTGCGCCATACCAACAGCTGCTACTTCACCATGGTGGCCGTGGACGACAACGGCACGCCGGCCGAGGTGCCGCCGCTGGAGCCGCGCGACGAGGTGGAGCGCCAGCGCTTTGCCGCCGCCCAGCAGCGCCGCGCGCTGCGCCAGGAAATGGAAAAGCGCCACGACGACATCAAGTCGTCGGTGACCTGAATACCCCGCCATGAAGCGCTACTGCAATCGCATCCGCACGGTCCTGGCCGTCGTCTGTCTGACGGCCGCCTCGGGCGCCTACGCCGAGGAGATCGGCAGCGTCAGTACCAATTTCCGCATGACCGGCTCCGACAAGGTCGTGATCGAAGCCTATGACGACCCCCAGGTGGACGGCGTGACCTGCTATGTGTCGCGCGCCCGCACGGGCGGCATCAAGGGCCAGCTGGGCATGGCCGAAGACCCGCCGGAGGCATCGATCGCCTGCCGGCAGGTGGCCACGATCGCCTTCAAGGGGCCGATCCGGCAACAGGACAACGTCTTCTCCGAACGCATGTCGATCCTGTTCAAGGCCCTGCATGTCGTGCGCGCGGTCGACCGCAAGCGCAATACGCTGGTGTACCTGACGTACTCCGACCGCATTGTCAGCGGCAGCCCGCAGAACAGCGTCACCGCCGTGCCGGTGCCGGCCGGCACGGTTATCCCGGTGAAGTAACCCTGCGGCAGCCGGCCCCGGCACCTGGTGGATCAGGGAGCCAGCGCCGCGCTCTCCGCCTGGCAGTCGCGCGACGGGCGCGCGCCGCTGGCGCGTGCCGCCGCCACTTCGCGGCGGGCGCGGTCCAGGTCGGCGCGGAAGGTGGGGTCGGCATGCAGCCGCGCCACCGTTGCCGCGGCCATCATGCGGCCCTCGTTGACATCGCTTTGCCAGTGCACGTTGCAGACCACGCGGCTCTGGCCGAACGCGCGCCCGCGCGCCAGGATGTCATTGGCGCGTTCCGGCTCGACCTCAGCCAGGATCAGCGCCCAGGCCCAGCCGATGGCGCTGTGGCCGGACGGGTACGAACCGTCCTTTTCCAGCTTGGCGGTCTCGGCCGGCGTGCACATCTGGGTCTTGTTGGCAACGAAGGGGCGTGTGCGCTTGTAGTGGTCCTTGGCCTTGTAGGTGGACAGGCCGGCATCGACCAGGCTGCGGCGCAGCAGGATGTTCAGGTACGGCGTTTCTTTCTCGCTGACCGGCACGCCCAGCGCGCAGGAGAATGCGCTGGCGGCCTGCGGGAACGTCAACACGGCATCCTCGCCAGCCACTTGCCAGCGCGGTGAACCGCGCAGCGTCCCGGCCTGCCGCGCGGCATCCTCATCCAGCGCCAGCGCTGCCGAGCCCTGCGCCGGCGGCGCGGGCAGCAGCTTCAGGCTGTCCGGGCGCGCGTCGGTAGCCAGGTAGCCGGCAGGCACGCCCGGGCGCAGTTCCGGCACCGCGGACAGGTTGGTGCCGCCGGCGGCGCAGCCAGCCACCAGGGCGGCGAGTGCCACCGCGATAGTTGCCCGCACCGGGGCGGACGGGGAGTGGTCACGCTTTGCTTGTTCCGTCAATTTGTCGTTCCTTGTTGTTCTTGTCGAGTCGGCGCTCCTGCCGCAGCTCAGGTGGCAGCGTCGAACAGCTTGCGCAGGTTCGACTTCAGGATCTTGCCATTGGCATTGCGCGGCAGCATCTCCTGGTAAATCAGGATACGCACCGGCACCTTGAATGCCGCCAGCCGGGTGCGCACGAAATCCTGCAGCTCGGCCTCGCTTGCCTGCATGCCGGGCTTCAGGCTGATCACCGCGGCCGGTTCTTCGCCCAGCGTCTTGTGCGCGAGTCCGACCACCGCGGCATCCATCACCGCGGGATGCTCGTACAGGGTGCTTTCCACCTCGATGCAGTAGATGTTCTCGCCGCCGCGGATCAGCATGTCCTTCATCCGGTCGACGATATAGACGTAGCCTTCCTCATCCAGCCGCGCAATGTCGCCGGTGCGCAGCCAGCCGTCGGCAAAGGTCTGCGCCGTGGCCTCGGGCTTGTTCCAGTAGCCGCGCACGACATTGGCACCGCGCGCCATCAGCTCGCCGGTTGCGCCGGGCGGCAAGGCGCGGCCGTGCCCGTCCACCACCTTCATCTCGCCGATCGGCAGCGCCGGGCCGCTGCTGTCCGGGCGCATCACGTATTCCTCGGCGCTGTGGCTGGTGAAGGTGGACGACGTTTCCGTCATGCCCCAGCCGATGCCGGGAGCGGCCAGCGGGAATACCTCGCCGATGCGCCGCACCAGTTCGGGAGATGCCGGCGCGCCGCCGTAGTTGACGTTCTCCAGCGAGGACAGGTCGAAGCGGCCGCGCTCCGGATGCTCCAGGATCTGCCACGCGATGGTGGGCACGCCGCCGGCCGCGGTGCAGCGCTCGCGCTCGATCAGCTCCATGCCGCGCAGCGCGTCCCAGCGGTGCATCAGCACGATCTTTCCGCCGGTGGCGATGGCGCCGTTGAGCACCGCCATGCAGCCGGTGACATGGAAGAACGGCACCGCCAGCAACATGGCCTTTTGCGGCGCGGCGGGGTCCGGCGCGGGAATCGGCTCGCCCCGGCGCAACAGGTTGCGCATCGGGCTGAAGCTGCTGGCAACCGCCACGTTGGTGGAGTTGCGGTGCGTGCCGAGCGCGCCCTTGGGTTTGCCGGTGGTGCCCGAGGTGTAGAAGATGGTGGCGTCGTCGTCCGGATCGATATCGACCTGCGGCGGCGCCTGGTCTGGCAGCGCGGCCCAGTCAGCCGGGCTGCCGATCACGCTTTCCAGCGGGGCCACGCGCGGCTCGGCCGCGGTGCCGCCGGCACGTGAGGCATAGACGCGTTCCAGCGCCGGGCAGCCCGGCAGGTGTTCCAGGATGCGGTCGAGCCGTTCGGCGTCGACGATCGCCACGCGGCTGCCGGAATCGGCCAGGCCGTACTCCAGCTCGGCCCCGGTCCACCAGGCATTGAGCGGCGTCACGATGGCACCCGCCAGCAGCGCGCCGTAGAACGCCACCGGCCATTCAGGCAGGTTGCGCATGGCTACGGCCACGCGGTCGCCCTTGCGCACGCCATCGCGCACCAGTGCATGGGCGAGGGCGATGGCGGCGCGACGGAAGGCATCGTAGGAGACGCGCTCGTCCTCATAGACCACGAAGGTGCGGTCGGCAAACGCGCGCGTGTTCAGCAACAGCTCGCGCAGCGTGGGCGGTGCGTTCTTCCAGACGGTGGTGGGGATGCCGCGGATCACGCGCGTTTCGGTTTCGAACGGCGCGCCGGGCGCGGTAAGCCGGGCGTGGGCCTCGGCCAGCGACATGACCGGCCAGGTGCCGGCCAACTGCGGATTGCTCGACATGACTGCCTCCCGGAACTGCACTGCAGGTTGAGGGAAATGCAGGAAAGCGGCGGGGGGGGGGGGGGGGGGGGGGGGGGGGGGGGGG
>NZ_JBYSZW010000012.1:114560-149223 GCF_058787575.1 Cupriavidus sp. FW305-3-2-15-C-LB2
CCCCCCCCCCCCCCCCCCCCAACGCTGGGGTCAGACGCTCAGATGGTCACGCCGCCGTCCACGACCAGCGCCTGGCCGGTCATGAAGGTGCTGGCCGCCGACGCCAGGTAGACCGCCGCCCCGGCAATCTCGACGGGTTCGCCGATGCGGCGCAGCGGCGCGCCCTGGGTGGACTGCTTGTAGCGCTCGGGATCTTCCCACAGCGCGCGCGCAAAGTCGGTCTTGATCAGCCCCGGCGCGATGCAGTTCACGCGCACGTTGTGCGGCCCGAACTCTACGGCGAGGTTGCGCGCCAGCTGGAAGTCGGCGGCCTTGGAGATGTTGTACACGCCGATGGTGGGCGAGCCGCGCAGGCCGCCGATCGACGACACGATGATGATCGAGCCGTCCTTGCGGTCGATCATCTGCGGGGCCACCATCTGGATCAGCCAGTGGTTGGAGATGACGTTGTTGTCCAGCACCTTGCGGAACTGGTCGTCCGACACGCCGCTCATGGGCCCGTAGTACGGGTTGGACGCGGCATTGCAGACCAGCACGTCGATCTTGCCGAAGGCGCGGTTGGTCTCGTCGACCAGGCGCTGCAGGTCGTCCTTTGAAGAAATATTGGCAGGGACCGCGATCGCGGTGCCGGCGCCGTGGCGGGCGTTGATGGCATCCACCACTTCCTGGCAGGCCTCGATCTTGCGCGAAGAAATGACCACCTTGGCGCCCTGGACGGCCATCTGCTCGGCGATGGCGCGGCCAATCCCGCGCGAGGAGCCGGTGACGATGGCAACCTTGCCCGTCAGATCAAACAATGACATGGAGTCTCCTGTATGGCTGCGCCGGCGTCAGGGGCCGGCTTTGTCCTGGCGACGCGCCCGCAGGCAGCATCGCCGGGACATTATGGTGGCGCCGCTGGCCCCAGTCCACAGGCCCGGGTGCCGTGCGCCGGCCATATCAGGATTCTTTCTGCGGGCAATGCGCGCCGTGCATGGCAGGCATGCTGCACAGCAGAATAATGGCGCCTCAGGTGCCGGAGGATGCCGTTGCGGGCGCCAGCAGCGCTGGCAGGGCGTCGGCCAGGCCACGCCGCAGCTCATCGTCCAGCAGCACGCCAAAGCGATCCGACAAGGCCTGCACCACGGCCTCGGGCGAGGCCAGCCGGGTTCGGCGCACGGTGCCGTCAGCTGCGCGCTCGGCCAGCTCGCCGTCGGCCAGCGTCACGCGGGTGCCGCCGTCGGTGCGCGCGGCCATCAGCCGCTGCAGGAATACGCTGTCAGGGTGCGTCGATACATACCAGTTGCGCGGCACGAAATCGATCCACGGCTGCGGTGTCAGGTCGAAGCGGTAGACCTTGATCCAGCCGGCATCGCCGCGCGCCTCCAGGTCGTAGCTGTGGAACGCGGTGGCGGAGGTCTGCGGCGGCGAAGGCGCCAGACGGTAGGGGAAGCTGTCATCGGCCGGCTCGGACAGCGGCATCGCCCTGTATGGCGTGGGGCCGCCGAAGCCGACATCGGCGAGGTAGCTGCGATGCGCCACCTCCACCCGCAGCAGCATGTGCGAGGTCGCGGTCGGCACGTCGTCGGGAACGCCCCAGCGCACGCGCGCGGCCAGCGGCGTCACAACGTAGCCGAGCGCGCTCAGCCCGGCCGCAAGCAGGGTATTGAGTTCAAAGCAGTAGCCGCCACGACGGCGCGCGACGAGCTTGTCGAAGACCGCATCCAGCTCGATCCGTACTGGCCGTCGCAGCAGCGGATCGACGTTTTCGAACGGAATGCTGGCCAGGTGCGCGGCCAGTACGATATCCAGCGCTTCCAGCGTGGGCGAGGGCGGGGCGGCGATGCCGAGGCGCGCGAGCCAGGCATCCTGTTGGGGTGCGTCCAGGGTCATCATGGTGTGCGGGGCTCCGGTGCGATGCGTTCAGTTGAGCGCTTCCAGCGCCGGCAGGTCAAGCAGTTCGATGCCGCCATACTCCAGCCGCAGCAGCCCGCGCGCTTCCAGTTCGCGCAGCGCGTGGTTCACGGTCTGGCGCGACAGGCCCAGCATCTGCGCCAGCTGCTCCTGCGGGATGCGCACGCGCTGCGTGGCCTGGACCTGCGGCAGGTTGCCGTAGCCATGCGCGATCGCGGCCAGGCGCCGGGCAATGCGGGCCGCCGGCGGCAGCAACTGCGCTTCCTCGACATAGTTGAAGGCCTGGCGCGTCTTGGCTGCCAGCAATTGCCCGAAGGCCTGCCACCATGCCGGCTGCTGCGCCAGGCGCTGCTCCAGGCTGGAGCGCGTCACATGCCACAGTGTCGTGGCGCTGACCGCGCGCGCGTCGTGGGTGCGCGGCAGGCCGTCGAACAGGCAGATCTCGCCGAACCAGGTGCCGGGTTCCAGCAGCCCGAGCAACGCCGCCTTGCCCGATTCGCCGCTGGCGTGGATCTGCATGGTGCCGCTGGCGACACAATACAGGCCGTCGAAACGGTCGCCGCGGGCAAAGAGCGTCTCGCCGGCCACCAGCCGGCGCAGGCTGCCATCATCGAGCAGTGCCTGGCGCAGTGCGGGCGGCAACTGGCTGAACCAGGCGCCGGCACGTACGGCAGCAAGCGCATCGTCGCGCGGCGGCACCGTGCCGGGCAGTTTGCCGGCGAATTGCGGTTGAGGGCGTTGCGGCGGGCTCGCCAGTCCCATGCCGGTCTCCTTTCATATGGGGTTGTGCCGGGTGTCAGCAGGGACACACAAGGGCACGCTGCGACGGTCCGGACTGTCAAAAACCTGACAGACCAGACTGTGCGCGCCCACTACTATAAATCCACATCCCGCCCGCCGCGCAGCAGCAGGCGGCAGCGTCCGGCCGCCCTTGCGGCGCGGCACGCGCACGCCTGCGCATACAAGGAGATACCCCCGTGAAAACCCTGATCGAACACCTGGCCAACTACGCCGCCTACCATCGCGACCCGCGCAACGTCTTTACGCACTTCATTGGCATTCCGATGATCGTGCTGGCAGTGACGACGCTGCTGGCGCGCCCGGCGCTGCCGCTGGGCGACGGCTCTGCCTACCTGACGCCGGCGATGCTGCTGTACATCCTGTCGTGCCTGTTCTACCTGCGCCTGTCGCTGGTGTTCGGGGTGGCGATGGCGGTCATCCTGGCGTTCTTCCTCTATGCCGGCGCCCACATTGCGGCGATGCCCACCGCCTGGTGGCTTGCCATCGGCCTTGGCCTGTTCGTGGTGGGATGGGTGATCCAGTTCATCGGCCACTATTACGAGGGGCGCAAGCCGGCCTTCGTCGACGACCTGGTCGGCCTGCTGATCGGTCCGCTGTTCCTGGTGGCGGAAACCGCCTTTGCGCTGGGGCTGGCACGCGGCACGCGCGAGGCCATGGCCGCCCGCGCGCACTGATCAGGGCAGCCCCGCCGGCAGCCGCAGCCGCGCCGCCAGCCCGCCCAGCGGGCTCGATGCCAGCGCCAGGCTGCCGTCGTACATCGCGGCGATTTCCGTCACGATCGCCAGGCCCAGCCCGCTGCCGGCAGCGGCCTCGTCGAGCCGGCCAAAGCGGGCGGTGGCGAGTGCCTGCGCCTCCGGCGGCATGCCCGGGCCGTCGTCCTCGACCAGTATTTCGAGCTCGCCATCCGCTTCCTGCAGCGTGACGCGCACGCGCGTGCGCGCCCACTGGCAGGCATTGTCGAGCAGGTTGCCGAGTATTTCGACCAGGTCTTGCCGGTCGCCGGCAAAGTGCCCGGCGCCTTCAACCGTCAGCGTCAGCGCGCGCTCAGCGTGCAGCCGCGCCAGTGCTCGGGTCAGCTCCCGCACCGGCGCGCCGGCATCGATACGCTGGCCGCGCGCCGCCGCGGCGCCCGCGGCGCGGGCGCGTGCCAGATGGCGGTCGACCTGCCGGCGCATCGCTTCGACCTGCGCCGCCACGGCTTGCGCCGGCGCCCCCGGCAGCGCCGCGGCCTCGTTGGCGAGCACTGCCAGTGGCGTCTTGACCGCGTGCGCCAGGTCCGCCGCCTGCCGGCGCGAGCGTTCCAGCGCCTGAGTGTTGCGTGCCAGCAGGGCATTGATCTCGGCCACCAGGGGTTCGACTTCGGTGGGCCAGTTGCCGCCCAGGCGTGCCTCGCGCCGCGCCTGCATCGTGCCCAGCGCGCGCCGCAGCCGCGCCAGCGGCGCCAGCCCAAACTTCACCTGCGCCGCAACCGCCAGCATCAGCCCCAGTCCCAGCGCCGTCAGCGACCACGCCAGCGTCCGGTTGAAGCTGCGGCGCGCGGCACGCAGCTCGGTCCGGTCCAGTGCCACCGAGATCTCTACCGGGGTATCCGCGGACGGCAGCACCAGTTGCCGCGACACCACCAGCAACGACTGGTTGCCGGGGCCCGGGCGCACGTCGGCCTGGGCGCCGGCAAGGCGGCGCTCCACCGTCACCGGCATTTCCGTATCCCACAGCGAGCGCGAGCGCAGCAGCGCGCCCGGCGCGCGCGCCTGCCAGTAGGTGCCGGAGTAGGGCAGCTCGTAGCGGGGATCGGCGGGGGTACGGGTGAGGACCAGCTTGCCGTCGGCGCTCCAGTCCAGCGCCGCGGCCAGGCCCGCCAACTGGTGGTCGAGCTGGCGCACATAGGTGTTGTTGACGTGGCGCTCGAACAGCGTCGACAGCAGCCAGCCGCTGGCGCCCAGCGCCGCTGCCAGCCAGACCGCCGCCACTGCCAGCAGGCGCAGCGCAAGGGATCGGCGCAGGCGGGCCGGCATCTAGGGCTGCGGTGGCGACGGCGGCCGCATGCGGTAGCCCTGGCCGCGCACGGTCTCGATGACATCCACGCCAAGCTTGCGGCGCAGCCGCCCGACGAAGACCTCGATGGTGTTGCTGTCGCGGTCGAAGTCCTGGGCATAGATATGCTCGGTCAGCGCGGTCTTGCTGACGATGGCGCCGGGATGGTGCATCAGGTAGTCCAGCACGCGGAATTCATGCGAGGTCAGTGCCACCGGCGTGCCGTCGACGGTGACCTTGCCTGCGCGCGGATTCATCCGCACCGGGCCGCATTGCAGCTCCGGCGCCGGCATGCCGTGCGCGCGCCGGATCAGCGCGCGGATGCGCGCGAGCAGCTCTTCCATGCGGAATGGCTTGGCCAGGTAGTCGTCGGCGCCGGCATCGATGCCTTCGACCTTCTCGGTCCAGCTGTCGCGCGCGGTCAGGATCAGCACCGGCACGCTGACCTGCGCGGCGCGCCAGCGGCGCAGCACCGAAAGGCCGTCCAGCCGCGGCAGGCCCAGGTCCAGGATGACGGCGTCGTAGGGCTCCTGCTCACCCACGTGGCAGGCATCCAGGCCGTCCGCGGCCACGTCGACGGCATAGCCGGCCTCGGCCAGGCTGGCACGGACCTGGGCGGCGAGGGCGGCTTCGTCTTCGACCAGCAAGATGCGCATCGGGGTTTCCTGTCGGTCAGGGTTTGCGGCGGGCGTTTTCCAGCCCACGCCCCTTCGCCTTGAGCAGGGCGGCCGTGCGTGCATCGTACTCGAGCTTGGCCACCGAACCGCCCGGCAACAGCAGCTTGACCTCGTATTGCCAGATGCCGTCGTCGCGGTCCAGCTCAACGCCGATGACGTCGCCCTCGTACTGGCGCGATACCGTTTCCAGGATGCGCGACAGCGGCAGGATTTCGCCGGACTGCACGGCCGCGCGGGCTCGGTCGGCGTCTTTGTCGGCGTGCGCGGCCGGCATCGCCGCCAGCGCCAGCAGCGCCGCAGCGACCAGCACGCCGGGGCGCAGGAGGGCCGGGAAGTTGAACTTCATGGCCCGGAGTTTGCCTCAGATTGCCTGAATGCGGGCTGAACGAAACCCTCGTGACCAGGCAGCAAACGGTAGCGCCGCAGCACGCGCATCGCTGCGCGCACAGGCACCGAAGAGCCTGCCTCGAACGCCAAAACGGGGGTACGTAGGCCGTATTCGCGTTTCCACTGAGGCAAAGCCGCGACAAAACCCGGGGTTTTCACGGGGTTTTACGTTTCGAATGCACGAAAACCCCTTGACTTACGGTACTTTCCGCTATGATTCAGTGGGCGTCGAGAAGACGATTGCGCAACGCTGAGAAGCAATGCGAAACACCTGCCGACACCCATCTGTTCAACTTACGAATATCGATATGGCGACCAAAGCGAAACCGACCGCGAAGACTGCAACCAAGCCCGCTGCCAAGAAGGCCGCGGCAACCAAGGCACCCGTGAAGGCTGCCGCCAAGAAGGCCACGCCGGCCAAGAAGGCTGCTCCCGCCGCTGCGCCCGTTGCGCGCCCGCTGAAGGACACCTTCAACAAGTCGAGCCTGGTCGCTCACCTGGTAGCCCAGACCCAACTGGAAGCCAAGGCCGTGAAGACGGTGCTGGCCCACCTGGAAACCACCATCATCGGCGCGCTGAACAAGAAGGGCGCTGGCGAGTTCACGCTGCCCGGCCTGCTGAAGGTCACGGCGCAGCAAGTGCCGGCCAAGAAGAAGCGTTTCGGCAAGGACCCGTTCACCGGTGAAGAGCGTTGGTTCCCGGCCAAGCCGGCCAGCGTCAAGGTCAAGGTCCGTCCGCTGAAGAAGCTGAAGGACGCCGCAGCCTGATCTGCGCCACGTTGTTCTGACAAAAAAGGAGCCGCTTGCCGGCTCCTTTTTTTATGCGCGAGCGAAATACGTGCCGCGCGTTCCTGCATTTTCAGCCGCCGGCGACAGACCGGCGCGGGAGGAGACACGATGCCAAGTCTGCAAAGCCAGCTGTGGCGGCTTGCCTTGCGCCTGGTCCGCCGCAAGCGGCGGTTTGCCAGCGCCCAGGCGCTCCATGATGAAATCCGGCGGCGCCGTATCGTCGGACGCGCCTATCCGTCCCGGCGCCTGCGTGCGCGGCATGCGGTCAGCGAGGAGCGGATCGCCGGAATGGAGGTCTACACCGTGCGGCCCAGGGGCGGGCCTGCGCACGGTAAATCCCGCCATATCCTTTACCTGCACGGCGGCGGCTATGTCTTCGACATCGTCAGCCAGCACTGGGATTTCATCGGCAAGCTGGTGGACGCGCTTGGCTGCGCGGTGACGGTGCCGGTCTATCCGCTGGCGCCTGAACATACCCACCGCGACGTGTTCGCGGCCATGGTGCCGCTGTGGCAGGTGCTGCAGCAGCGCCATCCGGGCGCAGACCTGACCGTCATGGGCGATTCCGCTGGCGGCGGCATGGCACTGGCGCTGGCACAGGTGCTGCGCGACAGCGGCCAGCCGCTGCCGCGGCGGCTGGTGTTGCTGTCGCCGTTCCTGGATGCCACCGGCGACAATCCCGGCATCGATGCCCTGGAGCCGTTCGACCCGATGCTGTCACGCCCCGGGGGCATTGAATGCGGGCGCGTCTATGCCGGCGCGGATCCGGTCACCCTGCCGCAGGTCAGTCCCATGCACGGCGTGTTGCGCGGGTTGCCGCCCACCACGTTGTTTATCGGCACCCATGACATCCTGCTGCCCGACTGCAGGAAGTTCCGCCAGATGGCCGACGAGCAGGGCCTGCCGCTTCGGTATCACGAGGGCGAGGGAATGTTCCACGTCTGGATGCTGCTGCCGATGCCGGAAGCGGACGCGGCGTTTGCCGAGATTGTGCGGTCAGTGCTTGCCGACGACGCGCACGGCACGGAGGGTAGGGACGGGCTGGCGCCTGTGCGCACTGCCGTTGCCCCGCAGGAGGTGACCGACCCGGGTTGATGCCGGCCGCCCGGTGATTCATGCCAGGCTGGCCGCAACCGGATCCGACTGGAGCAAGTTTAACCTGCGTCAAATGGACAGGACGGGCGCCCCCCTAGAATCGGTCAGGTCATGGGTGCGGGGGCGCTCCCCATGACAGAGCTTCCGGAGTCTTCCTGAAGCTTCCGCCCGCGGCCGCAATGGCTGCGGGTTTTTTATTTGGCGGCCACCATCCGGTCCGCAAACTCAGGCCACCACCTGCTTGGCATAGGTTGCCCGCGCCATCTCGCAGACCTCTACCGACACCTGCACGTCCTGGCCGGTGCCGGAGCCGGCGCGCACGGCTTCGGCGATCACGTCGCAGACGGCCTGCGCCAGCGCCTGGCGCACGGCGGTGTCGCGGCCGTCCAGGATCGACAGGCGCGCGTGGACAAAGGCCCGCTCGACCGCGTCCACGCCCTGGCGGTAAGTCGACAGCGTGACGCAGCGCGACTTGATGTCCGCCTCCTGGAACTGTCCGGAGGCCAGCAGGGCGGCATTGGCTTCATCCAGCAACTCTTCCTGCGAGCAGTTCAGGCGGGTGTTTTCGGTGAGTTCGATGACGAGGTGAGGCATGGCGGCGTCCTGACTGTGTTCCGGTGAAACCGAGCATGATACGGGATCGGGGGCGCGTGGCGGGCGCACCAATGCAAACGGGGCGCTTTATGGCGCCCCGTCGGGATGTGCTGCTGGTGCGGATCAGGCGGGGACGGGCGTGCGCTCGCGTGCCGGTGCCAGTGCGCCGCCAAAGCGGGCCGGATTTTCCCGGGCGAGCTGCTGCAGCTGGGCCAGCTTGGCCTTCAGGCCGGCATCCAGTTTCGGTGCAGGCATCACCGTGGACGGGCAGGCCACGCCCAGGATGCCGAGCGCCTGCTGGAAGTTCTCCAGGGTCAGCCCGGCAGCCGGGTCAACGGTGACGAGATGCTCGCGCAAGGCCTCGGGCATCGACTCCGGGGCGGCGCAGGAAATGATCACGTAGTGAACCGGCTTGGCGCCCTGGGCGAAATAAGCTTCGATCTCCGCACCATGGCCGCCTGCGGCCGGCGGGGTCATGGCTTCGACCTGCAGGTCCAGCTGCTGCAGGATTGCCGCGGGCGTGCCGCGGCGCCAGGCGTCGGACACCACCACGCGGGCGCCGGCCACGCCGAACAACCTGCGTACGAACCCCAGCGCGACAGGATCAAAGAACCGGACGTCGCGCAGCGTGCCCGAATCCGGAATGCCGCCGAGGCGGGTGCGGGAGCGGTCGGAATACAGGACGCCGGGTACGTCCAGCATGATGAGTCGTTCAGCCATGGTTTCCTGTGCGGGTGACAGTTCAGTTGGTGTGAACCAAGATTACTCGCCACGGGCAGGCTGACACGTAACCGGCGCGGGTTCAGTTGAAACAGATCTGTAACTTTATCGGGGTAGACGTAAATGCCGGTTACGTCGCCATGACAAATGTTTCGCCCAGACACATCTGCCCGTTACAAAGATGACACGCACTAGAAGCGGAAGCGGGCCACATCGTCGGCCAGTGCCGCTGCGTGCTGGTCCAGCCGGGCTGCCTGGCTGGCCAGCTCATCGACCAGCGCCGCGTTCTGCTGGGCGGTCTGGCGCAGCTGCGATACGGATTGTCCGGCGGCCTGCACGCTACCAGCCTGCTCGTCGGCAAGCGTGCGCAAGGCCTCGGCCAGCGCATGGCTGTGCCCGACGGTAGCCGCGATGCGGTCCATCGCCGCCACCACGCTGGCGCTCAGGCGCGCGCCTTGCTCGATCTCGTGTGTAGCGGTGCTGACGATGCCGCCGATCTCGCGCGCCGCATCGGCGCTGCGCTGGGCCAGCGCGCGCACTTCTTGCGCGACCACCGCGAAGCCGCGGCCGGCGGGGCCGGCGCGGGCCGCTTCCACCGCGGCATTCAGCGCCAGTATATTGGTCTGGAAGGCGATCCCCTGGATCACGCCGACGATCTCGGCGATATGGCGCGAGTGGCCGTGCAGCGTATCCATCGCGCCGCGCATCTGCTGCACCACGGCAGCGCCGGCATCGGTGGCGGCGCGTGCCTGGCTGGCCATCTGGCTCGATTCGGTGGCCTGGGCGTGCGCGTCGGCCACGCGTGCTGCCAGTGCCTGCATGCTGCCGGTGGTGGCATCGAGCGCGCTGGCCTGCCGCTGGGTGCGCGCCGACAAGGCGTGGTTGTCTTCGGCGATCTGCTGGCCGGCCGCGGTGATCTCCTGGGCGCTGGCCTGGATACGGGCCAGTACGCCGGCAAGCTGGTCGCGCATGCGGGCCACGTGGTGCAGCATGCTGCTGTGGTCCGACGGGCGCAGGGCAATGGTGGCGGTCAGGTCGCCGGCGGCTATGCGGCGAGCGATCTCGGCGGCGTCGCGCGGCTCGCCGCCAAGTTCGGCACGCAGGCTGCGCGCAGCGATCCACGCCAGCGCGGCGGCCGCCAGCAGGCTGGCGCCGAGCAGGGCGGCCATCCATGCCTGCGCGCGCAGCTGGCTGGCCGCCACGCTGGCCACAGTGGCGGCGGCCTTTTGTTCCTGCTGCTGGCGCACGGCTTCCACCTGCCGGCTGAGGGATTGCAGCTGTTCAGTAACGAAGTGGCCGTCGACCGAGACCGCGCTGTCGAATTGCAGCGAGTCCAGCGGCTGCTTGCGCAGCAGCGCCACGTAGGCCTGCACCAGCTCGCCGGTGCGCTGGCGTTCGCGCAGCAGCGGCGCGGCCTGTGCTGCGGCGGCCTGGCGTACGCCGGCCAGCGCAGCATCGAGCTGCGACAGGCCGAGCGCGACGTCGGCGGCGGCATCGTCGCGCTCGGTGCTGCTGGTGGCCATGGTCAACGCCAGCTGGGCACGGCCGAGGGTGGCCAGTGCCGACTGCGCGCGCTCGGCCGAGATGGCACCGTGCATGTCGTGCTGGTACAGGGTGTCGGTGCGCGCCTTGATCGAGACCAGGTTGGCGATCCCGGTCAACCCGACCGCGGCACCGAACAGGTACACCAGGGCAAAGGCAGCGCACAGGCGTGCCACCAGCGGCAGGCGGCCCAGTCGTGCGGAAAGCCGCGCGAACAGCCGCGCGGGGGCAGCTGCCCGGCTGCGGCCGGGCAGGTGTGTCTTGATGACTTGCACCACGGAGAAGACTCCAAACGGGCGTGCTGGCTCCTGAACGATGCACGGCCCGGGCTTGACCCGAATTGCCGCGCGCGCTGTCCTCTGTCCGGGACGGTCGCAGGCGGCGCACGGATGGTCGATCATCAACGTGACGCCGGCGTGACATGGAATGAGGATTTTTGTCATCACGCTGTCATATCCATGTCATGCAATGTCGCTCGCCCTCTTGCCCCATCCCCGGATTTCCCGCCATGACAGGCCTGCCTGCCGCCACGCCTTTGCTCGACCGCGCACCTGTCGCATCTGGTACCCCCATCGCCGCAGCACTTGCGCATGCGCGGCTGCCGCCGCTGCATGCGGTATTCCAGCCGATCGTGCAGGCGGACAATGCCGAGATCCTCGGCTACGAGGCGCTGATCCGGGGGCCGGCGGGCTCGCCCTGGGCGAGCCCGGACGCGTTGTTCCGGCTGGCGCAGGGCGTTGCCGCGACCATGGCGCTGGAGATCCACGCGGCGCGCACCGCGCTGGCCGCCTGGCGCAGCCTGGACCTGCCCGGCAAGCTGTTCCTCAATTTCAGCCCCATGACGTTGCGGCACCTGCTGGCCGAGCGCGGGCGGCTGATGGCGGCGCTGCTGGAGGCCGGTATTGCGCCGTCGCGCCTGGTGATCGAAATCACCGAACAGACCCCGATCGGCGATGCTGCCAGCTTTGCCCAGGCGATGGCGGTGCTGCGCGAGCTTGGCATGCAGTACGCGCTGGATGATTTCGGCACCGGGCATGCCAACCTCGACCTGCTTGCGCACCTGTCGCCGCAGTTCGTCAAGATCGACAAATCGCTGGTGCGGGGCATTGCGTCCTGTTCGCGGCGGCTGGAGATCCTGCGCGCGCTGCTGCGCGTGATGAGCGCCTTTGGCGGGCGCGTGATCGCCGAAGGCGTCGAGGACGAAGACGAGCTCGCCGTGATCCGCGACCTGGGCGTGGCCGGCGCCCAGGGCTACTACGTGGGCCGGCCCTTGTTGCGGCCGGCCGCGCAGGCGCCGCAGCACGTGCACCAGGCGTTGGCTTCGCGGCATATCGCCGTGTTTCCGCAAATGGTGCGCTCAGGCTGGTCGGGCATCACCGCCGGGCGCCTGCTGCGGCCTGCGCCGACGGTGTCGCCTGCCACCAGCAACGATGCGGTGCTGCGCGTCTTCCAGGACCAGCCCGACCTGCAGGCCGTGGCCGTCGTCAATGACGAAGGCCGGCCGCTGGCGATCATCAGCCGCCAGGCTTTCATCGACCGCTACGCGGCGCCATTCCATCGCGAACTGTATGGCAAGAAGGCCTGCATCGCCATGGCCAACCGCGAGCCGGCCTGCTTTGACCATCGCGCCAGCCTGGAGGAGATGGCGCAGATCCTGTCCGGCGAGAACACGCGCTCGCTTGCCGATGGTTTCGTGATTACCGAACAGGGCCGCTATATCGGCCTGGGCACCGGCGCTGATCTGATCCGGGCCATCACCGAAGTGCGCATGGAGGCGGCGCGCTACGCCAATCCGCTGACCTTCCTGCCCGGCAATATCCCGCTGAACCAGCATATCGAGCGCCTGATCGACGCCGCCAGCGAGTTCCGCGCCTGCTATGTCGACCTGAACCACTTCAAGCCCTTCAACGACAAATATGGCTACTGGAAGGGCGATGAAATGCTCAAGGGCGCGGCCGCCATCCTGGCCGAGGCCTGTGATCCCGCACGCGATTTTCTCGGCCATGTGGGCGGCGACGACTTCCTGGTGCTGTACCAGAGCAGCGACTGGGCCGCGCGCCTGCAAGCTGCGATCCGGCGCTTCAACGACGCGGCGCGCGCCATGTATTCGCCCGCCGATCGCAACGCCGGCGGCATGCATGGCGAAGACCGCCACGGGCGGCCGGTCTTCTTTGCGCCAGTGTCGATGGCGGTTGGCGTGGTGTGCGTGAGCGGCGAGGGCGTGGCGGGCCTGCAGCGGCTGGGCAGCCAGCATATCGGCGCCGCCGCGGCGGCGGCCAAGCGCGAGGCCAAGCGCTCGGCAACCGGCATGGCCGTGCTGGATTTCCTGTCGCTGGCCGCGACGCTGTCGGTCTAGCGGTCCGGCTGCCTGCGTCTGGTGAGCCGGCGGTCCGCCGCGGGCAGCCTGGGCGCTGCGCCCCCTTCCAGTACGTCGAGCCGGTAGCCGTGCGCGTAGACGACAGTGATGACGATGCCGTTGGCGATGCCGATGCGCAGGGTCTTGCGCAGGCGCGACATCAGTCCCGCCAGTGCCCGCGACAGCGGCGCCAGTTCATGCCGCCACACCGCCTGCTGGATGCGGTCGCTGGACAGGACCCTGCCGACATTGGAAAACAACAGCATGGCCAGGTCGAATTCCTTCGGCGTCATTTCGATGCGCTCGTCGTGCAGCGTGGCAAAGCGGCCCACGCTGTTGAGCTGGTAGGGGCCGACGCGCACTACCAGGCCCTGGCGCAGGCGCTCGCCGGTCACCCGGCGGCGCAGCGCCGTGATGCGTGCCATGAGCACGCGCACATTGAGCGGGCGGCACACGTAGTCATCAGCGCCGGCGTCGAGTGCATCGATGAGGCCGTCCTCACTGCTGTCGGCCGCAAGCATGATGATGGGCACATCGCGTGAGCGCGCACAGCGCACGGCACGGATAACGTCGATGGCCGGCAGGTCTGGCAGTTCATCATCGATCAGCAGCATGTCGAACGGTACCTGGCTAACACCGTGGATCAGGTCGCGGCCCGTTTCAAACACGTTGCAACGATAACCGGAACGTGCCAGCAGTTCCGGCACCGGCCGGAGTTGGGGCGACTTGCCCATGAGCAGCGCAATATTCATCGATGGCGAAATACGAGAGCCGTGGCAGGGACGGCCGGACCGCGGCAGGGCTGGAGCCGGACAGCGATGGAACGAAGGCAGGCACCAGGCGCGCACGCACGCAGCACTACCGTTCGCAAGCAGCAAGCGTACAAAAAGTGTGGTCCACAGGACAATCAGACATTTCTGAAATTTCTGCTGTTTTTTTGAAGGTGCTCGCGTTGTGGCGTGACGGAGCGTTTGTCGGCGGGGCCGATGGCGATATGCAAAGTTGTCCACAGCTCCTGTGGACAAGCCAGGGCGCAGTGGCCGGACTGCGGCCTGGCACCGTGATGCTGTCGGCGTGCCAAAAAAGAAGGCAGCGCGCGGGCACTATGGGCGCCGTGCTGTCAACATTCGGGCAGGGTGTGCCAAAATAGCGCGCATCGCGTTCCGGTCCGGGGACTCAAGCCCACCGATGCTGCAGAGCCCGAGTGTCATCGCCATCATCGTCCTGTGCTTTCACGTCGTCGGCGTGGTGGCTGCCCTGCATGCCGTCATGACGGTGCGCACCGCGCCCGGCGCGATCGCGTGGGCGGGGTCGCTGCTGATGATGCCGTACTTCACGCTGGTGCCCTACCTGATCTTCGGGCGCAGCACCTTCGCCGGCTACGTCGACGCCCGGCGCTTCAATGACGACCACCTGCGCGAGCTGCGCCACGGCATGACCCCGCGCGAGCGCGAGGCGCGCAGCGCCTGCGTGGTCCATGCGCCGGCGCAGGCCTGCATGCGTGCGCTACCCCGGCTGACCGGCATGCCGTGCCTGGCCAACAATGACGTGCGCTTGCTGGTCAACGGCGAGCAGACCTTCGAGGCGATCTTTGCCGCGATCGCGCGGGCCAGCCAGGTGCTGATCGTGCAGTTCTTCATCGTGCATGACGATGCGCTGGGCCAGCGCCTGCAGGCGCTGCTGTGCGAGCGCGCGCGGGCCGGCGTCAAGGTGTACTTCCTGTTCGATCGCATCGGCTGCCACGCGCTGCCGCGCCGCTACGTGCGCACGCTGGCCGAGGCCGGCGTCGATGCGCGGGCATTCTCCACGCACCGCGGCTTTGTCAACCGGTTCCAGCTCAATTTTCGCAACCATCGCAAGCTGGTGATCGTCGATGGCAGCGAGGCCTTTGTCGGTGGCCACAACGTCGGCGTCGAATACCTGGGCGAACGCCCGCCACTGGCGCCGTGGCGCGACACCCATATTGCACTGCGCGGCAGCGCCGTGCTGGACCTGCAGATGGCCTTTGCCGAAGACTGGTTCTGGGCCGCGCGCGAGGTGCCGCACCTGCTGATGCCGCCGCCAGAAGCGGGCGGGCGCATGACCTGCCAGGTGGTGCCGTCAGGCCCTGCCGACGCGCAGGAGACCTGTTCGCTGTTCTTTGTCGAGGCCATCCAGGCGGCGCGCCACCGGCTGTGGATCACGTCGCCGTATTTCGTGCCCGACGAGGCGGTGTTTGCGGTGCTGCGGCTGGCCGTGCTGCGCGGCGTGGATGTGCGCATCCTGATTCCGGCGCGGCCCGATCACCTGGTGGTCTATGCCGCCTCCACTATCTATGCGTACCAGGCCGTGTCCGCGGGCATCAAGCTGTATCGCTACCAGCCCGGCTTCCTGCACCAGAAGGTCATCCTGATCGACGACGAAGCCGCGGCGGTCGGCACTGCCAACCTGGACAACCGCTCGTTCCGGCTCAACTTCGAGCTGATGGTGATGACTGCCGACAAGGGCTTTGCCGCGAGCGTGGCCACCATGCTCGAAGCCGACTTCGCCCAGGCCCAGCGCGTCGGGCTGAACGAGTTCCTCGATGCGCCGGCGCCGCTGCGCGTGGCGATGCACGTCGCCAAGCTGTTTGCGCCCATCCTCTGAAGCCCGCGTTCCGGTCCGCTGGTTCCTGCAATTCTCAATGCAACAGACTTGTTGCGGCCTGATTGTGTACACTGTTCACTATAAGCGTATGCACATCATGAACCGTTATCCATATTCAAGGGGAGCCGCATGACCCGGGCTGTCCCCGCGCCTCCGGCGCGCGCCACCTACCGCCACGGCGACCTGCGCCGCGCGCTGCTGGACGCAGGCATCGACCTGGCACGCGAGGGTGGCCCCGACGCCATCGTGCTGCGCGAGGCCACACGCCGTGCCGGCGTGGTGCCCAATGCCGCGTACCGGCACTTCGCCAGCCGGCAGGACCTGCTGCAGGCAGTGCGGGCCTCGGCCTTGTCGTCGCTTGCCATTGCTATGGAGGGTGAAATCGGCGGGCTGCGCCCGGGCCGTGGAGCCGCCGCGCATGCGCGTGCCTGCCTGCGTGCGGTCGGCACCGGCTACCTGCGCTTTGCGCTGGCCGAGACCGGACTGTTCCGCACCGCGTTTTCGGTGCCGGATGAAGTGGAAGATGATGCCGATCCGGCCAAGGCAGGCAACAGCGGTCTCAATCCGTTCCAGCTGCTGGGCGCGGCGCTGGACAAGCTGGTGGAAGCCGGCGTGCTGCCGCCCGAGCGCCGGCCGGGTGCGGAGTACCTGGCGTGGTCGGCCGTGCATGGCCTGGCCGTCCTGCTGATCGACGGCCCCCTGCGCAGCCGCGCCAAGGAGCAGGCAGAGATCCTCGGGCAGCGCCTGCTCGACATGGTCGAGAAGGGCCTCTAGCGCCTGCAGCAGGATCACGGCGAAAAAAATGCCACGATGGCCAGAAACCATCGTGGCAGTGTAAGGAACCAGGAAGGGGGTCAACCTGGCTCTGTCGGGGCACCCGCGGGCCGGGTGCAAGAGGACTGTATTCCGTTGCTTCTCAGCTGAATATCGGACATTTCTTAAATATCGCCCTGAATTGTCTCGATCTATGCAGGTCGATTGCCGCGCGCTATCAGGGCGCGTCCGCATTTCGAGGAATTGCGCGGCCTGCAGAACAGTCTAACTTGCTGTCAGGCAGCCGAACGCCGGCGCCGCGGTGAGGAGCGGATCATGCGATATGGATTGGGAGCGGCCCTCTGCGTGGCAGTGCTGGCTGGCTGCGTCGCCTATCCCTATGCTGGCGACTCTTACTACCCTGCTTATCCGGCTTATCCGGTTTCCTCTGCCTACTATGACGGTTACCCGGCGCCGGCGTACTACCCGTACTACCGTCCTTGGCCGGGCTACGGTGGTTTCTACGGCAGCTTTACCTATATCCACGGCGGCAGCTACGGCAGGCATGGCGGGCATCACTGGCATGGCGGTGGTGGCCGTGGGCACGGTGGCTGGCATGGGGGCGGGCGCGGCGGCAGGGGGCGATGAGCCTGCGTCGCCGTGATGGCAATGCGGCCTGCACGGGATTACCATCGGCTCATGGATGCCAACGGAGCCCCATCGCCATGACCAAGCCCGCAACGCAGAAGCACCAGACGCCAGCCTCCCGTGAACAACAGCGCAAGGATGAACTGATCGAGCGCGAACTGGACGAGGGGCTGAAAGAGACATTCCCGGCGAGCGACCCGGTGGCAGTCGATACCCATGCGCCGCGCAAACCCACGCCGGAACCGAAACCGGCGAAGTAGGCGGACAGGCTATGCCGCGGCGCGCGCAACGCGCCCCGCGCGATCCGGCGTGCTATGGCAACTGGCGCAGCTGCCCGATCACCGACATCAGCCGTCCGTGCGCCACGATGACGCCGGACTCGTCCTGCAGGGCTTCCTGGTAACGCTTGCGAAAGGCCGGGTCAGAACCGTCGCTGAACAGTCTTTCCGCTGCGCGTCCGACTGCACGGCAGGTTTCGTCGTGGTGTTCCTTGGCCTCCAGCTCTTCGTCGATCTCGATGATCAGGCGCGACAGCGGGTCAAGCCAGCGGAAGTAGTTGTCTTCAGTCACCAGTTGCACAAACAGGCCTGCAGGAATCGGGCCGTTCAGGCGCTCATACTGGATTCTGTCATAGCCGATGACTTCCTTGTGAACCTGCAGCAAGGCAGCCCGCAGGGCTTTCAGCCCCGAGCGCCGGGTTTCCTGGGTGGCGAGGAATTGTTCGTTGGGCATCCCCATCTCCGCGTTTCTACTTGTTCCGGTCCAGGCAGGCGGTGCGCAATTGCATCCCATGGGTCGCCGCTGCACTTCGTGCCAGTGGCGATTGCCTGCTGGATTCTCCGGGCGCGGCCGGCCATGCCTGGCACTGTGCGGCGCGCTGCCAGTATAGGCACGCCCCGCAGCCCGAGCCAGCGCTGCCAGCTAGCGAAATACCCGTATTTGCGCCGGCTGCGCGGCATGATTGGCGCCAGTTGCAAGCCGCCCTCAGTCGCCTTCGGCGGATTGCGACGCTTGCGCCAGCAGGTCGGCAGCACGCGAGCGCCGCGCGTCCGCGGCGCGGAAGTAACGTACAACCGTCGACACGCTTGCGTGGCCGGTCATGGCCATGGTCTCGGCCAGCGGCACCTGTTGCGCAGCAGCCTCGGTAACGAAGCCCGAGCGCAGTGAATGCGCTGAGTAGTCGCCCTCCAGTCCCGCCAATGCGCAGCGCGTCTTGACGATGCGGCTGACCGCCGCATCGGACAAACCTTCTCCCACATGCCCGCCGCGGCGGATGCGGCGAAACAGCGGCCCGCTGTTGATGCCGGCGGCAGCAAGCCATGCCTCCAGCGCCTGGCCGGCGGCACCGGTGACGGGCTTGGCGGTATCGGCGCGCTCGTTGCCTGACTGGTTGGTCTTGGACCAGCCCAGTGCATAGACGAAATCACCGGGGCCAAGCCGGGTGAGGTGGCCGAGGGTCGCGCGCGCGACTTCAGAGCGGCGGCGCCCGCCACTGGCCCATGCAAACAGCAGCAGCGCGCGGTCGCGCAGGCCGCGCAGCGAGTCATCACAGGTATCGAGCAGGCGCAGCAGCGGATCGCGGGTCAGCGCCGCCTTGCGCGCCTGGCGCTGTCCGCGGCGCGCATAGGCGCGCCGGATGCCGGCCATCAGTTCGCGCACCGCAGCTTCGGCGCAAGGGTTGGGCAAGGCCTGCAGGCGATGGGCCTTGGCCAGTACCGCCAGCCGGTGCGTCAGCGTGGACAGCGCGGGCGGGCCGGGTCGTGCCTTGTATCCGTCAGCGACCAGCGCCTGGTCGATGGCCGCGGGCATCTCGCAGACAGGACCTTGCGGCGTCTGTCGCGTGGCGTGGTCGACGATGAACTGGATGACGACGGCAGGCGCGAGCGGGAGCTGCACAGGTTGCCGGTAGCGCAGGGCATACCAGGCAGACCAGTAGCGCAGTGCGGACCGGTAGCTTGCCACCGTGTTTTGGGATTCGCCTTCGCGGCGCAAGGCATTGGCCGCTTGCTCGGCAAGGGGATCCAGTTCGGACGGGCGAAGCGGCGCCGGTAGTTCGACATCGGATGCAATCGGTGGAAAGTAGGCTTCGTGGGCTTCTCGGATTTTTATCATATTAAATATGATGTATGCTGTAATGTATCATATGAATAGGACAGATAACAGCCGATAAGTCTCCATTATCGAACCTTATTTGTCCTCTCACAGACTTTTTGCCGGATCCCATCATGGAAACCTTTCGCAGCCGTGGCATTACCCGGGACGACGTCTGGCAGGCCGCCGACAGCCTGCTCAAGGCCGGCCAGCGGCCCACCATCGAACGCATCCGCCTGCACCTGGGGCGGGGCTCTCCCAATACGGTCAGCCCGCACCTGGATGCCTGGTTCGCGGCACTGGGTGGACGTATCCAGGATCCACAGGCCTTTGCGCCCGCACCCGGATGCCCGGAACCAGTCACGGAGGCAGCGCGCTACCTGTGGGAAGCGGCGCTGCAGGTAGCCAAGGCCTCGGCCGAGGCCGCGCTGGTGCAGCGTGAGGCGGCGCTGGCCGAGGCCCGGGCGGCTCTGGAGCAGGAGCGCGAAGTCCTGGCGCAGGAACGCCAGGTCATGCAGGCCCGACTGGAAGGGGCCGAGACGGCAATGGCGGAACTGACACGGGCCCGCGACGTCGCCACGGAGCGCGCCGCGCGCGCTGAAGCCGCAGCCGTCGCCCTGCAGCAACAGGGAGAGACAATGCGCGCAGAGTCGGCCGCGGCGCTGTTGGCACACAACGCGATGCAGCAGGATTTCGCCGCGCAGCGGGCGGCGTGGGACCAGGAGCGGGAAACCGTGACCCAGCGCGCCGCCGCCAATGAACGGCGCATGGTGCTGGAGCTGGACGCGGCGCGTGTGACGGCCAAGGAGACCCAGAAGCTGCTGGAAGCCGAGCGCAAGGCGGCCGTTGAGCGGCTGACGCGTGCCGCCGAGGCCGCGTCGCGGCAGGGCAGCGAGATGACCCGTCTTGGCCAGACGCTCGCCGTTCTGGAAGAACGGGTGCGGCAGCGGGAGAGCCTGCTGGCCGAGTATCGCGACCAGGCCGGTGCCGCAACCACGGCCGCCGGCCCCGCCAGTCCGGCAGTCCGCCGCACACGGCCGGCCCGCGCTGCGCTGGCCACCGGCAAGGGCAGTCGGCGGCGCACGCGGGCCTTATAGTGAAGCAGGTGACTTTTCCCAATTGAGCTATACTAAATGCTCATTTGATGAGGTCTGCCATGCCGCTCACGCTCACTCCCAAAGGCCGCTATCCGCTGGCTCATGAACGCCCGGCTCCGCCCGAGCTGGGCGTCAACAACTACGTCGCCGTCTATGAGGCCAGCCTGTCGACGCAAGGCGCCATGTCGATCATCCGCGCGATTCGTGAAGGTGTGCCGGCTTCAGACCTGAACCGCCTGGCCGAATCCATGGGCACCACCAAGGAGCAGCTGATCAAGACACTGGACTTGCCCCGCGCCACCGTGGACCGCAAGGCACGGGCGCACCAGAACCTGTCGAGCGAGCAGAGCGAGCGTGTGCTGGGCATGGCGCGGCTGGTCGGGCAGGTCCAGGCGCTGGTGGAAAGCTCAGGCGATCCGCGCGGTTTCAGCGCGGCGCAGTGGGTGGCGCAGTGGCTGGAGCAGCCTTCGCCGGCGCTGGGCGGGCGCCGCCCCGCTGAGCTGATGGATACGCTCGCCGGCCAGCGTATCGTTTCCGACCTGGTGGCCAGGATGCAGAGCGGGGCGTACGCGTGAGGCCAGCCTGGCGGATCGCGACCGACACCCCAGACTACACCGCCGACGACGCCAGCGGCGCCGGCGCCAAGGCCACCGGCGGGCGCTGGAACCGGCAGGGCACGCCCTTGATTTATGCGGCGTCCAGCATCGCGCTGGCTTGCCTGGAAACGCTGGTCCACCTGGGTTCAGGCGGGCTGCCGCTGAACCGCTACCTGGTCCGGATCGACATCCCCGACGAGCTATGGGCGGCTGCGCAGGAACTGAGCGTCGACACCGCCCCCGTAGGGTGGGATGCCATTCCCGCCGGAAAGACCAGCCTCGACACCGGCGAAGCCTGGACCGCCGGGGGCACCAGCGCCTTGCTGCTGGTGCCTTCCATCGTCATCCCTGAAGAGCACAACGTGCTGGTCAACCCGGCGCACCCCGACGCCGCGCGGCTGGCCTACGTCAAGGTCCGCCGCTGGCAGTACGACGCGCGCCTGGTCTGAGGCTCAGGCCGTGGCGCCCGCGCGCAGCATGTGCTTCTGGATCTTGCCGCTGGTGGTCTTGGGCAATGCGTCCACGAAGTGATAGCGGCGCGGGCGCTTGTAGGCTGCCAGCCGGTCACCCTGCAACAGGAAGGCGTCGAGCTGCGCCGCGCTGACCGGTCCGTCGCCGTGCGTCACCACATAGGCGCCGACGACCTGGCCCCAGGTCGGATCGGGTTCGCCCAGCACGGCTACCTCCAGCACGGCCGGGTGCTCGATCAGCGCGTCTTCCACCTCGCGCGGATAGACGTTCTCCGCGCCGGAATTGATCATGTAGTCGATGCGATCGCGGATCCACAGGTAGCCGTCCGCATCCAGGCTGCCGAGGTCGCCGGTGTGGTACCAGCCGTGCGCGAGCGCGCGCGCATTGGCATCCGGGCGGTTCAGGTAGCCCTGCATCATGCAGGGGCCACGCACCAGCACTTCGCCGACTTCACCGGGCACGCACGGCTGCATGGGGTCGGTCGGCTCGCCGTCGTCGCGCAGCCTGGCCACCACCAGCTCATGGCCGAGCGCGGGCAGGCCTGCCGAGCCGGCGTGGCTCAGCTGCTCATGCGGGTAAAGCACCGACATGCACGGGCCCATTTCCGTGGTGCCGTACACCTGCACCAGCCCGGCGCCGACCTTGCGGTCCCATTCGCGGATCAGGTGCGGCGCCATCGACGCGCCGCCGTATTCCACCAGCCGCAGTGAAGACACGTCGCGTGCGTCGGCATCCGGATGGTTCAGCAGCATGCCCACCATGGTCGGCGCGGCAAAGAAGTGCGTGACGCGCTCGCTTTCCACGAGTTGCCAGGCCTCGCCCGCGTCGAAGCGGCGCTGCAGCACCTGCGTGGCGCCAAGCTGCAGCCGCGGCAGGAAGCTGGTGTGCAGCTCGGCGGTATGGTTCAGCGGCGCCACCGACAGGCCCACGTCCTCGCGCGACAGCGTCATGGCCTGGTGCATCATCGCGTTGTGCTGCAGCTTGCTGCGATGGGTGTGCACCACGCCCTTGGGGCGGCCGGTGGTGCCGCTGGTGTACATCAGGATGCAGGGATCGTCCTCATGGACCGTCACCGCGGGCGGCGTGGCGGGCTGGGCCGCGGCCAGCGTATCGAGCCGATGCGTGGCGAAAGCGGGGGCGGCATCGGGGTCTGCGTAGATGCGCAGCGCGGTGCCGGGCGCCAGTTCGGCGGCCTTTTCCACCACGCCCGCGCCTTCCTGCTCGAACAGCACTGCCTTGGCGCCGCCATCGTTCAGGATGTAGGCCAGTTCCTGCGCAGCCAGGCGGTAGTTGACCGGGTTGTAGACCGCGCCGATGCGCGCCGTGGCCAGCAGCGTGAAGACGAAGGCCGGAGTGTTGTAGAGGAAGGCCGCGACCACGTCGCCCTTGCCGATCCCCAGCGACTGCAGTGCGTGCGCGTGGCGGTTGACCTCGGCATCGAGCTCCGCATACGTCCACGCGCGTCGCCCGGCACCGATGCCGCTGACCAGCGCGGTCTTGCGCGGCAGGTAGCGCGCGGGCCAGGAGAGGGTGTCGCCAAGGGTGATGCCGCGGGTCAAGGTTGTGCTCCGGTCGTGGTCCGCCGGCGGGTCGGCAGGCGGTTGTTGTCTTGTAAGCCGGACAATATAGAGCGGCGGGTGGGGCACATGGAAATAACGTTTTGCTCTTTCCTTATGCCGCAGTTGCAGTCATGCGATAAGGCTCTTGCGTGATACTGTATATTCATACAGTTGCTGCCGCGCCCCGTTTCCTGTGTCCGCCGTCCCGCCACCCATTCCAGCCCCGCCTGCCATGGCAGCCGCACCGGCCTACGTGGTGGCCGTGCGCGCGCTGTGCGAATTCACCGCCAAGGCGGGCGACCTGGACCTGCGCTTCGTGCCGACGCCATCGGCGCAGGAGGGCGTGGCCGGGCATGCGGTAGTAACCAGCCGGCGCGGGGAGGCCTACCAGGCCGAAGTGGCGCTTGCCGCCGATTTCGGGCCCTTGCGTGTGCGCGGCCGTGCCGACGGCTACGATCCCGTCGCCAACCGGCTCGAAGAAATCAAAACCGTGCGCGGCGATGCCGCGGTGCCGGACAACCACCGCCACCTGCACTGGGCGCAGGCCAAGGTCTACGGCTGCCTGTTATGCCGCAAGCTGGGGCTGCCGGGGCTGGAGATCGCGGTGGTCTATTTCGACATCATCAGCCAGCGCGAGCACCCGGTTGCGGAGCACTTCACTGCGCAGGCGCTTGAAGCCTTCTTCGTGCAGACCTGCGAGCAGTTCCTGCACTGGGCGCAGGCGGAACTGGCCCACCGGCAGGCACGCGATGGCGCGCTGGCGCAGCTGGCCTTTCCGCACCAGGGTTTCCGCCCGGGCCAGCGCGAACTGGCGCAGGCGGTCTATAACGCCAACCGCGCGGGCCGCCACCTGCTGGCGCAGGCGCCCACCGGCATCGGCAAGTCGGTCGGCACATTGTTCCCGGTGCTCAAGGCCATGCCGGGGCAGGGCATCGACAAGGTGTATTTCCTGTCGGCCCGCTCCACCGGGCGCGGGGTGGCGCTGCACGCCGCCAATGCGCTGCGCGGCCACGGCGCGCAGCCGCTGCATGTGCTGGAGCTGGTGGCCCGCGACAAGGCCTGCGAGCATCCGGAGCTGGCCTGCCACGGCGAGTCCTGCCCGCTGGCGCGCGGCTTCTATGACCGTCTGCCGGCAGCACGCGAAGCGGCGCGCGGCGTGCCGGTGCGCGACCGCGCCGCGGTGCGCACGCTGGCGCTGGCACACGGGATCTGCCCTTACTACCTGTCGCAGGAGCTGGTGCGATGGAGCGACGTGGTGGTGGCCGACTACAACTACTACTTCGACCGCAGCGCGTTGCTGTATGCGCTGACCGCGGCCAATGGCTGGCGCGCCAGCGTGCTGGTGGACGAGGCCCACAACCTGGTCGAACGCGGCCGCGCCATGTACACCGCCGAACTCGACCCCCAATCGCTACGCGAGGTGCGCCGCGGCGCGCCGGCCGTCGTGCGCAAGCCATTGGCGCGGCTGGCCCGGCAGTGGAGCGCGCTGGCGCGCCAGGGCGACGACGCCTATGAAGTCCTGCCCGAAGTGCCCGCCGTCTTCCGCCGCGCACTGGACGAATGCTGTGCGGCGGCATTGACGCATATGACCGAGCACCCAGGCGCGCAGGATCCGGCGCTGCAGCGCTTCTATTTCGATGCGCTGCATTTTGGACGCCTGGCCGAGCAGCTCGACGCGCATTCGCTGTTCGATATCCAGCGCGTGCCGCGCAGCGGCCGCGGCCACCGTGCGCGGCTGTGCCTGCGCAATGTCATCCCGGCCCCGTTCCTGCGCCCGCGCTTTGGCGCCGCGCATTCGGTCACGCTGTTCTCCGCGACCCTCGATCCCGCCGCCTACTACCTCGATACGCTGGGTTTGCCGGCCGATTGCGCGCGGGTGCAAGTGCCATCGCCGTTCCGCGCCGAGCAACTGTCGGTGCGGATTGCAGCGCGCATCTCCACCCGCTATGCGCGGCGCGAACAATCGCTGCCGGCCATCGTCGCGCTGATGGCCGGCCAGTTCCGCGCACGGCGCGGCAACTACCTGGCGTTCTTCAGCAGCCACGAGTACTTGCAGCAAGCCGTGGCCCGCTTCGCCCAGTCTCACCCCGACATTCCGCATTGGGTGCAGTCGCGGGGCATGGACGAAGCCGCGCAGGCGGCGTTCCTGGGTACGTTTGCGGAAGGCGGCGAGGGCATCGGCTTTGCGGTGCTCGGCGGCGCCTTTGCCGAAGGCGTTGACCTGCCCGGCGAGCGCCTGATCGGCGCCTTCGTTGCCACCCTGGGGCTGCCCCAGTTCAACTCGGTCAACGAGCAGTTCCGTGCGCGCATGCAGCAGGCGTTCGGGCAGGGCTATGCCTATGCCTACCTGTATCCCGGGCTGCGCAAGGTGGTGCAGGCGGCAGGCCGGGTCATCCGCACGCAGCAGGACCAGGGCGTGGTCTACCTGATCGACGACCGCTTTGCCGCGGCCGAGGTGCGCGAACTGCTGCCGGCATGGTGGGAAATCGCCACGGCGGCCTAGAAATTACACAGCCGGGCCAGTCTGGGGCATCCTCTTTGCGCGGTGCCTGCCCGAAGTCGCCGCTGGAACGAATCTGGCAGGCATGCGGATACCATCAGCCAGCTATCGCGAAAGGATCAGATCCATGCCCATGACCCAGCAATACGCGGCCACCGAGCCGACCCGCACGGAAGTGGATGCGCTGCCGGGCGCCACCGTGCTGGAATTCGGCGCGCCGTGGTGCGGCTACTGCCAGCGCGCCCAGCCGGCGCTGGCTGAGGCCTTTGCCGTGCATCCGGCATTGCGCCATCTCAAGATCGAGGACGGCAGCGGGCGCCGGCTTGGCCGGTCGTTTCACATCAAGCTGTGGCCGACGCTGGTGTTCCTGCGCGACGGGCAGGAAGTGGCGCGGCTGGTGCGCCCGACCGAGTCCGAGCCGATCCGCGAGGCCATGCGCCGCATTGCCTAGCCCGGCCGCGCGCTGCCTTATTTGGCGAACACCTGGCTCAGGTCGCCAAAGGCCTTGAACTCCAGCGCATTGCCCGACGGGTCCAGGAAGAACATGGTGGCCTGTTCGCCCACCTGGCCCTTGAAGCGCACATGCGGCTCGATCACGAACCGTGTGCCCGCCGCGCGCAGCCGCTCGGCCAGGGCCTCCCATTCGGCCATCGGCAGGATCGCGCCGAAGTGCCGCACCGGCACGTCGTCGCCATCGACGGCGCTGGTGGCGCGGTGACCACACTCCTCGGGCGACAGGTGCGCCACCACCTGGTGGCCATAGAAATTGAAGTCCACCCAGGCCTCGGAACTGCGCCCTTCGGGGCAACCAAGCAAGTCGCCATAGAAGCGCCTTGCCTCGGCCAGGTCGCGCACGGGGAAAGCCAGGTGGAACAGGGGAATAGAGGAAGTCGCGCTCATGCGGGAGGCCTTTGTCGGGGTCGTTATGCGGGCAGGCGTTGGCCTGCGCGTTGATTGTAGCCAGCACAACCCGTAATATGAAGCGAATCATTTTTGGCCTGAGTATCAGAATTTTCAATAGATGATCCGCTACTTCCAGACCTTCCTGGTGGCCGCCGAAACCGGCTCGTTCTCCGCCGCCGCGGCGCGGCTGGCGCTGACGCAGTCGGCCGTCAGCACGCAGATCCGGCGGCTGGAAGAGGACCTGGACTGCGTACTCTTCGATCGCACCGGCAAGTCGGTCGCGCTCAGCGAAGCCGGGCGCCGGCTGGTGCCGGAAGCGCGGCGCTTTGTCGAGCTCTATGCCGCGATGAAGGACCGCGCCGGCCCGCATGCCGACGCCGCGCCGGTGGAGCTGGGCGCGGTGTCGACGGTCCAGGCCACCTTGCTGGCCGATGCGATGCGGCATTTCCGGGGGCGGTTTCCCGACTCGCACGTCAACGTGGTGCCGGGCATGTCCACCCAGCTGCTGACGCAGGTGGATGCGCGCGAGCTGGACATCGCCGTGCTGATCCGGCCGCGGCTGGGCTTTCCGCCGGACCTCAAGTGGGTGCCGCTGGTGCGCGAGGGCTTTGTCGGCATCGGGCCCGCCGGTGCGCCTGCAGACCTGCGCGCGTTGCTGGAGACGCTTCCGTTCATTCGCTACAACCGCCACAGCACCGGCGGGCAGCTGGTGGACGGCTACCTGAAGCGGCAGCGGCTATGGGTCAGGGAAGGGATGGAGCTGGATGAGCCGGCCGTGATCCTGCTGATGGTGGCAGCTGGCCTGGGTTGCGCCATCATCCCGTCCGGACTGGTGCCGTTGCAGCAGTCCGCGAGCGTGGTGCAGGCGCCATTGCCGGGCGGGCCGCTCTATCGCGACGTGGGCGTGCTGGTGCGCGAATCGGCACTGCGCCGCGCGCCGGTGGCGGCGCTGATCGATGCCTTTGTGGCTGCCAGCGCGCGCTGGCAGCCTGCCGTGGTGTAAAGGCGCGATACTCAGCGGCTGCCGGGCAGGACCAACGTGACCAGCACCGAGGCATCGGAGATGGCGGTCACGTCGTAGCGCACGCTCGGCCCCAGGTAGAGCAGGTCGCCCTGGTGCAACTGGCGCTCGGCGCCGTCCACCCGCACACGCACCTCGCCCTCCAGGCATTGCACAGTCATCGGGCCATCTACCGCATGGGGCGGCACATGCTTGCCCGCCTTCAGCACCAGCCGCATCACTTCCAGCGGGCCTTCCTTGAACAGGGCCTGGGTGGCGGTCTGGTCCAGCCGTGCGCCCAGTGGCAGCACGCTGGCGATCTGTCCGGATTCAAGGTGGGGAAGGGACATGCGCGGCTCCTCGCTCTTCTGGTGGGGTGGCTTGTCAGGCACGGCCGGCGCCTGGCGGCGGCACGCCTTCTCAATCTAGCACCCGAGCGCGCATCTCAGAAGCACTCAGCGTGATGTAACCGGCGAAGTCGCCGACGCGGCGGCTTCCACTTGTGCGCAAGGCGTGGCATTGCGGGCTTGTGCGGTGCGCTCGGCTGCGGTCCTGGCAGCGGCGCGGCCGCGCTCGATCAGAGCCCAGTCAGGGCCGGCGGCCGCGGGAAAAGACGCGGCCAGGGCGCCAAGGCCGAGCAGCGCGAACAGGATGGTTTTCATGAGGGGGCCTTCAGGGAGGTATGAGAAAAGAGACGGGGCCTTGCGCCCCGTCGACACGCCACGGCGGCTGCCGTGGCGCGGGCAGGCGCCGGTCAGGCGGCAGCCGATACGCGTGAGCCGGCATGGGCCGGCGGTGCCGACACGCCGCTGCGGTCCATGCCTGCCACTTCCATGCCGGCGGCAGCGCGGTTGGCGCCGTCGGTGAACGGGTCGCGCTTGCCATTGACGTGCGCACCGTCGGTAAACGGGTTGCGCTTGCCGTTGTGCAGGTTGTAGCCGTTGCGGTCGGCGGCGACGCCGCGGTCGTTCAGGCCTTGCGCCATGGCAGGGCTGGCCAGTGCGGCGGCACCGAGTGCTGCAATCGAGAGGGTCGTGGCAAGAAGGGCTTTGAGAGCGTTTTTATGCATGTCTGCTGTTTTTGGGTGGGTGGACGGCATGGCCCGCGAAGGGCCGCGCGGGGATGGCGGATCTGCCACCCGCGCCGTCCGGGTTCGCCTTTTGGGCGGTGCCGTCGCGTGGGAAGCGCGCGGCACGGGACGAAGTTTAGTCAGGTCGATACATTCCTGTGATGATTTAAACGTCGAAAGATCAGTCGTTTTTTTCATTGCCAGTCGCATTGATGGCGGCCACCTTGCCGCCGGCCTGCCAGCCCCCGCCAAGCGCGAGGAACAGGTCGACCTGGCGCGCGGCGACATGGCCTTCGGACGCAGCCAGTGCGGCCTCCGCATCGGCCAGCGTGCGCTCGGCGTCCAGGTGCGCCAGGTACGGGATGCGCCCCGCCTGCTGCAGGCGGCGCTGCAGCCGCGCAGCTTCTGCGGCCTGTTCGCGCGCCGCGTGCAGGGCGTCGTGCCGTTCCAGTTCGCGCGTGTAGGCCGACAACGCCGTTTCGGTTTCCTGCAATGCGCGCAGCACCGCGCCATCAAAGCGCGCCAGGGCGGCGTCGGCCGCGGCTTCATGCCTGTGGATGCGATGGCGCACGCCGTTGGTCGGCAGCGACCAGCTCAGCAGCGGCCCCACGCTCCAGCGCGCCGTCGGGCCGCTGCCAAGGTGGCTCAGCACGCCGGTCAGCCCGGCGCTGGCGCCGATGCTGATCGATGGATACAGGTCTGCCGTGGCCACGCCGATGCGAGCGGTGGCCGCGGCCAGTTCGCGTTCCGCCTGGCGGATATCGGGCCGGCGCCTGAGCAGCGCTGCGCCGTCACCCACTGGCAGCGGCACACGCAGCGTGGGTTCGGCATGGCAGTCCACCTCGGCCTCTGGCAGTGCCGCAGGCGGCTTGCCCAGCAGCAGCGCCAGCCGGTGGCGTGCGGCGCTACGCGCGGCTTCCAGCGTTGGCAAGGCAGAGTGCAGCGCTTCGGTGCGGGCACGCTCGCGCGCCACGTCGGCGGGTTCGCCGCGGCCGGCGTCGACCAGGCGGCCGGTGGCGTCCAGCGTGCGTTGCTGTACCGCGAGCTGCTGCGTGGCGGCGGCCAGTTCATGCGTGGCGGCGCAGCCCTGCACGTAGGCGCGCACCGTCTGCGCCGCCACGGTGACGCGCACCATGTCGAGCGTGGCCGCGCTGGCTTCGGCGCCGGCCAGCGCGGCCTCGTCGGCGCGGGCCAGCTTGCCGAAGAAATCGATCAGGTAGGACACGCCGAAACCGAAGTCGCCCAGGTTGAATACCGGTGGCTTGGTGGTCTGCAGGAAGCTTTCGCCCGACAGCTGCGCGCGCGAAACGCTGGCGCTGGCGCCGCCCTGCGGCAGGTTCTCGGACTCCACCTCGTGCAGGAGGGCCACCGCGCGGCGCAGGTTGGCGCTGGCGGCGCGGATGTCGGTGTTGGCGGCCAGCGCCTGTTCGACCAGCCGGTCGAGCCGCGCGTTGTCATAGAGCCGCCACCAGTCGTCGGGCACGGGCGCGATGGCCACGCCGGGCGCTTTGGCACCCTGAAGCGGGCCGTTGGCGGCGGCCGCGCGCACTGCCGCATGATCCGGCACACGATAGTCCGGGCCCACGGTGGTGCAGGCGCACAGGCAGGCCGCGGCGCACGCCAGCCAGGGATGGCGCCGCTTCACGACCGGGGCCCCGTGCGGCGGCCGGCGTCATCGTCGCGCCTGGCTTCGCGAACGGCCACAGTCGCGGTGCGGCCGGAAACCAGGCGCACATCCGCGGGCACGTCCTCCAGCACGATGCGCACCGGCACGCGCTGTGCCAGCCGCACCCAGTTGAAGGTCGGGTTGACGTTGGGCAGCAGGTTCGAGCCCGCGCTGCGGTCGCGGTCCTCGATGCCGGCTGCGATGCTCTGCACGTGCCCGCGCAGGTGCCGGGGTTCGCCCATGATATGCACGTCGACCGGGCTGCCGATGCGGATCCGGTGCAGCCTGGTTTCCTCGAAATAGCCTTCCACGTGGAAGGACCCGGCATCGACCATCGACAGCACCGGGCGGCCGGTCGAGACATAGTCGCCCAGGCGCGGCAGCCGGTCGTTGAGGTAGCCCGCCACCGGGCTGCGCACGCTGGTGCGCTCCAGGTCAAGCCGGGCCAGCCGCACCGCGGCTTCGGCCAGCGCCAGCGCGGCTTCGCCTTGCTCTACGCGGGCACGCCCCTGTTCCGCGACTTCGGCGGCAACCAGGCCGTCGAGATTGCGGTTGCGCGCGGCTTCGCGCCGCGCCTGCGCCAGCGCGGCGCGCTGCGTCGCTACCGCGGCCAGCGCCTGCTGCAGGGCCAGCGCGTAGCGGTCGCGGTCGATCTCGAACAGGACTTCGCCTTGCTGCACATGCTGGTTGTCGCGCGCCAGTACGCGTGTGACCAGCCCGGACACATCGGGCGCCACCTGGATGATGTCGGCACGCACATGGCCGTCGCGGGTCCATGGCGCGGCCGTGTAGTAGTCCCACAGGTGGCGCAGCACCAGCAGGGCGGCGATGGCTGCCAGCAGCGTTGGCAGCAAGGGAAGCAGGGGGCGGAGTCGGAAGGTCATGACGGCAGTCCCGGCACCGCGACAAAGACTGCGGCCACGGCGCCAAGGACGATCACATAGAGGGAAAGGTTGAACATCGAGCGGTGCCAGATATGCCGGTACCAGCCCAGCGCGGCCAGCACCATGCGGATCGCGGTAGTGGCGGCGAAGGCCAGCACCATCAGCACCAGCACGCCTGGCACGAACACGCCATAGAGGTCGATTTCACTGAGCATTCGGCGGCAGAGGAGAGTTGGGGAGGTCAGCGGGACAGGGCAGCCGCAGGGCCAGGCAGCAGCGTGACCTGCAGCACCACCAGCGCGCCGAGCGTGCCGCGGTGGTCAGGGCGGCCACCTGCGGGCAACGCGGCCACGCCGGCGATGGCATCGGCCACCCAGGCGGCCAGCCCCGCCGGAGCCGGCACGGCATGGCCCGCGCGCAGCCGCGCGCGGAAATGCCTTGCCACCGCGGCCAGCACGCGGCGCACCGGCTTGCGTGCCGCGGGCGGCAAGGCCGGCAGCGCCTTCTGCAGCGCCAGCGCGCAGTAGCCGACTTGCAGCGCGTGGAAGCCGTCGGACGACAAGGGATCGCCGGCAGCCCCCAGCCGCGGCACCAACTGGCCGAGCCGGTCCAGCATGCGCGCGCCCAGCCGCGCATCCCCATCGGCCGCTCGCAGCGTGGCGGCCTGGGCCAGGTCCTGCCAGCTGGCGCGCACCAGCCGGTGCGCCGCCGCGCGCGCGCCGAACGGGCGTACCGCCATCGACCACAGCGGCGCGAACAGCATGGCTGCGGCGCTGGCCAGGCAGGTATTGAAGGTGCCGAGGAAATCCGCATCGAACACGGTCTGCACGTTGGCGAACGAGGCCGTGTTGACCGACAGCAGCATCGCAATCAACTGGAAGCCGGGCCGCGCAATCAGCAGGCCAATGCCGAGATAGGGCAGCGCCAGCATCGCGGCCAGCGCTTCAAAGGTGTGCGCGTGCGGCACGACCAGGAACAGGTAGCCGCACGACACCAGCAGGCAGATCGTGCTCCAGCGCAGGAAGGCACCGGCCATGCGGCGCGGCTCGTCGATGGCCGCAAGGAAGCAGCAGGCAATCGATGCCACCGCGACCGCGCCGGCGCCGCCCTCCCAGCCCGAGAAGATCCACAGCAGCCCCGCGCAGAATACGGCCAGGCCGCTCGACACGGCGCCGAACAGCAGCATGCCGTGGTCGTGGTGATGGCCTGCAGCCTCCGGGGCCGCGTTGCCGCGCAGCTGCGGCGCGCCGGCGCTGCGGTCGCCTATGCCTTGCTGCAGGGCGCGGCATTCAGCGTACAACGCGCCCAGGCGCTGCAGCTGGTCCGCCGCCGTGGCGGCGAGGCTGGCTTGCCAGTCGACCTCGCCCGCGCGGCCATCGGCAAGCCAGCCGCCCGCGGCGACCGGAGGCGGCGTGGCAGCATCGGTCACCAGCCAGGCGGTCGCCGCCGCCATGGCCTCGCGCACTGGCAACGGGATGCCGTCCGGATGGCCGCGCAGCGCGTGCAGCACGCTCTCCAGCGACGACAGCAGCGGCATCAGCATGGTCATGCGCTGGCGCAGCGCGCGGGCATGGCGCAGCGTGTGGCTGCCCTCGGTGTCATAGGCCAGCTGGCTGACCAGCTGGTCCAGCGCCAGGATGTCGGCAGCGAGCCGGTGGCGGCTGTCGTCGGCGCGCGGGCTGCCGGTGAGTATGTCCGATGCCCAGGCCGACGCGTCGGCCAGCCAGGTGGCTGCGCGGGACCGCAGCGCGGGCGCCACCTTGGCCGGGAAGACGACCGAGCCCACCAGCCCGGCGCAGACGATGCCGATCACGATTTCCTCGATCCGGGCCACGGCAATATCGAAGATCTGCGCCGGCGCGCTGACGGCCGGCAGCGCGACGATCGGCAGGGTGTAGGCTGCCAGCAGGTACACATAGCTGCGCGGCGTGCGCTGCAGCAGCGACAGGTACACCAGCACGGTGATCCACAGCGCGATCGCACCCATCAGCACGATCGGCATGTTGACCAGCTGCGGCACCGTGGCCACCGCGGCGGTGGCGCCCAGCATCGTGCCGGCCACGCGGTAGGCCGCCTTGGAACGGGTGGCGCCGGTCAGGGGATGGGAAACGAAGTACACCGTCGCCATGGCCCAGTAAGGCCGCGGCAGGCCCAGCGCCAGCGCGATATAGAGCGCCAGCATCGCGGCGGCGAATGCCTTCAGCGAGAACAGCCACTGTCGTGCATTCGGCCAGCTAGCCATGGAGCGGGGTCTTCAAGAAGAGTTGAGGGCACGCCGCGGCCTGCCGCTCCACGCTTCATTGGCGGCGCGGTTGGGCGGGGGCGATGTGTGGAAGCGAAGTGTAGCCAAACCTTTTGCATTCCATTCATGATTTAATATTGGCCTTTCCATTCCCTTTGTTCATGGATGGCGAAACCGGCCTGCCGGCGGCCCGCCGTCCCTCAGCACCATGCCCATCGATATCCGCGCGCTGCGCTATTTCGTCGAGACTGCCCGGCTGCGCAGCTTTACCCAGGCCGCGGCCTCGCTGTTCGTCACCCAGTCGACCATCAGCAAGATGGTCAAGCAGCTTGAGGACGAGGTCGGCCAGCCGCTGCTAATCCGTGAAGGCAAGAGCGTGCGGCTGACCGACGTGGGCCGCGTGGTCTACGAGCGCGGGCAGGAGGCGCTGGGCGTGGTGCACCGGCTCACGCTGGAGGTGTCCGACCTGTCCTCGCTGGGCCGGGGGCAGCTGACCGTGGGGATCCCGCCGATGGTCAACCTGTTCTTTTCACCGGCGGTCAGCGCGTTCCGGCAGCGCTATCCCAACCTGTCGCTGACGCTGGACGAGCACGGCGGCCAGGTGGTGGAGCAGCTGGTGGCAAGCGGCGAGCTGGAGGTCGGCGCCACGGTGCTGCCGGGCGACAGTGGCCTGGCGCTGGAAACGCGCCAGTTCGGCCGCTACCCGATCTGGGCCGTGGGGCCGCGCAAGGCCGCGTGGGCGCGCGGGCGCACCGTCACGCTGGCGGCTCTGCGCGATGAGCCGCTGGTGATGCTGACCGATGACTTCTCGCTGACGCGCATGCTGCGGCAGGCGTTTCTGGAAGCACGCATCGAGCCGCGCGTGGTGGCGCGCAGCGGGCACTGGGATTTCCTGGCATCGATGGCGGCGGCGGGGCTGGGCACTACCTTCCTGCCGCAGCCGCTGGCTGAGCGCCTGCAGGGCCAGGACACACTGGCCATGGCGCGGCTGACCGCGCCGGCAATGGACTGGACCATGGCGCATATCTGGTCGCCGGGACGCTACCTGTCGCATGCGGCGCGGGCATGGCTGGCGGTTTGCGAAGAGGTGCTTGGGGGCGGAACGGGATCTTGAACCGGCGCGCTTGCGGCGGCCTCATTTCTTCAGGCACTGGTCCGGCAGGATATCGAGCAAGACCAGCGATTTCTGCCCGGCCACGTAGTGGTAGCGCAGCCTGACCCCCAGCTTGCCGAGCACCGGCACATCCGGGTTGCGGCAGATGCCGCGCTCCAGGATAGGCTTGGCCGTCGCCATGAACTCGCGGGTATCGTCACGCGCCGCATCCACCCCCGAAACCTTCAGCTGGAACTCGACGATCTTGCCCGGCCGCGTCATGCAGCCGTCGAAGCGGGTGGTGTCGTCCAGGTCCACCGGGCCGGCGCGCATCAGCTCCTGGCAGGCCATGCGCAGCTCACGGTCGACATCGCCCGCGGTCAGGCGGGTCACGCCGTTCATGCCCGTAGGCTTGCCGCGCACCGTGCCCAGCAGCAGCGTGGCCAGCCCGGACAGTTGCGGGGACGGCGCAGGCGTGGCGGCCACGGTGGCGGAAACGGCAAGTGGCCCGGCCAGCAGGGACAGGCCCAGGCACACAGCGGCATTGCGCAAAGGATGGTGGTCGGGGACGGCGGGGGC
>NZ_JBYSZW010000013.1:0-147487 GCF_058787575.1 Cupriavidus sp. FW305-3-2-15-C-LB2
CAGTGCAGCACCGCCCTGCCCCCGGCACCGCCGCCCGCCCTGTCACGCTGCACATCAACGGCAAGCCCTGCACGCTGCAGCTGGAGCCCCGCTGCACGCTGCTTGACGCGCTGCGCGAAGTGATCCACCTGACCGGCGCCAAGAAGGGCTGCGACCGCGGCCAGTGCGGCGCGCTGCATCCGATGCAGGCCGCCTTCCTCGCGCACGACGCGCTGCAGTGCGGCTTCTGCACGCCGGGCCAGATCTGCTCTGCGGTGGGCATGCTGGCCGAGGCCCAGGCTGGTGAGGCAAGTTCGGTTCAGCCGCTGCCTCGCCGCTGTCGGGCGTGCCGGCGAAAGAAGTGGAGATCAGCGACGGCTGGCTGCAACGCCGATCCGATCCGACGCAGCGCGAATCCGTGTCCGCGCCGATCACCCGCGCAGGCGGCCACGCGATTGAAGCGCGGGCCAGCGCCAGGCCCGGCAAGGAGCGGAAGCAATACGCAATGCACGCGTTTGGCGCGGTCTTTGCAGAGGTCCACGTCGATCCCGACCTGGGCGAGATCCGCGTCCACCGCATCGTCGCCAGCTACGGCGTGGGCCGGCTGCTGAACCGCAAGACCGCGCACAGCCAGCTCAAGGGCGGCATTATCTGGGGCATCGGCATGGCGCTGCATGAGAAGACCGAGCTGGATCCCGTCACCGGGCGCGTTGCCAATGCCAACCTGGCCGAGTACCACGTGCCGGTCAATGCCGACGTCGGCACCATCGACGCCGGCGCGTACGGGACCTGCCGATTACGCTGGACAAGCTGCTGGACTGAGGCCCGCCCAGGCCCCGGGTGGTTGCGCTGGCCGCCATCCAATGGAAAGATGTCGCCCACGGGCCTCGTGCCCGCAACCTGACTGCCCGCCTGGCGGGCGTGGAGGCTGCCGTGACCGAGCTCTACCCCAAGCGTCCGTTCTCGTGCATTGCCCTGCTGCTGGCCGCCGGCGCCATCCTGGCCCCGGGCCTGGCCAGCGCCCAGACCCCGGCACCGCTGGCGGAATGGCAGTTCTCCGCCGGCATCCCGTTACAGAAGCTGTTTGAAGACACCATCCCCGACTGGCAAGTCCGGCTCGGCGCCGCGGCCATGGTGCGGCCGCGCTACGACGGCTCGTCGGAATACATCCTCATCGGCGGGCCCAGCATCGATATCCGCTACCGCGACCTGGCCTTTGCCTCGATCGGCGAAGGGCTGGGCGTGAACCTGCTGCGGGGCAAGAACTGGCGCGCGGGGATCGCGCTGTCCTACAACCTTGGGCGGCGCGCAAAGGAGGACTCGCCGCACCTGGAC
Organism: Cupriavidus sp. FW305-3-2-15-C-LB2; assembly: GCF_058787575.1. NCBI lineage: Bacteria > Pseudomonadati > Pseudomonadota > Betaproteobacteria > Burkholderiales > Burkholderiaceae > Cupriavidus > Cupriavidus sp. FW305-3-2-15-C-LB2. Next base: position 1,315 of record NZ_JBYSZW010000013.1, read on the forward strand.
GGCATGGGCAATATCAACCCGGCGCCCGAAGGCAAGCTGTTCGCTGAATACGCGGTCTCGAAGGAATTCCCGCTGGTGCTGCGCATCGACGCGCGCCGCAGCCTGGGCGGCAGCGACGGCTGGGTCGGCGATATCGGCGCCTATATGCCGCTGCCGGGCAGCTCCGAGAAATTCTTCTGGTTTGCCGGCCCCACCGTGACGCTGGCCGACTCGCGCTATATGAACGCCTGGTACGGCGTCAGCGACTCGCAGGCCCGCGCCGGACGGCCCGCCTACCATGCGCGCGGCGGCATCAAGTCCTACGGCTTCGGCGTCAGTGCGGTGTGGTATTTCAACAAGCACTGGTTTGCCACCAGCGATATCGCGATCTCGCAACTGGCCGGCGATGCGGCGGACAGCCCGATCACGCGCAAGTCGACCAACGGGGTCTTCGACCTGTCGATCAACTACGAATTCTGACGCCGATAGCCGTCCGCCCAGTGCGGCTATCGCACAGTGGATGGCCCGCGCCCGCGATTTGGGCGGTACCGCCACGGTTCTTCGAAACTGCGTCCCGCATAATTGGCCGGCCGGAATATCCGGCCGCAGCATCCCCGCCAGGGGATAGTCGAAGAAGCCAAAGAAGGAGATGTAGTTGAAGTCCAGCATCAAGCACCGCGTGGCGCGCAGCGCGCGTTTCGCCGCCATGGCCATTGCCGGCCTGGCCGCCGCCCACACCGCCCCCACTGCCCTCGCCGCCGAAGCGTGGCCGGCCAAGCCGATCAAGGTGATCGTGCCTTACACACCGGGCGGGTCCACCGACACCGTCTCGCGCGTCGTGTTCGAAAGAGTCTCGCAGCGGCTGGGCCAGCCGATCATCATCGAAAACAAGCCCGGCGCCAACAGCACCCTGGGCGTCGGCGTGGCCGCGCGCTCGGCGCCGGATGGCTACACCTTCGTGTCGGTACTTGCCGCCTACAGCGCGAACATGTCGCTGTATTCCAAGCTCAGCTACAAGCCCACGGACCTGGTGCCGGTGGCGGAAATGGCCGAGCTGCCGCTGTTCCTGTTCTCCAGCAAGAAGCTGCCGGTCAAGACCGTCGCCGAACTGGTCGACTACGGCAAGAAGCACCCCGACACGCTGACCTTTGGTTCCAGCGGCGTCGGCAGCTCCGCGCACCTGACGGGCGAGCGACTGGCGATGGAATCGAAGCTCAAGCTGACCCACGTGCCGTACAACGGCAGCGCGCCGATCCTGCCCGCGCTGGTGTCCGGCGAAGTCTCGGTCGCCTTCGACCCGCTGCTGGTGCCGATGCCGCATGTGAAATCGGGCAAGATCAATGTGCTGGCCGTGGCCTCCGCCAAGCGCTGGCCAGGCGAGCCCAACATCCCGACCATGGAAGAAGCAGGTTTTCCCGGCTTCGTGATGAGTTCCTGGACCGGGCTGATGGCGCCTGCCGGCACGCCCCAACCGATCGTGGCCCGCATGGCCAGGGAAATCGCCGCGGCCACGCGCAGCCCGGAGGTCGCGAAGAAGCTGACCGATCTCGGTTTTGTGCCGGTGGGCGGTACTTCTGAAGAATTCCGCAAGCTGATCGAGCGCGATACCACGCGCTACGGGGAGATTGTTAAGGCGGGGAAAATTACGCTGGATTGAGGTTGCAGACCGCGATACAAGCCCGGGTATAAACGTGGCGAGCTACCAGGCTCGCCACGTTTTTTTTGGGATGGCGACTTGCGGGGTGAACGAAGGCCTCTTGTCGACCCTGAGCAGTCAGATGAGTCTCCCGAAAAATCGACGCCCAGTTTTCATTGTGGTGGTGGCGCCGGCACCAGCCCGTACCTAGACATGACATCGATAAGCTTCGAGCGGTCGAGCGGCCCGCCGGCGCTTACGATTGTTCCGACATCACGAAAATACAATCACTCGTCCGCAATGCGTGCGCAAGCGAACATCGCGTGTGGGTGCCCATCTGCACACTCCGGGAGGCAGGCTCCAATCCAGCCTGCAATGCCTTGAGCGCCCCGCTAGTCCCCCGGCTACGGGGTGCCTTTTTGCTACAAATTCCTGAATAGCGGATCAGCGTGGAGCGCTCGACTGGCTCCACTCGTTCAGACGCCTAGAGCTTCGATACGAACGATATGTCGATGTCCTCGAACCCTCCCTGTCTCTTGCCTGTTCACTGATTTGCCGGAGCAGGCTAAAGCACTGCATGAACTGATTTCGCAACAGCTTCTTGTGAGGCCGCAGATCACGTTCCCTTCCATCACAGCGTATTCGGTGGGCATTCGCACAAAGCATCGCTCAATAGTCCATCGTATCCAGATACACAGCAATACAATTCAGCTTCAAAGTGCGTGTGCCGCGGAATGACCTGTGTCGATATGTACGCTTGTTCCGTGGCTACGCGCGGCATGGACGGGGTATGCAAGCATTGGCCGCCGGTAGTTGGTTAATCTGCGGGCACTGCATGGCAGTGCCATGCACGTCTGCCATGAGCAAAATGAGAGGTCAGATGAAAAAGATTCTTGCGGTCGTTGCCGCATCCGTCGCAGCCAATGCCGTGTCTGCCCAGTCCGGCGTGACGCTGTTCGGTATCGCCGACGCTGGTATCGAGTTCAACAACAATGCTGGGCGCAACGGTGACAGTGTCGTGCGACTGGTTTCCGGGAACCAGTCTGGCTCGCGTTGGGGTCTGCGTGGCGTGGAGGATCTGGGCAGCGGGCTGAAGGCGGTCTTTTATCTGGAAAGCGGCTTCGACATCGATACCGGCAATTCGGCCCAGGGCGGGCGTCTGTTCGGCCGCGGCGCCTATGTGGGGCTGGATAGCCACTATGGCTCACTGCTGTTCGGGCGGCAGCAGACCGCCATGCGCGAATTCGGCAATATCTACGATCCTAATGCGATTGCTGACCGCTACGGCATCCTCTCGATTGCTCCAGAATTTGGAGCGCGCGCAGACAATGCCGTCAAATATGTCGGAAAGTTCGGGAGACTCACCGCACAGGCTTTCTACTCCTTCCAGGCTAATGGCAGCGAAGTGGCGGGCAGCAACGTATTCGGGCGCAATTTCGGCGCGTTCGTCAACTATGCCTCCGGCCCCTTCGCGCTCGGCGTGGCCTATGACGATGCGCACGTCGGCACGCCCTCAAACCAGGCGCCGGTCCTGCGACGCGTTTCCGTGGCCGGCACGTATGCGGTGAGTGATGCCAAGGTATATGTGGGCTACCGCCTGGCGAAGGCCTATGATGGGGCCATGCTGCCGGGCGCCCAGGAGGCCAATGCCGGCTCGAACCTTTACTGGCTGGGCCTGGCTTACAAGCTGACGCAGGCGTTTTCCCTGACTGGCACGGCCTACTACCAGGACTTCCGGCAGACTGGGTCTGACCCGTGGCAGTTCGTGCTGACCGGCGACTATTTGCTCAGCAAGCGCACCGACCTCTACGCGTCAGTCTCCTACGCGCTAAACAAGGATAATTCGGCACTGGGCGTCAACGGCTTCAACAGCGGCAGCGGCACGTCGGCCGTCTTCAACGTACAGCCGGGCAAGAACCAGGCGGGTGCCGTGATGGGCGTTCGCCACCGGTTCTGATGCGAATACTGGAGGCATGAGGTGACCTGACGTCTTTTCCTATGGCTACAAAGCCAACCTGCGGCGCAGGTTGACCGCCTCACTAAGCATGTCCAGCACTGCCACCGAGTCGTCCCATCCGATGCAGGCGTCCGTGATGCTCTGTCCGTATGACAACGCCGACGGACTGTGCACGCCCGGGGTGAACTTCTGCGCGCCGGGGACCAGATGGCTCTCGACCATCACCCCGAAAATGGAGTCACTGCCGCCGCTGATCTGTTGCGCCACGTCCCGCGCGACATCGACCTGCCGCAGGTGTTGCTTACTGCTGTTGGCATGGCTGCAATCCACCATCAGCGAGTTACCGAGCCCGGCCGCTTCCAGTTCCCTGCAGGCGGCCGCCACGGAATCCGCATCGTAGTTCGGGGCCTTGCCGCCGCGGAGAATGACGTGGCAGTCCGGGTTGCCCTTGGTATGCACCGTCGCCACCTGCCCGTTCTTGTGCACTCCCAGGAAGTGATGTGGACGCGATGCGGCCTGGATAGCGTCGATGGCAATCTTGATGTTGCCGTCAGTGCCATTCTTGAAGCCAATCGGTGCTGAAATGCCCGAAGCCAGCTCGCGGTGCACCTGGCTCTCGGTGGTGCGGGCACCAATCGCGCCCCAGCAGATCAGGTCACCTATGTACTGGGGCGAGATCACGTCCAGGAACTCACCGGCCGCCGGCAAACCGAGGCGATTGATATCAACCAGCAGGCTGCGCGCGATGCGCAGGCCCTCATCGATGCGATAGCTTTCGTCCAGGTAGGGGTCGTTGATCAGTCCTTTCCAGCCCACCGTGGTACGCGGCTTCTCGAAGTACACACGCATCACGATCTCCAGCGACCCGGCGTAGCGCTGCCGCTGCTCCATCAACCGCCGTGCGTACTCGAGTGCCGCCTGCGGGTCGTGGATCGAGCAAGGTCCCATGATCACAAGCAGCCGGTCATCCTTGCCGTGCAGAATGCGCGAGATTCGCTGGCGCGTCTGGGTGACCAGGGATTCGACCGGCGTGCCCCGGATCGGGAAGAAACGGATCAGGTGTTCAGGCGGAGGCAGCGGAATGATGTCTTCGACGCGGGCGTCGTCAGTCACGCCGGTGCGGTCCGGTGGCGCCTGCCAACCCTCGGCAATGGTCAACGGGGATTTCTGTGGATCATTCATGGCTAGCTCCTGGAAAACTGGGACAGGAAGACCGCCGGCGGGTGCCAGTCAGGCGCAGCAGCGGAGTCCGGGCAATATGTCGTTGCGATGCGGCAGGTAGCAATGGCGAGGGATCCTGAAGGGCGGCCCAGGCGCGCTGGTACGCGCCAGCAAACGCCGCATCCAGCCAGGACCTGGCTGTCCCCCTCCTCAGCCCTCGTCGTTATGCATCCTCCCAAGACCACTGTCGTGATTATCAGCCCGGCGCAGCGCAATGCCAACCATGGAGATTGGCGAACCGCCAATCAGCGGTCCCGGTTTTTGCGGGGGAACTACTATGTCAGGCCGCCCGCCGAATGCCCATAGCCGGGTAAGACGGCAGCCGTTCGCGCCACGAAGCTTGGCTCGAATGCCGTCTGTGTCGCGTGCTGCGATTCGCGGAAGATCAAGCCGTAGACGCCCGGGTCGGAGCGGATTATCGAATCGATCTCACGGCATGCCAACCGAAGATCCGCACTTCCTTAAAATCGCGCCCGCCCACCGGACATGTCAAAGACAGCGCCTGCATTAAAGCGGCTGGCGTCCGAACATAGCCACGCTACCAGGTGCGCAGCCTCGGCCGGATCGCCCAGGCGCCCGGCCGGGCTATCAGCAACCATGGCCGCCACCTCGTGGCTGCCGAGCCCGTGAATCATGTCGGTATCCATGGGCCCGGGCGCCACGCAATTAACGTAGATGTTGCGCTTCACCAGTTCGCGGCCGATTGCTTTGGTTAGAACGACCACGCCGCCGCTGGCCGCGGAGTATGCAGCCAGCCCGGCCAGCCCCTCCTTGCCGGCCAGCGAGCCCATATTGATGATACGGCCGCCTCCCCAGCGCAACATGTGCGGCAACATCGCCTGCACGACGTACATGGTCCCCAGGAGATTCACGGCGATGATGCGATGCCATTGTGAAGCCTCGTGATTCTCGAATGGCTGCATCGGGCCAAGGTAGCCGGCAGCGTTGACCAGGATGTCGAAGCGATATCCCGCATCGACCAGTCGCGCCAGCGCCAGCCCCACCTGCCCGGCATCGGAGACATCGACGACCTCAGTGCTGGCACCTTCCATCTGGAACGGCACGATATCCCAAGCATGCACACGCGCACCACTGTCGATCAGTTGCGCAACGATCGCCCGGCCGAGCCCCTTTGCACCGCCGGTCACCAGCGCTGCCTTCCCCGAAAGATCATAGAAATTTGACACGGCATCCCCAGCGCGCCATGGCTGCGCAGAAGCGGTAGCGCCCACGGCACACGCCGCCCCGCCTTATGACGCAGGCAACTGCCCTGAGCCTTGCCTCGTCGCGTCATCGGCGACAGGGCTTGCCATGCAGCCCACCCGCCGATCCCAACGGTACTAGCCCTCGTCAGACATGCTCTGTTCGCTTCCAGACAAATACGTGCATGGTCGAAGGCGGCCACACAGACATGGTGTTCGCCGGCCGTCAGATGTCAGCGGAGTCCCTCTCGCGGTCGTCAATCTGCGCCACCGCGAAGGCTGACGCTCAATATCGGCCCAGACCGTGACCAGCTAGCTGCCAGTCGACGTGTAGTGGCGCAGCCCGGTACGCCATGCGCCGATGGCCGCCAGGAGAAAAACGAAACCCGTCGAATTCGCCGGTACGCAAAAAGGTCTGCCCAGCACGTCGAAACCGCGCCCGATGGCATCGGCGATGGCGAACATGCAGTTCACCAGCCCGTAGAACAGCGCCACTTCGCCGATGCGCCAGCCCTGCACGTCGCCGAAGCGGTCGAACAGCGCCCAGACCGCGACCAGGATGGACGTATTACGAGACGAAGCAGTTCGACCGAGGCCAAGATCAGTGAGGCAGCAGAGACCGTCAACTTTTCTAGACCAGGCAGCGAAGGTCGACGCAGCAGAAACATCAATCTCCCGTAAATCGTGGCGCACGCCGCTCTACAAAGGCACGTACGCCTTCCTGTGCATCAGCGCCACTGGCCCGGGCTGTGAGTAGCTGATGCTCAAGCGAAAGGTGTGCCTGCAAGTCACGGGCTGGCAGGCCGCTGCACAAGGTCTTGATGCCGGCCAATGACGCGGTCGCGGCCTGCGCCAGGCGCAACGCAAGATTCTCGGCCGCACCGGCAAGCTCGGCATCAGGGTGCAGCGCATCTACCACGCCATGTGCGAGGCAGCGTTGCGCGTCGATCGTTTCGCTGAGCATGAACCACTGTTGGGCCCGCACAGCGCCAACGCGGCGGGCCAGGAAGTAGGAGGCGCCGAGGTCGGGCGACAGCCCTATTGCTGCGTAGCCGGTGCGCAGTTTCACCGATTCCGCTGCAAGCACGAAGTCGGCGCACAGCGCCAGGCCGATGCCGGCCCCCCCGAGAGGCCCGTTCACTGCTGCGACGACGGGCAACGGCGCCGTCGCCAGACGGTACAACGCTGGATGCAGTGAATCGAGAATATCGTCCACGAGCGCACCCAGGGCCGGGCCAGCGGCCACGAATTCGTCAATATCCCCGCCGGCACAGAAAATGCGGCCTTCCGCCGCGAGCAACACGACGCGCGGCTGCTGCTCCAGAACACTGTCGATCGCCCCCACCAGCGCGCGGGATGCAGCGCGTGAGATGGTGTTTGCGTGCTCTTGGCGCTTCAGCACGATCCGGCCGATGTTCTCGGCTACGCCCCAGGCAATTCCATCAGATTGATGCATTGGATTGTCCATTTTTGTCCTGTATCCAGTCTGGTGAGCATTCGCACGCCAGCGCGCTTCATCAATTAGTCCACCGACAAGGGCAGAAAGCGCGGCGCAGCGGCAACTTGCAGGGCCCCATCTGCGCCAATGCCATAGATGCCACGCGCCGCATTGTGCGGGTGCGCGGCCGCCTCGGACAGGCTCAGGACAGGCGCGAAGCATGCATCGCTGCCCTCGAGTAGCGCGCACCAGTGAGCGCGCGAACGGCTGGCGAACAGCGTCGAAAATCGAGCCTTCAACGCAGGCCAGGCACGCACGTCATACTGCGCGGCCGGGTCCACATCCGCAAGGCCGAGCTTGTCCAGCAGCAGCGCGTAGAACTGGGGCTCCAGCGGGCCAAGCGTGATGAAGCCCCCGTCGGCACAGCGGTAGACATCATAGAACGGCGAGTCGTGGAACGGGCTGGGGGTCGGCCCATCCAGTTGTCCGCTGGCGCGTACCCATTGCACGATGGTGCCGAGCATCGCAAGTACATCAACGACGGCGCCGTCCACCACGCGCCCTTGGCCGCTGGCGCGCGCGTCCAACAACGAGCAAGCCATGCCAAAGGCCAACCCCAACGCGCCAGCGGCGTCGCCGACGACGGTCGGTGGCACTATGGGCGCCTGGCCGTCGCGCGCCGACAGCGAAAGCAGGCCGGTCAGTGCCACGTAATTCAAGTCGTGACCGGCGGCTTTCGCCAGGGGCCCGGATTGCCCCCATCCGGTCATGCGGCCATAAACCAGCCGAGGGTTGCACGCAGCGCAATCAGCCGGACCCAGGCCCAGCTTCTCCATCACGCCGGGACGGTTACCTTCGACCAGTGCGTCAGCCTCTGCAACCAGCGCCATCGCCTTGGCCACGTCGGCAGACTGCTTGAGGTCGAGCATCACGACGGCCTTGCCGCGCCGCAGGGGATTGTCCGCCGCACCGCCAATGCGTTCGGTCACCGCGCCCTTTTGCGGCCGCGCGATGACAGTGACCTGCGCCCCCATGTCGGCCAGCATCCGGCCGGCCAATGGGCCGGGTCCGATTCCTTCAAACTCAATGACGCGAATCCCAGTCAGCGGCTGCTTCATGCGGGCAGCCTCCGTGCAATCAGTTCCTTCATGATCTCGTTCGCACCGCCATAAATGCGCTGCACCCGCGCATCGGCGTACAGCCTCGCAATCGGGTACTCGGTCATATAGCCGTAGCCGCCGAAGAGCTGCAGGCATTCATCAGTGACCTTGCCTTGCTGCTCGGTACACCACCACTTGGCCATGTAGGCCGCCGATTCGTCGAGCTGACCATCGAGCAGACGCTGGATACAGTCATTGACGAATGTGCGCACCACATGCGCCAGCGTGGCACACTCTGCCAGCTTGAAACGCGTGTTCTGGAAGTCGTACAGCGATTGGCCGAATGCCTTGCGCTGCTGGGTGTACTCCAGCGTCAGTTCGACAGCACGCTCGATCACGGCCGCCGCGGGCACGGCGAGCAGCATGCGCTCGTAGGGAAGCTGGCTCATGAGTTGCGCGAAACCCCGTCCTTCCGTCTCGCCAAGCAGGCGGTCGGCGGGAACCCGCACGCCATCGAATGACAACTCGGCGGTATCGGAGGCGTGCTGGCCAAGCTTTTCGAGCCGGCGGCCAACGCGGAATCCCGGCAGATCCTCGGTCTCCAGCACGATCAGCGACACCCCCCGGCTACCCGCCTCACCCGTTCGTACCGCCACCACCAGCAAGTTGGCGGTGAAGCCGTTGGTAATGAAGGTCTTGGCACCGTCGATGACGTACTCGCTGCCGTCGCGGCGCGCGCGCGTGCGCAGCGCCTGAAGGTCCGAGCCGCAGCCGGGTTCGGTCATGGCGATGCCGGCCAGCATCTCGCCGCTGACCAGCTTCGGTAGCCAGCGCTGTTTCTGCTCTGGCGTGCCATAGTCCAGGATGTAGTGAGTGGCGATGCTGTGGACGGCTGTGGTGGCGGGCACTTCGGCCCTGGCCAGCTCGTCCTGCACCACCAGTTGGTAGGCCAGGCTCGCGCCGGCGCCACCATAGGCTTCCTCGATCTCAGGCAGCAGGAAGCCCATCTGCCCGAACGCATGCCAGACTTCGCGCGGGATGTAGCCCTGGCGGCGCCATCCGTCCAGGTTCGGCGCCAGCTCGCCGGCGACGTAGCGGCGCACCTGCTCCCGGAATGCCTCGATTTCCTCATCCATCCAACGATGGCGGTACAGTTGCGGTAGCATCGCTAATCTCCTCAGATGCCGGTCAGGCCGCCGCTGCACAGAAGCGTCTGGCCACTCACGTAGTCCGATTCCGGGATGCAGAACAGGTACACGGCGCCGGCTGCTTCGTCCGGCGTGCCGCCGCGTCCCAGCGGGATGCCGCGCTCCATCGCGGCCAGCAAGTCAGGGTTCACGCCGACCTTGATCTCGCGGCCTTCGATATTGGCGGTGGATTCGCCGGCTGCACTCCCGGTCAGGCGGGTCTTGATCAGGCCATATGCCACGCAGTTCACGGTGACATTCATGCGTCCCCACTCCTTGGCGAGTGTCTGCGTCATGCCGACGATGCCGGCCTTGGCAGCGGAGTAATTTGCTTGCCCGGCATTGCCGAACAGGCCAGCGACGGACGAGATATTGACCACCTTGCGTACCGCGCGCTGGCCGGCCTCTCCTTCAGCCTTGGACAGGCCGCGGATCACGGGCTGCGCGGCACGCAGAATGCGGAACGGCGCCGTGAGGTGGCAGTCGAGCATGGCGTACCACTGCTCGTCCGTCATCTTCTGGATCACGTTGTCCCAGGTATAACCGGCGTTGTTGACGATGATGTCAAGGCTTTTGTATTCGCTCACCGCAGTACCGACGAAGCGCTCGGCGAAGTCCGGCGCGGTTACGCTGCCCACGCAGGCTATGGCCTGCCCGCCAGTGGCGCGAATGGTTTCCACCACCTCCTGGGCTGGCTCCTGGTCCAGATCATTGATAACGAGTCGGGCGCCTTCACTGGCTAGCTTGAGCGCGATGGAGCGGCCGATGCCGCGGCCGGAACCGGTAACGAGGGCAACTTTGCCTTCCAGTTTGCGAGTCATGGGTTAGTCTCCTTTTCGATTTCGTGATCTCGTGGTTCAGGGCAGCGCGACCAGCGCCTCGCCTGCAATCCTGGTTTGTCCGAACTGGTTGGCGCTCTGCACCTCGACACGCACGCAGCGCTCGCCGTTCACTTCAAGCTTTTCGACCACCCGGCCACTGCAGCAAATGGCATGGCCGAGGTGGGTAATACCCTGGAAGCGGGCATCGAACCGGCGCAGTTGCGACTGCGGCGCCCAGCCGGTCAGCAAGCGGCCCAGCCAGGCCATGCCCAGCATGCCGTGTGCGAACACGTCCGGCATCCCGGCCCGGCGCGCGTAGTCAAGGTCGATGTGGATCGGATGGTGGTCGCCGGATGCGCCGGCAAAGAGCGCCAGCATGTGGCGGTTCACGGGGGGCAGGCTCTGGGACGGCAGGATGTCGCCAACCTGCACCGAGTCAAAGCAGAGGGTTGTCATTGGGGGTCCTTCAGTTGCGTACCACGGTCAGCGAGCGCATCCGGGCCACGTGTTCGCCGCGCTGGTTGACCACTTTCGACTCGACTTCGATGAATTCCAAAGCGCCGCCTTTTTTGTCGTAGATGTCCTTGACGTGGGAGCTGACCGTCACGGTGTCGCCTGCGACGACGGGGCCAAAATACTCGAAGCTCTCCTCGCCATGCAAAACCTTGGCATGCGGTACGCCGAGCAGGTCGAGTAGACCGAACATGGCACCCGAGTCCAGCTCCGCAGCGAACAGGAATGTGGGTGGTGCCGGCAAGTCGGCATAACCGGCGTCGTGGGCGGCAGCCCGGTCGGTGTAGATCGGGTTGGTCTCGCCGATTGCCTTGGCGAAAAACTTCAGCCGACCGCGCTCGATCGGCAGCACCGAGCTGCCGACTTCATGGCCAATCCATTTCTTGTCGATCATGGTCAGATCCTCTCATACAGGGTGACGACGCACGCGCCACCGAGGCCCAGGTTGTGCTGCAGCGCCAGCCGGAGGCCCTCTACCTGCCGTGCACCGGCCTGCCCGCGCAATTGCTCGACTAGCTCCGTACATTGCGCCAGCCCGGTCGCACCCAGCGGGTGGCCCTTGGAGAGCAGCCCGCCCGACGGGTTGGTCACGATCTGGCCGCCATAGGTGTTGTCGCCATCGGACACGAACTTCTCGGCGCCACCCACCGGGCACAGCCCGAGCGCCTCATAGGTAATCAGCTCGTTGTGAGCGAAGCAATCATGCAATTCCACCACGCCGATGTCTTCCGGTCCGACGGCGGCCGCTTCATACACTTGCCGGGCCGCGTTGCGTGTCATGCTGAAGCCCACCACCTCGCGCATATCGCGCGCCTCGAAAGCAGGCGGCGTGTCGGTGGTCATGGCCTGGGCGCGGATGCGAACGCTCGCGTCCAGGCCGTGCTTCTTGGCGAATGCTTCCGAGACTAGCAGCGCTGCTGCCGCACCGCAGGTCGGTGGGCAAGCCATCAGCTTGGTCATCACGCCGGGCCAGATCATGGGCGATGCCATCACGTCGTCCTCCGTGACCACGGTCCGGAACAATGCCAGAGGATTGTTGGCTGCATGCCGGCTGGCCTTGGCGCGAATCTTGGCGAAGGTCTCGAGCCTTGTGCCGAACTCCTCCATATGCGCCAGGCCGGCGCCGCCAAAGTAGCGAAGGGCGAACGGTATCCCGGGAACGTCAATCAGTTCGGCGGTAACGGCATCGAACCGCTCGAACGGGCTCGGCCGATCGTCAAACACAGACCCCAGTGCACCGGGCGTCATCTGCTCGAAGCCGAAGGCAAGGGCGCAATCGACGGCGCCGCTAGAGACCGCCTGGCGCGCCAGGTACAACGCGGTCGACCCCGTTGAGCAATTGTTGTTGACGTTAACCACTGGGATGCCCGTCATACCAACTTCGTAGAGCCCACGCTGGCCGGCAGTGGAATCGCCGTAGACATAGCCAGCATAGGCCTGCTGAACCTTGTCGTATTCGACGCCCGCGTTGGAGAGTGCGGCGCGGATGGCTTTCGCGGCCATCACCGGGTAGGGTTCGCTGGCCCCCGGCTTGGTGAAGGGAATCATGCCGACGCCGGCTACGATCACGGATGAGGTCATGGTGGTTCCTTGCGGTTGGATTGTGGTTAGCTGACTTTGCGAATCTGGCTGTCCCAATAGGGCTTGCGCAGCTCCGTCTTCAGGATCTTGCCGGCGCCCGACAATGGCAGGCTGTCCCGGAAATGGACACTGCGCGGACACTTGTAGCCGGCGATCAGTGTCTTGCAGTGGGCAATCAGTTCTTGGGCGGTCACGGATGCATCTGGCTTGCACACCACGACGGCGTGGACGGCTTCGCCCCACGCTGCGTTGGGGATGCCGATGACGGCGCAGGCAGCCACCGCGCTGTGCATGGCGATGGCGTTCTCGACCTCTGCCGAGTAGACGTTTTCGCCGCCGCTGATGATCATGTCCTTCAAGCGATCGACGATGAAGATGAAGCCGTCATTGTCCATGTAGCCGCCGTCCCCGGTGTGCATCCAGCCGTTGCGTAGGGCTTCCGCCGTCTGTTCGGGCTTGTTCCAGTAGCCCTGCATCACGTTCGGGCCACGCACGATGACCTCGCCGACGGTGCCGCGCGGAACTTCCCGATCCTCCGGGTCCACGATCCGCACTTCGGTGCAATAGCTGGCGCGGCCGGCTGAGCGCGACTTGCCGAGCTCGCGAGCTTCGGGCGTGTGATAAGAGGAGGGAACAATGGTCGCCAGCGGCGACAATTCGGTCATCCCGTACGCTTGCACGAAGCTCACCCCGGGCAGTGCCGTCATCGCGCGTTCGAGCACCGCCTCGGAAATCGGTGAAGCTCCGTAGATGATGGTATGGAGTGCGCTCAGGTCGCGCGGCTGCCGCATCGCCGGGTGGTCGACCAGCATCTGGATCATGGTCGGCACCAGAAGCAGGTGTGTCACACGGTCGCGCTCCAGCGTATCGAGCACCAGTTCCGGTGAGAACGCCGCGATCACGGAGTGCGTGTTGCCTTCGATCCAGTGTGGCATCGCCAGACCCATGTCGGCGAGGTGGAACATCGGCGCGGCATGCAAATATGTGCCGCCAGGGGTAGCCATCCCTTCCGCACGCAAAGCCAGGCCGGAGCTAACGAGATTGCCATGGCTCAGCATGACGCCCTTGGGGAAACCCGTCGTCCCGCCCGTGTAGAAAATACCGGCCAGGTCCTCATCACGGCGCACGGCATCGTCCAACGGCTGGGCCTTTGCCAGCAAGGCTTCGTATCCGTGCATGCCAGCAGGTACGTCACCCTCCCCGCAGTAGATCACTTCGCGCAACGCGGCCGCGTCGCCCCGGATCGTCTCGGCGAGCGCGCGAAAGGTCTCATCCACAATCAAGATGGTCGAACCGGAATCGTTCAGCGAGTACAGGATCTCCGAAGCGGACCAGCGCGTGTTACACGGATTTAGGACACCGCCGCCCCACGGCACCCCCATCTGATACTCAAGATAGCGGTCGGAGTTCAGGGCCAGCATGGCGACGCGATCGCCGTGCTGCATGCCAAGCCCTTGCAGCGCCCCAGCTAAGCGCGCCACACGGTCGGCGAACTGGCGGAAGGTCTGCTGCCGGTCACCGAACCGCACGGCAATATGGCCTGGCTTTTGCTGCACTGCACGATGCAACGCTTGCGTAAGGTACATAGTTGTCTCCGTCCTGCCCGCGACGATGCGGAGCAATTGCTTTGTTTGTGGGGCTCATGTTAGAAACGCACGCTTCGGCCAGCAATCGCACATTCCATCGATTGGATGGCAGAAGACCTCAATCCATGACGCCTGCCTGCAGTGACGCTTAAAGCTCCCATTACCGTTCCAGTCGCCTTTGTACGTGGCATGCTTGCCGGTGTGCAGGCACGCGGAGAACCTATCGAGAGTTTTCTGGCGGACGCCGGGATCCCGTCGGAACTGCTTGAACATGCAGGCGCCCGCATCACCGCTACCCAGTACGTGGCACTCTTTCGGCTTTTGATAGAGCGGCGTGAAGACGAGTGCCTCGGCTTTCTGTCGCGGCCGCTGAAGCCAGGCAGCTTTGCCCTGATGGCACGTTCCGCGTTGGGCGCACGTAGCCTCGACTCCGCCATCCGCCGCGTGTCGCAGACCTTCTGGTTGCTGCAGGACGATGTTGTCCTGGAGTCGCGCCGCGAGGGCGAGCTCGCCGGCGTTGGCTTGCGCTTCAGCCGCTCATTGAGCGAACAGCCGGTCTTCCTGCATGAGATGCTGGTCCGCGTTTTTTGGCGCCTTATCGCTTGGCTCGCGGGTGGCCGTTTGCCTGCTGCACGCTTTGACTTTGCTTTTGATAACCCGCCTCACGCCGGCAGCTACGGCAAGATCTTTCCGGCGCATCTGGAGTTCGGGCTGGGTCAGACAGCGTTTTGGTTCGAAGCAACATGGCTGCTCAGTCCCGTGCGACGGGACGAAGTTGCGCTGCGCGCATTCCTGGCCGATGCACAGGCCAATATCGTTGTCCCGCGAACCGACCGTGACGTGGCGAGTTCACGCGTACGCGCATATTTGCAACGTACGCAGCCCAGTTGGCCGGACCTCGGGGAGTCCGCCAGCGCATTGCACATGTCGACGGCAACCCTGCAACGGCGGTTGGCCATGGAGGGAACCTCGTTTCAAACGCTGAAGGACGAGCTGCGGCGAGATATTGCAATTGTTCGTCTCAACACCAGTTCGGTGCCACTCGCAGAATTGGCGCAGGAGTTGGGATTCGCCGATAGTGCCGCGTTCCAGCGCGCCTTCAAGGGCTGGACGGGCAGTGCGCCGGGGTCGTATCGCAAAGCTCAAATCAGCCTCTGAAGAACCAGGCTGGAATATACGGAATCCGCGTTTCCATTTGCCGGTTGGCGTGGGCCAATGCATGACCGGCAATTGGGGCAATCGGTTATCGCAGACGACATCCTGCGTGTCAGCGTCGGTCTTCAGTCCTTCCTGACCTTGCTGGACCTGCAGAGCGACACCATCCCCCAGGGCATCGGCCTCCACGCCCTGCTCTTGCCGCTCAAGCAGCAACTGGACGAGAGCGCCAACCGCCTGCAGGCGCTGGTCTGACGAGGGAGCGCTGCTGTCCCGCGCACGGATGAGCAGCGCTGAAATGCAAACGGCGCGAGCCAGTTGGTCTCGCGCTGTTTGCATCTTCCCGATGGTCGAGCGGTGCAAGCCGCAGATCCGCATCGAGATCGGGAGCTTCGAGGCGATGTGCCATCACCGCACAAAGCTGCGGTCCGGCACGCATTCCGGCCGGACCGCGGCGACCAGACGCTCAGCCCAGCCCGGTTGCCATCGCCGGGTCCGTCACGCCATGCTGGCCGGTCTCCAGGCGACCGGCGAAGCGGCGTTCGAATCCGCTTTCGGCTTCCGTGACCGTGAAGTCGTACCAGTTGCCGCTCTCCTGCAGCGGCCAGTGGTGCTCCACCTCGGCGCCGGCCGTGATATGGAGTTGCCACGGACCGTCGTTACGATAAGCATTGGGCGTCACCATCAGCGTCAGCGGCTTGCCGCCACCGTTGACTGCGCCCTTGCCGTCGTTGCGCGCCGACAGGTAGACGCTGCCCTTGCCCAGGTCGTAGCAGACGCGGACCTCAGGGGCATCGGCCATGGCGTCCGCGGGCAACTGGCCCTTGAACATGCGCACGAAGCCGTTAGGCCCGTAGACCGCCAGGTCATAGCGTCCGTTGTCCGTGGCGCGCGCATCCCATTCATCGTCCAGCATCTTGCCGGGCTCGACCGTGTAGCGGCGCGGAATCTGGTCCAGATGGAGCCGGTCGTAGACATGGAAGACCGCGCCCTGCTCCCCCGTATTGCTGAAGATCAGCTTCAGCTTGCCGATGGTGGGCTCGGCCAGCGCACTCGCATGGAGGACATAGGGCAGCGCGCGCGAATACTTGGTGCCAGTCTCCTGGAACAGCGACGCCGGCACGGCCGGTGCCGCCGCCTTGGGTTTCGCCAGCTGTTCCGCGATCACCTGCTTGTAGTTGCTGGTATCCGGCAGCGTCGGAAACACCTGGTCATTCGGCGTCCTGAAATCGAAGACCGAAGTCAGGTCGCCGGCCACCGCGCGGTGCCACGGGCTGATCGCGGGCACCGTGATGCCGAAGCGCTGTTCCAGGAAGCGCCCCATCGAGGTGTGGTCGAACACCTGCGAGTTGATCCAGCCGCCGCGCGTCCACGGCGAGATCACATACATCGGCACGCGCGGGCCGAGCCCGTACGGGCGCAGGCGGATGGTCTCGCCGCTGGTGGTGGTGCCGTCGAGCGCCGTATTGCCGGCGGTGTCGAAGTATTCGCCGGTGACGTCGACGGTCGACTTGCCGTGCAGGACGCCATTGGCGTCGTAGGACGGCACCGCGGCCGGCGGCATATGGTCGAAGAAGCCGTCATTCTCATCGAAGGTGATGAAGAACACGGTCTTGCTCCAGACCTCCGGGTTGGCGGTCAGCGCCGTCAGCACCGTGTTGATGAAGTCCGCGCCTTCGGTTGCGCTCGACGGGCCGCCCGGATGTTCGGACTGCGCCGGCGTCGGCAGGATCCAGCTCACGGCCGGCAGCGTGTCGTCCCGCACATGCGCGGCCATCTGCTCGATGGTCCAGCTGCTCATGCCGTTGTCATAGAGCGGATTGCCCGGCTGCGCTTCACGGAAGCTCTTGAAGGCGAGCCCGCCATGCAGCAGGCCGCCCCAGTTGGCGTTGGGGTTCTGGTAGATGCGCCAGCTCACGCCCTTTGCCTGCAGCAGTTCCGGCAGCGTGGCCCACTGGAAGGCGGAACCCTTGTAGGTGTAGCCCGGCGTGGGCAGCTTGCCGCTCACGCTGCAGCGCAGGTTATTGACCTCCGCATCGTCAAGCGTGCAGTTGCGCCCCGCCTCGCGCAGCGCGGGGTTGTAGTTGGAGCCCGACATGAAAGTGATGCGGTTCGGGTCGGTGCCGCCGGCGTGGCTGCAGTGGTAGGCGTCGCAAAGCGTGAAGGCCTCGGCCAGCGCGTACTGGAACGGAATGTCTTCACGACGGTAGTAGCCCATCGAATGGTCGTTCTTGTACTTGGCCCAGAAGCCGAAACGGCCCTGGTTCCACGCATTCTGCGCATCCATGAAGCTGTGCGGCGTGCCGGAGACGCGCAGCGCGTTGACGGTCGCGCTGTCGAGGTGGAACGGCGTGATCTCGCGCGCGCCGTTCGATTCGAACCACACCGGCTTGCCTGACGGCACCGGCACCGGGAAGCGGTCGCCGAAGCCACGCACGCCGCGCATGGCGCCGAAGTAATGGTCCAGGGCGCGGTTTTCCTGCATCAGGATCACCACGTGCTGCACGTCCTGGATCGTGCCGGTATTGACCGCAGCGGGAACGGCGAGTGCGCGCGCGATGCTGGGCGGCAGCATCGACAGAACCGAAGCAGCGGCAGCGCTTTTGACGGCGCCGGAGAGGAAGGTGCGTCGATCGATTTTGGTCATGATCGGGAGAATGGTAGGAGCGGACGATAGAGGAAGGGTCGCGGGTGTGTCAGGGTGCGCAGTGCATGCCCTGCTTCGACGCTGCCGCGTCGCCGGCTGGTGCCGCCTGCATGGTTGCCTTGACGGCCTGGGGAGCGAGGGTGCTGCCATCTTCGCCACCACCGCATGCGGTGAGCGCCAGGGACAAAAGCGCCGCGAGCAGCGCGGCGCGGCCAGACCACAACGGGTTGTTCATGAGGACTCCTTATGTTCGAGGGCCAGGGGGAAGGGACTGACGCGACTCGAAGCGTAGGGGCCCGATGTGACATCCAAATGAATATTGCTCAATACAATTGTTTTTATATTTGAATTATCCTCATTTTCTGGCCGTGGCACGGCACCCGCCCCCGTCACTGACGGGAGCAAGGCTGGACGACAACTGCAGCAGGAATATGTCAGGATGCCGGCGCGGGCCGGCCGGGGCTCAATATCGCTTGAGCGACAGGACGTCGAACGTACGCCGCAGCGTTTCGACGGAGTGGTCGTAGTCCGTCAGCGCGAGGCAGGCGATCAGCACATCGATGATCGCCAGTTGCGCCAGGCGGCTGGTCATCGCCTCGGTCCGGAAGCGGGTCTCGCGCGCCATCGTGAACAGCACGACGTCGGCGAAGGCCTGGATCGGCGACTTGCCGAAATTGGTGATGCAGATGGTGCTGGCACCGCTCTCCCGGGCCAGCCGCGTGGCCGTCACGGTTTCATGCGTGCTGCCCGAATGCGAGATGGTCAGCGTGGCAACCCTGGGGCCCGCGAGCGATGCGCTGATGGCCTGGATATGCGAATCCACCACCGCCTTCACGTTGAGCCCGATGCGCAGCATGCGGTACTGCGCATCCTCGGCGATCGGCGCCGCGCTGCCAATGCCATAGATCTCGATGCGTTCGGCCGCCCTGAGCAATGCGACCGCGCGCTCGATCGCGGCCACGTCGAGCACGGCGCTGGTGTCATGCAGCGTCTGGACGTTGCTCTGGAAGATCTTGCGCATGACCGCCGGGCAGGTGTCGCCGGGCTCGAGGTCTTCGTGGATGATCTGGACCCCCTGCACCAGTTCCTGCGCCAGCAGGATCTTCAGTTGCTGGAAGCCCGTCGCGCCCAGGCTCTTGCAGAAGCCGACCACGCTGCCCTCGCTCGCATTGGTGCGCTCGGCCACTTCGCTGACCGACATATGGATCACGGTCTGCGGATACCGGGTCACGAAATCGGCAATGCGCTGCCCGGCCGGCCCCAGCGAGTCCCGCATGCTGTGGATGCGCGCGAGCATCGCCGACGTGGTGGGCGACGGCGGCGCTGGCTCGGCGGTCTGCGCGGGCTCCGTTCTGGCCGATGACGCCTGCGACGACGATTTCCGGGCCGGCGCCGCGCCCGCGCCGCGGCGGCCCTTTACCATGGGCCCCGCCCGCCCACGGACTGACGGTACGGCGCGAAGCCAGGGTGGCAAGACGGAATCGGCATCAATCGACCTGCAAAGTGGATAGTGAATTCAGTGTTCCGGATGAAACCGGCAAGGCACGGCACGATGATAACCGCTTGCGTTGACGGTCCGTTTTTCCGTTGCCCTGCTCGCCCTGCGGCCGCTCAAGTCCCGGCCACAAACTGCCGATATCCGCAAGGAACCGGCGCATTCCGTAGTGCACGTTGCCAAGGGCCGGCAGACCAGGAGAAGTACGACCGTGACGATGATCGAGCCGACTGCCGCGAACGCAGCGGCAGCCGTTTCCATTGACAACCCGGCAGTCACGCCGGCCGTAGCCGCCAGCGAGACCGCCGGCGACACCGCCGGTATCCGGGCGCGGCCCGCATCCAGCACCGAGATCCATATCTCGGCACCGGGGCAGGCCCTGGCCGGTGGCGGACAGGCGCCCGCGGTGCGCGACAACAGCGACGTCGACAACAGCGGCCTGCCCGACCAGGCCAAGGATGCGATCAAGCGCCTGCGCGAACTGCGCGCGCAACTGGAGCGCAAGCTGCAAGAGCTGGAGGCAGTGAAGAATGCGGCCACCGGCACCCCGGACCAGAAGCGCATCCGCATCGCGGCCCTGCAACAGGAAATCGCTGGCCTGGGCGCAGCCATCAACAGCACCACCGCGTCCCTGAACCAGGCCATCCGCAAGCTCTCCGCCGAGCAGAAACTGGTGGCGGGCAGCCTGGCGATGAACTAGCGCGCCAGGCAGCGACGGTCAGTCTCGATACGCCCACAAGTCGACCACGCGGCCGCCATCGTCCGCAATGAGGCGGAAGGCGGCAGGCTGGTAGTCGGTGTCGATGGCCAGGACGCCGGTGGCGCTGGCGGGCACCATGCCGCAGGCCGACGCGGCAAGCTTCAGGCTCAGCGTATTCGGCATGGCGTGCGCGGCGACCGTCCCGGAGAGCTGGCACCCCGAAGCGCCGGGCGCGATCTTGCCGTCCGCCGTGACCGTGAAGCTTGCGCTGGCGCCCGAGGGCAGCACGACCGTGTACGAGCCTGCCACGCTGCCGGGTTCCACGCTCGCCGCCGGCACGGGATCCTGGCGCAGCAGCCTGACGCTGGCAGCAGCGTCCGCGCCCGGGGCGGCTACCCAGCTGCCACCCTTGTCGCGGCGGTAGATGATGGTGGCCTTGTCTTCGGCACCGGCTAGCGCCAGGTAGCGGCTGCCGTCCGCGCCAGCGTAGTACTTGCCGACCGTGGGGCTGTCGGCGTCGCCAACGCTGACGACGTACGCGCCGGGCTCCAGATCCGTGACCGACAAGCTCGCGGTGGCGGGCGGCGTGGTGTTGTCAGGCGCGTCGTTGCCGCCGCAACCGGCCAGCGCCAGCGCGGCCATCAGGGGGAACAGGGGAATGAGGCGTTTCATCGGGACATGCCTCACTGGCCGAACAGTTCACCCAGGCGCAGGCGCAGCCATTGCTGGCCCGCGGGACGCTGGTCGAAGCCGATCTGCATGGCGGTGACAGCCACCTTGGTCTTGTAGACGACGGACTCATCCTCGCCTTGTGCGGCGGTCGGCGTGCCGCTGCCGGCGCCGATGCCCAGCCCATACGGCGCCGTGCCGTTGAACTTCAGCGCATACGCATCGAAGGTGCCGTGCCGCGAGAACGCGAAGGGCGTGGCGGCCGACGGCGCGTTCGGGAAGTTGACGTTCAGCGCCAGCCCTGCGGGCAGCAGCGGACCGCCGTTGGCCTTGGCACGCAGCGTGTTGACCAGCTTGATGGACAACTGCGCCACCACGCCGGACACCGGGCTTGCCAGGCCCGCATTGTCGACCGAGTCCGTACCCGCGCTCAGGGCGATGGACGGGATACCGCGCGATGCGGCGAACTGCGCATTGCTGACGGTGCCCGAGCTGTTGACGATACGGCCGACGTTCTGCCCTTCGTTGGGCCCGGACAGCACCAGGTCGGGGGCCTTGCCCCAGCGCGCCGGAGCCAGCACGTCCAGCCCGTACATGGTCGCCATCACCGGCGTGCCATGGGCGTAGTTGTAATCGCCGTTGGTGTAGCCTGGCTTCGTGAAGGGGCCCACCGCCGGCTCGCCGGTGGCCGCCGCGCCGTTGTGGCAGCCGCCTTCGGCCTCGATCTGGGTCTTGTCGTTGTCGGGCACGATGACCGTGGTGCTGTACATCACGATGCCGGCGCCGCGGCCACTCTGGCGATGAATCAGGCGTGCAAGTAAACCGCTCCAGGCACAGGCATGACCTGGCTTCTGGCCGTGCGTCTCAATGAAAATCCCGGCTCCCCACCATCAACCGCCCCAGCATCGGGCTTAAATCCACCAGCTCCTTGGCCACCAGGTGGCGCACGTCGCCCTGGCGCTGCCAGGTGCCGACCACGCCCAGCAGCGTGGCGCCCAGCACCTCCTTGCGCTGGCGCTCGACCAGGTCGGGCCACAGGATCAGGTTGACGGAGCCGGTCTCGTCCTCGATGGTGGCGAAGATGGTGCCGCTGGCGGTGGATGGACGCTGGCGCACGGTGACGATGCCGCAGGCGCGCACGCGGCGGCCGTTGGCGCAGCGCGCGAGCTGGCTGGCGGTGGCAAAGCGCATCGCCGTCAGCTTGCGCCGCAGCAACGCCAGCGGGTGCGACTTGAGCGACAGGCCCAGGCTGGCATAGTCCGCCGTCACGTCTTCGCCGAGCCGGGGCGCGGGCAGCGCCAGCGCGGCTTCGGCGGGCGGCGCTTCGTACAGCAGGTCGCGGTGCGCGGCATGCGCGGCGGCGGCGCGCGCCTGCCAGCGGGCCTGGCGGCGGTTGCCGGCCAGCGGCGCCAGTGCGTCGGCGGCGGCCAGCACGTCGATGTCGTGCCGGTCCAGGCTGGCGCGCAGTGCCAGGTCTTCGACGCTGTCGAACGGACGCTGGGCGCGCGCGGCCTCGATGCGCAGCGCGGCCGCTTCGCGCATGCCCTTGACGCGGCCCAGGCCCAGGCGCACGCGCGGATGCTGCGGCCTGGTGCGGGCCTGCGCGTCGGCGACATCGGCCTCCACCGGCTCCAGCGTGCTGTCCCAGCGGCTGATGGTCACATCCACCGGCAGCACCTGCACGCCATTGCGGCTGGCGTCCTGCACCAGTTGCGACGGTGAATAGAACCCCATCGGCTGGCTGTTCAGCAGCGCGCACAGGAAGGCGGCCGGATGATGGCACTTGAGCCAGGCGCTGATATAGACCAGCTTGGCAAAGCTGGCCGCGTGGCTCTCGGGGAAGCCATACTCGCCAAACCCCTCGATCTGCTTGCAGATTGCCAGCGCGAAGGATTCCGGGTAGCCGTTGCCGGTCAGCGCGCGCACCAGCGCATCCTGGTGCTGGCGCAGGTCGCCGCGCCGCCGCCACGCCGCCATCGACCGGCGCAGCTGGTCGGCCTGTCCCGGTGAAAAGCCGGCCGCGTCGATGGCCAACTGCATCACCTGCTCCTGGAAGATGGGCACACCCAGCGTGCGGCCCAATACCTTTTCGATGACCGGGTTGAAGTAAGTGGGCGGCTTGCCGGTGCGGCGGAAGGCCTCGCGCCGCTTCAGGTAGGGATGCACCATGCCGCCCTGGATCGGGCCGGGCCGCACGATGGCGACCTCCACCACCAGGTCGTAGTACTGGCGCGGCTGCAGCCGCGGCAGCATCGATTGCTGCGCGCGCGATTCGATCTGGAATACGCCGATGGTCTCGGCCTTGCAGATCATGTTGTAGGTGTCCGGGTCTTCCTTGGGGATGTCTTCCATCCGCGTCGGCAATGCGGCGCGCGCCGGGTCCGGGTTGGGGATCATCTCCAGCGCGCGCCGGATCGCCGACAGCATGCCCAGCGCCAGCACATCGACCTTGAGCAGGCCCAGCGACTCCAGGTCGTCCTTGTCCCACTGGATCACGCTGCGGTCGGCCATGGCCGCGTTCTCGATCGGCACCAGCCGCGACAGCTTGTGCTGCGCGATCACGAAGCCGCCCACATGCTGCGACAGGTGGCGCGGAAAGCCGCGCAGCTGCGCGGTCAGGCTGGCCCACTGCTGCACCGCCGGCGATTCGGGATCGAGCCCGTAGCGGGCGATCTTCTCGACAAAGCCGCGGCCGCCGTCCCACCAGGCCTGGCCCTTGACCACCTGCTCCACCACGCTGGCGTCAATGCCCAGCGCGCGGCCCACGTCGCGCAATGCGCTGCGCGAGCGGTAGGTGATCAGCGACGCCGCCAGCGCTGCGCGGTGGCGGCCGTATTTCCTGTAGATGTACTGGATCACCTCTTCGCGCCGCTGGTGCTCGAAGTCCACGTCGATATCGGGCGGCTCATCGCGCTCGCGCGACAGGAAGCGGCCGAACAGCAGGTTGGCCTGCTCGGGACTGACCTCGGTCACATACAGGCAGAAGCACACCAGTGAATTGGCGGCCGAGCCGCGGCCCTGGCACAGGATGCCCTCCCCGCG
Organism: Cupriavidus sp. FW305-3-2-15-C-LB2; assembly: GCF_058787575.1. Lineage (NCBI taxonomy): Bacteria > Pseudomonadati > Pseudomonadota > Betaproteobacteria > Burkholderiales > Burkholderiaceae > Cupriavidus > Cupriavidus sp. FW305-3-2-15-C-LB2. Next base: position 25,244 of record NZ_JBYSZW010000013.1, read on the forward strand.
CGCAAAGCGCACGATGTCGTGCACGGTCAGGAAGAAGGGTTCGTAGTGCTTTTCTTCGATCAACTGCAGTTCTTCTTCGAGCTGTTTCTCCCACTCCGGCTTCAGGCCGTTGGGGAAGCGTTCACGCTTGCCGCGCGTGACCTCCTTGCGCAGGTAGGAGATCGGCGTCTCGCCGGCCGGCACCAGTTCCTCGGGATATTCATAGCGCAGCATCCCCAGCGAGAAATCGCACGACTCTGCGATCTTCAGCGTCTGCGCCAGCGCCTCGCGCGGGTACAGGCGCGACAGCACCTGGCGCATGCGCAGGTGCTGCTCGGCATTGGGCGCCAGCGCCATGCCGCATTCGGCCAGCGGCTGGCCCAGCCGGATCGCGGCCAGCACATCGGACAGCGGCTTGCGCGAGCGCACGTGCATGGTGACCGCGCCGGCCGCCGCCAGCGGCACGCCGGTCTGTGCCGATACCGCTTCCAGGCGCGCGCGATGCAGTGCATCGGCATGGCCCTGCAACTGCTCCAGCGCGATCCAGGCGCGCTCGCCGAAGACCGCGCGGCACCACTCGGCCTGCTCTCGCAGCAGTTCAGGATCGGCGCAATAGTCGGGCAGCAGCAGCGCCACGCAGCCGGGCACGCCGCGCAGGTGCGCTTCATCAGCAGCGGGCGCGGCCAGGTCTTCGGGATGCAGCCGGTAGCTGCCCTTCTGCGCGCGCCGCCGGCCCAGCGTGATCAGCTCGCTCAGGTTGCCGAAGCCCTCGCGGTGCTGCGCGATCAGCACCAGCCGCAGCGGCGGGCGCGCCGAGCCATCGGCCGGGGTCAGGCTGAAGCGGCTGCCGATCAGCAGCGAGAAGGCATCGGCGGCGCGGGCCAGCGCCTGCAGCCGCTGGTGGCGGCTGGCGTGGGCATGGGGATCGTCAGCGCCGGCGTCAGGCTCTTCGTCATGGTCCAGCAGCGGCTCATCCACGCCCTCTTCGCCGCGTGCCGCGCTGCGCGCCACTGCATCGTGCAGGCGCTTGCGCAGCGTCTCGATGGCATCGTGCGCGCGCGCGGTGCCGGCCACCGAGCATTCATCGGTCAGCGCCAGCCCGCTGTAGCCCAGGCCGAAGGCGCGCTCGATCAGCTCGCCCGGGTGCGAGGCGCCGGTCAGGAAGGTGAAGTTGGAGATGCAGTGCAGCTCCACGTAATCCGGCAGCGCCGGCAGCAAACCCGGCAGCGAGGCAGGCAAGAACAGCGCGCTCATGCGAACAACCCGTGCAGGAACCAGCGGTACTCGCCGCCATCGTCCTGCGCCGCATGGCCCGGACGTTCGCGGAAGATCCAGCAGCGCAGGCCGTCGGCGCGCTCGGCGATAAAGTAGTCGCGCGTGGCCAGCGCGCCGTCCCACCAGCCGGCCTCGATGCGCTCAGGGCGGCTCAGCAGCGCCAGCGGGCCGCCGTGGCAGGGCCGGTGGCGCTGCACCGGCAGCGGCAGCGGTTGCGGCAGCAGCCACAGCGGGCGCTCCGGCTGCGGATCCGGCAGGCTGGCGGCCTTGTTGCCGCCGGGCTCGTCGACCGGGCACCAGCGGTTGGCGCGCTCGGGCCGGTGGTCGGCCAGCGGCCGCGGCTGCAGCACGTTGTCACGGCCCAGCCGCGCCATCAGCGTATCGAGCAGGCGGCCCAGGTCTTCCGGCGTGCCGCCGGGCTCGGGGAACAGCGCATCGCTGTGCGGCACGCATGCGGCCATCGCCTCAACGCGCAGCGCCAGGCCGGTCACCGGGGCGTGGAAATTGAGCTTGTCGAGCTTCTCGCGCAGCAGCCGCGACAGGTGCGCGGGGTCGCGGCTGGGCTGGGCCAGGCCCACCGGCACCTCGGTGCCGTCGGTGTCAACGCCGCGCCGGTAGCGCTCATGCTCCAGCACCAGCACGCAGCGCGTGACGCCGGCCTGCTGCACCGCCAGCCAGCCCGCCAGCGCCAGCAGCAGGCGCTGCGCGCCGGCCAGCACGCCCTCGGCGGATTCGATGCGGCCCGGCAGGTCCATGCGCTGCGCAAACGCGGGCGGCGCCACAAACCAGGCAAAGCGCGCCGGCGTGTCGCCATAAGCCTGGTCCAGCCGCGCCAGCAGCGCCGGGCCCAGCCGGCGCGTCAGGCCCGCACGCGGCAGGCGCCGCACCTCGCCCAGCGTGCGGCAGCCGATGCCGTCCAGCCAGGCCGGATCGGCCAGCGTGTGCAGCGCCTCCACCGGCAGGCGGTCCAGCAGCCGGTGCAGGCGTGCCATGCCCACCGCGCGGCGCCCGGGCCGCACCACGCCGCGCCGCGTGCGCCGCAGCGGCTGGCGCGCCAGCCACGCGGCGCCGTGCGCGGTCGGGCCTGAGCCCACCTGGGCAAAGGTGCCAAGCTGGCGCACGCAGGCACGCACCGCGCGGCACAGCGCGCGGTGGCCGCCAAACAGGCGCAGGCTGGCGGTGACGTCCAGCATCACCGTGGCCGACTCCGGTTCCTCGTCGACGGTCACGCCCGGCGTGAAATGCAGCAGCGCCAGCGCCACCGCCTCCATCAACGAAGCTTCCGCGGCCAGGTCGCGCTCCAGCTGCACGATGTCGGCCGACAGCGCCTGCACGCCGCCGCGGCGCATGCCGTAGCGCACGCCGAGCTGCATCGCCGGGCCGTTGGCCAGCACCACCTGCTCGCGCGCCATCACCGCCACCGGCAGCGCATGGTGCAGCGTGGCGGTGGCGGCAGGCGGGCTCACGGCGGGCGCCAGCTCAGGCCAGCTGGGCTGCAGGGCGTCCAGGGGCAGGCGCGGCAGGTGCACCGCGATCCAGTACGGCATCGGAAGAAGATGGAGAAGACGATTCAGACAAGGCAGGTGCTCCTGCCGGGACAGGCCAGGCGGCTGCGCGCGTGGCCGCTGCCATCCCGTCCAGGCGCAGCAGCAGCGGCGTGTCCCGCACCGGCCCGCGCCGCTTGTGGAAGGTGATCGACAGCACATTGCCGGGCAGCGGCGCCAGCAGCAGCCGCAGCACCGCCGGCGACGACTCGCGCAGCGCCGTGGCCGGGCGCAGCGCCCATGCCACCGCGTCGCCGGCCTGCGCCAGCACCTGCAGGCGGCGCAGCGCCTCGGGGCGGGCCGCGGGCAGCCAGACCAGCACGCCGCCAAAGGCCTGGCTGCGCAGCACCTGCTCGGCCGCCCACAGCATGTCGGCCTGCTGCGCGGCCTTGCCGGCGCCGGCCGGGGGACGCATCCAGTAGAGCTGGCGCGCCGGCAGGCCGGCCGCGGCCAGCCCCATCGCATTGGGCAGGTAAGGCGGCGCCACCAGCGCAATACGGCGCCCGGCCCCGGCCAGCGCGCCCAGCGCCGGCAGCAGCAGGCGCAGCTCGCCCGCTCCACCCTGCGCCGTCAGCAGCTCCGTCAGCCCGCCCGCCGGCCAGCCGCCGCCGGGCAGCTCGGCCGACAGCGCGTCATATCCGGTCGGGCATACCGCCGCACCGCCGGCACGGCCCAGCTGGCCGGCCCGCCACAGCCCGGGATAACGCTGCTCGAGCGCCGACAGCGCCTGCTGGCGCGAGACCGGGGGCGCCGGCGCAGGGAAAAGAAGGCCCTCCGCCGCCATGGGCGGGGCTGCGTGCGATTGCGCAGTCATGTGGAGTTGGCGTCGCTCGCCGGGGATGGCGAGGAACTAGTAGATTTACGATAACTGTATATTTATACAGTATCGGGTGCCAGCGCAAGGGGTAGCGGCAAGGGGTGGCCTGGGGGACACCGGGGAAGTGAGACGGGCGGGCGGCGGCCCGTCTTCATTTGCTCCACCCGGTTTCATTCCGGACGGCGGTCCGCAATAGAAAATAATTCGATAGCATTACTTTATTGAATAGAGGCTACTATCGAATGATACGCGCCTGGCTATCGGCGCGCCGATGTATCATACTAAGGCATGCATATATCAATGAAATAATGCTATGTCATTAGTTTCTCAGTGCCGCGACATGCGTGAAGCCAGAGGCAAGACCCTGACCGAGATCGGGCGGGTGCTGGGCATGGCAAGCCAGAACCTGTCGGCGATCCTGCTGGGGAAGAAGGACAGCCGCGCATCCACCCTCGAAGCCCTGGCGGCCGCCCTGGACGCAGAATGGGTCCTGGTGCCCAACGAGCGGGCACAGGAAGTCAGGCAAGTCCTGGAAGGCAAAGGCAGCGGGCCCGACCGCAGCGCCCGCAGCGCAGTCGACATCTTCCTGGACCAGGAATGAGCTACGAACTGCATCCGCGCTTTCTTGAGGTCCGGCTGTACGACCAGTTATGCGGCTACCTGTGCGAGGCCAGCGGCAATGTCCGGTTCGTGCCATCCGAAGCCTTCCGGGGCGACACGCGCCGCCCCACGCTGAGCCTGTCGATCAGCGTCCCGACCGAGGCCGGCCGCAAGGCCACCGCCGAGGTGCTGGACAACCCCTTCCATCCTGCCGTCTACAGCACGGGCCATGAACTGCCGCCCTACTTTGCCGGCCTGCTGCCCGAGGGCGAACTGCGCAAGCGGCTCGAGGCAACGCGGAGCAATCCCGATGACAAGGATGATTTCGGCATCCTGGCATCGGCCGGCAATGATCTCCCGGGGGCCGTCGTCATCGTGCCGGCGGACATCGGCGCGTTGCCGGAGTATGCGCGGACGTATGGCGTGACCGGCGGCGCGGACAACCTGGAAATTGCCGTGGTGGAGGGCGCCACCCAGGGCGCGGCCTCGGTGTCCGGCGTGCAGAACAAGCTGGCCCTGTCGACGGTGCTGCAGGACAAGCGCTACACTCTGCCAGCCAAGGGCAGGCTGTCCGACATCATCGCCAAGCTTCCTGCCAGGAACGATGATTCGCAGGTGTTCAACGAATCGATTTCGATGCAGCTCGCGGCTGCCGCCGGCGTCCATGTCGCGCCGACAAGAGTACTGCCCGTCTCGACCATCGAGGTCGAGGGACTGGTTGAATCGCTGGGCGAAAACCTGCACTACCTTGCGGTGGACAGGTTTGACCGCACCCCGGCCGGGCGTGTGCACGCCGAAGACGGCTGCCAGATGCTGGGCAGGATGCCAGCGAAGAAGTACGCCGGCATCGAGAGCTACATTCAGCTCGTTGCCGCCCTGTATCGCCTGAGCCCGAGCGGGGTCGAGCATGCGCGGCAGTTCTTCCTGCGCCAGGCGGTCAACACGCTGATCGGCAACAGCGATGCGCACCTGAAGAACTTCTCGGTGACCTATCACAACGGGGTCCTGCCAGAACTGTCACCGGCGTACGACATCGTCTGCGTGGCCGCGCTTCCCGGCTTTGCGACCTATGGCCAGAACGTTGCCATCGACAGGCGGCAGCGTGAAGAAACCCTGGCAACGTACGAGACCATCGCGGAGAAGGCCGGCGTCCCGCGGCGCATTGCGACCGCCGCCGTCAAGGAAGCCGTCGCGCTGGCGCATGCCAACTGGCCGCGCATGCTGGACGACCTGGACGCGCCGCAGGCGATCCGCAATGTCGTTGCCGAGCGCCTGCAGACGCTGCCGCTTGCACGGGCCGGCAGGCCGGCCAGGTGAGGCGCCCGCCAGCCACCCTCACGGCGCCTGCATCGACACCCCGTAGCCGGCAAAGATGCGCGCCAGTTCGCCATTGCTGCGCAGCGCGCTCAACGCCTGTTCCAGCGCTTCGGCCAGTTCCCGCTCGCCTGCCTTGACCGCCATGCCGACGGCCCACCCGCGCTGCGGCAGCAGCGGCGCGCTGGGTTCCGTCGCGGCAAAGCGCGCCCCGGATTGCCCCGCGGCCTTGAGCGCGCTCTCGTATTGGGCGCGCGTCACCATCGCCGCCGCGATCTCGCCGGAGAACAGCGCGCGCAATGCCGCGTCGGCTTCGGGGTAGATCCTGACCTTGTCGCGCAAGGCGCCGCCCGCGCCGGACAGCAGCGCATTGGCCCCGGCCGAACCAGCTGCGGCGCCGGTCGGCTGCCCGGCCAGGTCTTCCAGGCCGCGCACCGCCGGCACGCGCTCGCGGTCCTGCACCAGCACGAAGGTCTCGCGGTAGTACGGCGCGAAGATCAGCGCCTTGTCGTTCTCGCGCATGAAGGCGCGGTCGACCGGCACGTGCAGCATTACGTCGGCCGGTCCGTAACCAAGGTAATGGCCGCGCCAGACCATGGCACGCAAGTCGTCAGCCATGCTTTCATCGGCATCGAACGGCATCAGCGCCACCGACAGGCCCAGTTCCTTGCCCAGTGCCCTGGCCAGGGCCACGTCGATGCCCGCGGCCTGACTGCCCGCGATCGCGGAGAACGGCGGCAAGCCTTTGTAGACCGCCACCTTGAGGGTGCCGGTCTGGCGGATCCTGGCCAGGTCGGCCTGGGCCGGTTGCGCGCAGAAGAGCGCGGCGGCAGCCAGCATGGCGCCGCACAGCCAGCGCACGGCGCCGGCCGGCGCCGCCGGCATGGGGGACACGGAATGCCTGGGGCCGCGGACAGGGCTGGCGGGCATGGGATGGCTCCTGAAAGATGCGTTGACCCGGCACTGCGGGCCGGGGCTGGACAACGTGAAGGACTGCCGGCGCAACCGCCTCTTACTCGTGGCGCGACTCCAGGTAGGTCTTGATGGCCCACACCGCCTCCTGGCTCAGCACGCCGTCGAACGGCGGCATGTAGACGCGGCCGTCGCGCGTGCGGCCCTTGCGCACGGTGGTGGTGTAGAACTGCGAGATCTCGCTCATGCACGCCTGCTTCTTCTTTGCATCCGCCAGCGAGACGCAGTCGCCGTCCAGCTTGCGCAGGTCCGGCGCGATGCCCCCTGACACCGCTTCCAGGCCATGGCAGCGCGCGCAGTTCTGGTTATAGGCCGAGCTGCCGATCCGCAGAGCCTCCTTGTGCGCATCACCGCTACGGTAGGGATTGTCCGGGCGCCATTCGTCGCCCAGTTGTGGTAACGCTTTGGTATCGACGGCCTGGGGCGTGACGTCGCCATGGGCCAGCACGGAGCCGGCCGGGAGGGCGGTCAGGGACGCGCAAAGCGCGAGCAAGGCAAGCAGGCGGCGCTGCGTTTTCATGGATGTCTCCTACAGTGGACGGGTCTTGGTTGTTTGCCCTGTTTCCGCAAGAGCCATACCAGCCAGCCGGACCAGGCCCGGAGGCGCCTGAAAGCAGGCTTCGCCGCGCCGCCATCGTTGTCTGCAACGCAGCATCGCGGCACGGGTGTCCCGGATTGCCACACCCTGGCAAGTGTTTTGCTTCATGACGCAACACTGTCGACCATGCGCCCGGCGAAGGCGCCGACAGCGACCCGCGCAAAGACCGCGGGCGGACTTTCCACAGGAGACAGAGAAATGACCTTCCAGCCGGAACCGGCCCGCCCCGCGGCGGGCGCCCCGGGTGACACAGGGCAGCCCGAGCGCGACCAACTGATTGCCCAGGCCCACCAGCGTTCCGAGTCCTATGGCCTGCGTCCCTACGAATCGCCCGACTTCTGCCCGGTGCTGCAGAGCGAGCTGAAAACGCGGATCGAGCGTAGCCAGTCGCTGTTCGCCTATGCGCTGCCGGTGATGGAAACGCTCTACGACCAGATCGTGAATACGCAGAGCATGGTCATCCTGACCGACGCCGATGGCCTGATCCTGCACTCGATGGGCGATGACGACTTTCTGGCCCGGGCCAACCAGGTCGCGCTGCGCCCGGGCGCGGAGTGGTCGGAAGCGCGCCGCGGCACCAACGCCATCGGCACGGCCCTGGCCGAGAACCGGGCCACGCTGGTACACGGCGCCGACCACTTCCTGGAGGCCAACCAGTTCCTGACCTGCTCGTGCATGACCATCCTCGACCCTTACGGCAAGACCGTGGGGGCGCTGGATGTGACCGGCGACCAGCGCGGTTTCCACAAGCACACCATGGCGCTGGTGCGGATGTCGGCGCAGATGATCGAGAACCAGCTGTTCGGCAACGCCTTCCGTGACATGGTGTGCATCCGCTTCCATTCGCGCGCGGAGTTCCTGGGCACGCTGGTCGAGGGCATCGTCTCCTTCACGCCCGGCGGGCGCTTCCTGTCAGCCAACCGCAGCGGGCAGTTCCAGCTTGGCCTGTCCAATGGCGCCCTGCATGCGCACACCTTCTCCTCGCTGTTCGGGCTGTCGATGTCGCAGCTGTTCGACGCGGTGCGCGCGGCTCATGCGGGCATCGTCCAGCTGCACCTGCCGAGCGGCGTCAAGGTCAGCGCCCGGGTCGAATGGAAGTCACCCGCCGCATCGCTGCCGGGCAACACCGATGCCGGCCAAGCAGTCCAGCCTGGCACGGCCGCCGCACCGCGCAGCCTGGCCGCAGGCCCCGCCCGCTCACCCGGGCTGGACGACCTGGACACGGGCGACGCGCAGATCCGCGCGGTCATCGGCAAGCTGCGCAAGGTCATCGGCAAGGATATTCCGGTGATGGTGCTGGGCGAGACCGGCACCGGCAAGGAACTGATGGCGCGCGCCATCCACGCCGACAGCCCGCGCCATGCCGGGCCCTTCATTGCCGTGAACTGCGCCTCCATCCCGGAAACCCTGATCGAGTCCGAGCTGTTCGGCTATGAAGAAGGCGCCTTCACCGGCGCCCGCAAGAAGGGCGGCATCGGCAAGATGCTGCTGGCCAACGGCGGCACGCTGTTCCTGGACGAGATCGGGGACATGCCGCTGCATCTGCAAGGACGGCTGCTGCGCGCGCTGCAGGAACGCGCGGTGTCGCCGCTGGGCAGCAGCAAGGTCATCCATGTCGACGTCTCGGTGGTATGCGCCACCAACCGCAACCTGCGTGACCTGGTCGCCAACGGCCAGTTCCGCGAAGACCTCTACTACCGCCTCAACGGGCTGGTGGTGCGGCTGCCGGCCCTGCGCGAGCGCGGCGACCTCGACGCGGTGGCCGCCAGGCTGCTGCGCCAGGACCAGGCGGGCGTGCAACCCGGCGAGCCGCCCCGCATCCGCGAGTCGGTGATGGAGATGTTCCGCCGCTACCACTGGCCGGGCAATATCCGCCAGCTGTGCAACCTGCTGCGCACCGCGCGGCTGATGGCCGAAGGCGAAGCCGAGATCACCGAGGACCACCTGCCCGACGACTTCCTCGATGACCTGCGCGAGCGCCAGGGGCATGCGGCGGTGCCCGCGGCCCATATGTTGCCGGGCGCGCAGCCCACGCGGCTGGCCGATGTCGAGGCCATGGCCATTGTCGCCACGGTCAAGGCGCACAACGGGAACATCTCTGCGGCGGCCAAGGCGCTGGGGATCTCGCGCAATACGGTCTACCGGAAAATGGAAGAGGCCCGCGGGCTGCCCCACCAGGCCGGCTGATTCGGGCCACGCACCAGGGCAGCCCCGCGCTCAGGCCAGCGGCTCGCCCTGCATCCACAGGTCTTCCAGCTCGCGCCAGGCGCGCTGCACGTTCAGCGGGTGGCGCGACTGGAAATGGCGCCAGTGCCGGAACGGCACCGCCGCCACGGCGTCATTGGCGCGCGAGGCATCGCTGCCCGCGGCCAGCGCGGCGCCGATTCCGTGCGCCAGCGCATCCAGGTAAGCCAGCGTCGGCGCCAGCGTCTGGGCGGGCGTGCCCGCCGCGGTGCCCACCACCGTGCGCGCCGGCAGCTCCTGCAGCCGCCGCAGCGCACGGCGCCACCCCTGCAGCGAGGCGTCGTGCATCTCCGGCACGCGCTCGCGGTAAGCCAGGCCACCCGCACACAGCAGCTGCAGCTGCGGCGCGTACAGCACCGTATCCGAGGCACTGTGCGCATTCGCATAAACCTGCACCTGCCAGGCGGTAGCGCCGGTGTGCAGCCAGCCATCGGGCTGCAGCGCGGGCTCCGGCAAGACTATCGCGGCGCCGCGCATGGCACCGCTGCCGAGCAGCGTGGCCATGCGGGCCAGGCAGGCCGCGCAGCGTTGCCGCATCAGCGCAGCCGTGGCGGCGGAGGCCAGGAACACGGGCCGGGGCCGCAGCCGTGCGAACGCGGCATTGGCCAGCACGTTCTCCGGGTGGGCATGCGTGTTGACCACCCAACGCACGGGCTGCGGCGTCAGCGCCCGGATGGCGCCGAGCAGCGCACCGCCCCACGCCGCCTGCGGCCCGGGGTCCACCACCAGCACGCCCGCACCGCTCAGGTGGACCAGGGTCGGCACCACTTCGGCGGCGTTGGCGCGCGCCACTTCGGCATTGCCGGCGCGGGCCACGTACACGCCTGGCTGCAGCCGCTCCAGCGTGACCCGCGTGCCGGCAGCGGCCGCCGGGCGCCAGCCGTTCATGGCCAGCGCAAGCGTGGCGCCAAGAAAGCCGCGCCGCGTCGTGGGCATCACCGCTGCCAGCCCGCGGCGCGGATCGCGGCCACCAGGGCGTCGCGCATGGCCCCGGCCGCCAGGTGTCCGCCGTCCACCCAGGCCAGCCTTGCGCCCGGCATGGCGGCCTGCAGGCGCAGCGCGTTGGCGGGACGGCAGACCTTGTCGGCGCGGCCATGCAGCAGCGTCACCGGCAGGCCATGCGCGCCGATGACCCGCGCCGCGCTGAGCAGGGCCGGCTTGCCCAGTCCGGCCCGGTTGCGCAGGTAGTGCGCCTGGATCCGGTATTTGTTCACCGCGGCCATGCGCTCAGGCCGCCGCTGCCGGCGCGAATGCGACGCAGGGGAAAGACCCAACCACGCCTGTTCGCTCGCCTGCCACGCCGCGGCAGTGTCCCGTTTTTGAACAGGCGTACCACTTTGCAACAGCCGTGACACAGTGAGCAGCCGCGCGCGCGCATCGGGCAAGCGCTCGCCCCATGCCTTGACGCAATGCAGCATGCGGCGGCCCCCATGGCGCGGTGAAAACAGCGCGAGCACATCGTCGCGGCCGGTCAGGAAGGAGCCGCGCAGGACCAGCGCCGCCACGGCGTGCGGGCATTGCGCCGCGTACGCCAGGGCAAGTGCTGCACCCCATGATCCGCCCACCACGCCCCAGCGCTCGATGCCCAGCGCGCGGCGCAGCTGCTCCAGGTCGGCCAGCAGCGCGCCCACGGTATTGCGGCGCAGGCAGCCGGCCGGCCTGGAGCGGCCGGCGCCGCGCTGGTCCGGCATCACCACGCGGTGCCGCCGCGGGTCGAACCACTGCGCCATGGCGGCAGAGCAGCCGCTGCCCGGCCCGCCATGCAGCACCAGCCACGGCTCGCCGTCCGCGGCGCCGGCCAGCCGCACATGCACGCGCTGGGCATCGGGCGTACGCAGGTGGAAGGTGGTGGCCGCGTCGGAAAAGCCGGCAGAAATCGTTGATGCGTCGGGCATGGATGTTGCCTTGAAGGGATGCGGCAGTCGGGCGGCAGCCAGGCGCCGCTGCACAACGATATTCACTAACCATGCCACCCAAGGAGAGAGACATGCGCTGGACCACCCCCGCCTACACCGAGCTGCGGCTTGGCTTTGAAATCACGATGTACATCGCCAACCGCTGAGGGTGCCGCGGTGCCGCGGCGCCTGCGACCGGCGCTGCGCCGACAGGCAAGCCGCGGACCGCAAGCACAACCAACGCAGGCAGACGCCAGGCCTGGCGCCTGCCCCGTGAAGCATGACCCAACACCAAGCGCTCACGCCATGACAAGCATCCGGGTACTGGGGTCGGCCGCCGGCGGCGGCTTTCCGCAGTGGAACTGCAACTGCCACAACTGCGACGGCGTGCGCCGCGGCACGGTGCGCGCCACGCCGCGCACGCAATCCTCGATCGCGCTGACGGGCGACGGGCCTGATGCCATCCTGGTCAATGCCTCGCCCGATATCCTGCAGCAGCTGCGCCAGGCACCCGCGCTGCAGCCCGCGCGCGCGCCGCGCGACACCGCCATCGCCGCGGTCGTGCTGATGGATGCGCAGATCGACCACGTCACCGGCCTGCTGATGCTGCGCGAACACCGCCAGGCGCTGCCGCTCTATGCCACCGCCGCCGTGCTGGACGACCTGGGCGCCGCCTTCCCGCTGACGCGCATCCTGTCGCACTACTGCGGACTGCGGACGCATGCCCTGCCCTGCGACGGCACCGCGTTTTCAGTCCCGCCGCTGGACGGCCTGACACTGACGGCGATACCGCTGGAGAGCAAGGCCCCGCCCTACTCGCCCAACCGCCACGCGCCGCGCGCGGGCGACAACATCGGCCTGCGCATCGAAGACCGCCGCAGCGGCCGCAGCGCCTTCTATGCGCCCGGCCTGGGCCGCATCGACGACCACGTCTTTGCCGAGCTGCACAGCGCCGACATCGTGCTGGTCGACGGCACCTTCTGGCGCGACGACGAGATGCAGGCGCCTGGCTTCTCGGGCAAGAGCGCCGCCGACATGGGCCACCTGGCCCTGTCGGGACCCGGCGGCATGATCGAGGTCCTGGAGCGGCTGCCCGCCAGCCGCAAGATTCTTATCCATATCAACAATACCAACCCGGTGCTGGTGGAAGACTCGCCCGAGCGCGCAGAGCTGGCGCGGCATGGCATCGAGGTGGCGTACGACGGCATGGAAATCGCCCTATGACAACTGCCAGCCTCCCCATCCCCCCCATCGCCTGGACCGAGGCCGAGTTCGAGGCCCGCCTGCGCGCCAGGGAAAGCGGCTACCACATCCACCATCCTTTCAACCAGCGCATGGCGGCGGGCCAGTGTTCGCCCGCGCAGATCCGCGCATGGGTGGCCAACCGCTTCTACTATCAGGACAACATCCCGCTGAAGGACGCCGCCATCCTGTCCAATTGCCCCGAGCGCGACACCCGCCGCGAGTGGGTGGTGCGCATCCTTGACCACGACGGCACCGACACCCAGCCCGGCGGCATCGAGGCCTGGCTGCGCCTGGGCCAGGCGGTGGGCCTGGAGCGCGAAGCACTGCTGAGCCACCGGCACGTGCTGCCCGGGGTGCGCTTTGCCGTCGATGCCTACGTCAACTTTGCGCGCCGCGCACCGTGGCAGGAAGCCGTGTGCTCGTCGCTGACGGAGATGTTCGCGCCCGCAATCCACAAGGAACGCCTGGCCGGCTGGCCCACGCATTACCCGTGGATCGAGGCCGCCGGGCTGGACTACTTCCGCTCTCGCATTCCGCTCGCGCAGCGCGACGTGGACCATGGCCTGCGCGTGACGCTGGGCCATTTCCGCAGCGCGGCGCAACAGCAGCGCGCCCTCGACATCCTGCAGTTCAAGCTCGACGTGCTCTGGTCGATGCTCGACGCCATCCAGCAAGCCAACCCATGACAGCCAGCACGCAAGACCTCGCCAGACCGACCCTGCACCGGACCTTTCGCCTGCAATGGGAAGCCTCCCAGCAAAGCTGGGTGCTGCTGTACCCGGAAGGCATGGTCACCCTCAACGACAGCGCCGCCGCGATCCTGCAGCGCTGCGACGGCAGCCACACGCTGGACATGCTGATCGACGACCTGCAGGCCGCGTTTGGCGTGCAGGGAATCGCCCCGGAGGTACATGCCTTTGTCAAACATGCGATCGAACGCGGCTGGCTGGTCTGAGGCCGCGCCCGGCCCGCCGCTGTGGCTGCTGGCCGAGCTGACCTACCGTTGCCCGCTGCATTGCGCCTTCTGCTCCAACCCGGTGGACTATGCCCGGCATACGGCCGAGCTGAGCACCGTGCAATGGTGCGACGTGTTCAGCCAGGCGCGGGCGCTGGGCGCGGTGCAGCTCGGGCTGTCCGGCGGCGAACCACTGCTGCGCAAGGACCTTGAAGTACTGGTCAGGCATGCGCATGGCCTGGGCTTCTACACCAACCTCATCACCTCGGGCGTGGGCCTGACCGACGCCCGCCTTGCCGCCCTGCGCGACGCCGGCCTGGACCATATCCAGCTGTCGTTCCAGGACTCCACCCGCGAGCTCAACGACTTCCTGTCCAGCACCCGCACCTTCGACCTGAAGCAGCGCGTGGCGCGCATGATCAAGGCGCACGGCTATCCGATGGTGATGAACTGCGTGCTGCACCGGCATAACCTGCCGCATGTCGGCACCATCATCGAGATGGCCCTGCAGATGGGCGCCGAATACCTGGAACTGGCCAACACGCAGTACTACGGCTGGGCCTGGGAGAACCGGCTGGCGCTGCTGCCCACCCATGAGCAGCTGCGCGAGGCCGAGGCCGTGGTCCGGCAGTACCGCGCGCGCATCGGCAGGCAATGCCAGATCCTGTTCGTCGTGCCTGATTACTTCGAGGCGCGGCCCAAGAAGTGCATGAACGGCTGGGGCACCACCTTCCTTGGCGTGGCGCCGGACGGCACCGCGCTGCCCTGCCACGCGGCGCGCATGCTGCCGGGCCTGGCGCTGCCCAGTGTCGCCACGCAGGGGCTGCGCGAGATCTGGACCGAAAGCGATGCCTTCCGCCGTTTCCGCGGCACGCAGTGGATGCAGGAACCCTGCCGTTCCTGCGACCAGCGCGAGCAGGACTACGGCGGCTGCCGCTGCCAGGCGTTCCTGGTCACCGGCGACGCCACCGCCACGGACCCGGTGTGCGAGCGCTCCGGCGCGCACGACAAGGTCAGCGAGATCGTGCTGCAGGGCCGGCTGGCCGTGGCGCAGGCGCGCGAGCAAGCGATGGTATTTCGCAGCGATGGCAACTCGCTGCGGCTGAGCAGCGGCCAGCGCTAAGAAAGGAAAAACCCCGGCATGGCAGGCGCCAGCCGGGGTTCCTTGCCGGCATGCCGGCATCGTCAAGACAGTCGCCGGCCTCAGCTGGCACTCAACACCCACTCCGCCAGTTTCTTCGCATCGTCCTCAGCAAGGCTGCCATGCGGCGGCATCGGAATCCGCCCCCACGCGCCCTTGCCGCCTTCGCGGATCTTCTTTGCCAGCCGCTCCGCCGCCTGGCTGTCGCCCTTGTACTTGGCAGCCACCTCGGCAAACCCCGGGCCCACCAGCTTTGACTGCATGCCATGGCAGGAAAAGCAGCCGCTCTTGTCGGCCAGGGCCTGCATGTCGGCGGCCGTGCCGGCCAGCGCCGCGCCCGGCAGCAGCGCCGAAGCCACCGCCAGCGCCATCCATTCCTTCTTCATACCTGAGTACCGTTTCATCCTGTTGCACCCGCGCCTGGCAGTGTCATCTCCCGCCAGCTCAGCTCTTGTGCAGCTTGAACACCCACACCGAGCCGCCCTGCTCCAGGAAGTTCACGCGCTTGGCCACCTCGCCGCCCCACAGCGGCACCGCGCCGCCCCAGCCGGACACCACCGCCACGTACTGCTCGCCGTTCTCTTCCCAGGTGACCGGGGGCGCCACCACGCCGCTGCCGGTCTGGAACTGCCACAGCTCCTTGCCGGTCCTGGCGTCGGCCGCCTTCAGGTAGCCTTCCGGCGTGCCCCAGAACACCAGCCCGCCGGCGGTGGTCATCACCCCGCCCCACAGCGGCGCGCTGTTCTTGACCTCCCACATGATCTTGCCGCTCTTGGGGTTGATGGCCCGCAGCGTGCCGATATAGTCCTCGTTCAGCGGACGGATGGTGAAACCCGCGCCCAGGAAGGCAGCGCCCTTCTTGTAGCTGATGGGCTCGTTCCAGATATCCATGCCCCACTCGTTGGCGGGCACGTAGAACAGGCCGGTCTGCGGGCTGTAGGCCATCGGCTGCTGGTTCTTGCCGCCAAGGAAGCCCGGCGCGGCAAACACGGACTTGCCCTTCTTCTCGTCGCTGCCGGCGGCGGGGTCGCCGGGGCGGCCTTCGGCGATGTAGTTGGGGCGGCCGCTCTTCAGGTCGATGCCGGTGGCCCAGGTGATCTTCCTGACGAAGGGGAAGGCGTTGACCAGCTTGCCGCTGGCCGCGTCGTTGACGTAGAAGAAGCCATTGCGGTCGGCCTTGCCGCCCATGCGCTTGCCGTCCAGGTCGAAGGTCACGAACTCATTGACGCCATCGAAATCCCAGCCGTCGTTCGGGGTGTTCTGGTAGTGCCAGGCGATCTTGCCGGTGGCGGGATCCAGCGCCACCGTCGAGGCCGAGTAGAGGTTGTCGCCCTTGCGGATATGGCTGTTCCACGGCCCCGGATTGCCGGTGCCGAAGTACACCAGCCCGGTGGCCGGATCGTAGGTGCCGCCCAGCCAGGTGGCGGCGCCGCCGGTCTTCCAGGTCTCGCCCGGCCAGCTTGCGTTGGCGGTGCCGGTCACGCCGTTCTCGGTCTTGTTGCCGTCCTTGTCGTACTTGTAGCCCATATGGCCTTCGACCACCGGCCGCGACCACACCAGCTGCCCGGTCTTGGCATCGCGTGCGTCGACCCGGCCCACCACGCCGAACTCGCCGCCCGAGATGCCGGTCAGCACCATGCCCTTGACGATCATGGGCGCCGCCGTGTACGAATAGCCGGCGGCGTAGTCCTCCAGCTTCTCCTTCCACACCACCTTGCCGGTCTGCTGGTCCAGCGCCACCAGCTGCGCATCGAGCGTGCCGAAGATCACCAGGTTGTCGTAGAGTGCCGCACCGCGGTTCACCACGTCGCAGCACGGCATGATGCCTTCGGGCAGCCGGTGCTCATACTTCCAGAGCTTGCGCCCGGTCTTCAGGTCCAGCGCATAGATGCGCGAATACGAGGCCGTCACGAACATCTTGCCGTCATGGATCAGCGGCTGCGATTCCTGCCCGCGCTGCTTCTCGCCGCCAAACGAGAACGACCACGCCGGCACCAGCTGCCCGACGTTCTTCGTATTGATGCGCGACAGCGTGGAATAGCGCTGGCCTTGCGGGCCCATGCCCCACGACAACACATCGCCGGGGCTCTTTGCGTCGTTCTCGATCATGGCATCGGTCACAGCCGCCTGCGCGGCCAGACTGGCCGCGGCAGCCGCAACCGCCATCACTACTCGTAACGTCCTCATTGCCATCTCCTCTCTTGTTTTGGGTTTCCCAGGTGCGCCACTGCGCCACCCACCAGACACGCCTTTGGCAATTCCCATGCCAGTCGCATCCCCGCACCAGCACGCCGGTTGCGGCCCGGTTGCGTGATGACGGCCGTGCCAGCGCGCAACACTGCGTTGCAGTTGCTCCAGAACTGAACAGCCCGCCTCGGCTGGCCAGCGTCAGTGGCCAAGCGCGGCTTCCTCACGCGCCGGGTAGAGATGGCCGACGTTGCGCAGGTACTCCGCGGGCATCGCGGCCCAGTGCGCGTAGGGCTGCGGCACCGGCATCGCCATGACCTCGGCCAGGTCCCGCCCCTGCGCCGCGGCCTCGCGCAGGCGCGTGTCCAGCCATTGCAGGTAGCCGCGCGTCTGCGCGATGGCCTCAGCGCCGCCGCCGGCCGCAGGCACTGGCCCGTGGCTGGGGACCAGCACGCGCGCCCCGCTGTCGGCCAGCAGCGCCTGCAGCCGGCCCAGGCTGGCCAGCCAGCGGCCGATATCCGCGTGCGGCGTGGTCGGAATGCGTTGCCGGAACACCAGCCCGCCGGCAAAGACCACGCCCGCGCTGTGGTCCAGCACCACCAGGTCGTCGCCGGTATGGCCGTCCAGGCGCACCATCTCCAGCGTATGGCGCCCGATCGTGAGCCGGCCCGGCGCCAGCGCGTGCGCAGCCGGCACGGGCTCGGTGCCGCGCATCCAGTCGCCGCACAGGCGGTAGAGGTTGTCGGCATAAGCGGCGCCCTCGCGCCGCGCCCCGTCGATGGTGCCGGCCAGGGCGCTGCCGCCCACATCGGCATAGGCCTGGTTGCCGAAGAAATAGTCGGGATGCAGGTTCAGGTTCAGCACCAGCCGCACCGGGGCGGCCGTGACCGATGCAATCGCCTTGCGCTGCTGCTCGCCATACAGCCGCGACGGGCCGGTGTTGATGACCACCACCCCGTCGCCGGTGTCGATAAACGCCGTATTGATGATGTTGCAGCCGTTGCCGGCCGCGAAGTCGGCATTGGAGCCTTCCAGCAGCCACACGCCCGCGGCGATCTCGCGCGGGGCCAGGCGGTAGTCAGGAGGCTGCAGCGCGGCCTGCTGGGCGAGTGCCGGCGGCACGGGCTGGCCCGCCAGGCATAGCAGCAACCACAGTAGCAATCGTCGCTTCATGGCGATACCCGCGCCGCGATGCGGTTGCCGTTGTTGTCGTGGCCGGCCACCGTCATGCCCGGCGGCACGGCATCGCGCAGGTCGAAGGAGAAAATCGGGTTCTCGGCAACCGGCTCATGCAGCGTCAGTCGCAGCAGCGGCTGCCGGGCCGCGTCGGCCAGGACCAGGGTCTCGATATGGAACGCCGGGATGCCCGCCGCCAGGCCGGTATCCATCGGATGCATCACGCGCAGCCGCACGCGTGCCGCGGCCCCGCCGAAGCCCGGGAACACGCGCGCGTCCACGCGGTTGAGCGTGCGGCTCCAGCTGCCGTCGCGGCGCGTGGCGCCGGGCACCGTGCAGCCCCCGCCGCCGGCATCGACCAGCACGCTGCCGACATGCCAGGTGCCATCGCGCGTGCGCGCCGCCACCCGCACCGGCGATGCCTGTTCCAGCTTGAAGCGGAACGACAGCGACGGGCGCACCCGCAGCGGTTCGAACGCCAGCACCTCGCGGATCGGGTTGCGGTCCACCGCCACCACGATGCGATCCACTTCGCCCAGCGCCGAGGCATCGAAGGCGATCGGCACGCGCATGGGGTCTTCCGCAAACGCCGGCCCGGTCACCCTGACGCGGCTGTCGAACACCACCGGGCCAGACTGCAGCAGCTCCTTGTGGATCCAGGCCCATTGCGGCGACTGCAGCGGATCGCTGTGCGCGATGACGGCGCCCGCTGCCCCGGCAGCCGCTACCGCCGCACTGGCCAGGCCCAGTGCGGCCGCCATCAGCAGGAGCATGCCCCACGTCCGCCGCCTCATGCCTGCTGCCCCCGGCGCGCCATGCCGCGCTGCGGGTCGTAGCCCTGCAGCGCCAGCGCGAAGAACACCACCGCGCTGCCCGCCACCACCGCCAGGCTCAGCGGCGCCACCTGCCCGTACAGCGCAAAGCGGATCGCCTCGACCGCGTGGGTGAAGGGATTGAAGCGGGCCAGCTGGTACACCAGCTCCGCGCCCGACTCCTGCAGCTTCCACAGTGGATACAGCGCCGAGCTGATGAAGAACATCGGGAAGATCACGAAGTTCATGGTGCCGGCAAAGTTCTCGAGTTGGCGCACATGGACCGACAGCAGCAGGCCCAGCGCACCCAGCATCAGCGCGGCCAGCGCCATGGCGCCCGTCGCCGCCAGCAGGTGCAGGGACTCGAAGCGGATGCCGAAGGCCATCGCCACCAGCAGGAACGCGGCCATCTGCAGCAGCGACAGCACCGTACCCGCCGCCAGCTTGCAAGCCAGCAGCCAGCCCCGCGGCAGCGGCGCGGTCAGCAGCAGCCGCATCACGCCCATCTCGCGGTCGTACACCATGGCCAGCGACGACTGCATGCCGTTGAACAGCGCGATCATGCCCAGCAGTCCGGGCGCCACGTAGACCTTGTATTCGATGTAGGTGTCGTAGGGCGGCGCAATGGCGACGCCCAGCGCGTTCTGGAAGCCCGCGGCAAACACCAGCAGCCACAGCAGCGGGCGCACCAGCGACGACAGCAGGCGCCCGGGCTGGCGCAGGTACTTGCGCAGCTCGCGCCCGCAAACCGCGCGCAGCGCGCGCCAGCGATGGATCAGGATGGAGGCCATGGGTGCGCTACGCGGATGGGGCCCGGCATGCCGTGTCGGCTTCATCGGCGCCCAGGGTGTCGAGGTTGTTCTTCGGATGCAACACGCCTTCCACCGGGGCCATGCCGGCCACGCCGTCGGGGTGGGCCAGCAACACCGGCTGGCGCAGCTGGCGGTCCCAGCGGCGGAACGACAGCGGCGGCCCCTTGAAGCCGTCCACCACCACCTGCCCGGCGGCAAGCGCCTGCGCCTGTCCGGCAAACCCGGCCCCCGGCAGGCGCGCCACGCTCTCGGCAATGGCCTTGACCGCCACCCAGGCAGCCCAGTCGTAGCCGGTCATCGGACGGCCCGCCGCGCGCATGAAGCGCCGGTTGAGCTGCGGCCCGCCATTGCGCTCCCAGGCCCAGTGCCACGCCTGCGCGCCCAGCCCGCCGGCGCCCACCACCGGGCGCGGCAGCAGCGTGGCGTAGGGCACGCCGCGGGCGAACTCGCCGTCGGCATCGGCCACCACCACCACGTCATAGTCCACGCCGCCGGTCAGCAGGCCGAGGTTGGCCTGGTCGCGCTCACGCGGGTCGTTGGACAGCCTGAAGGCGCGCTGCGCCGACCAGGCAATGCCAAAGCGCCGCGCCGACGTCACCAGCGCGTCGCGCTGCGCCGCATCGGCCGCGGACGGGCCGCTCAGCAGCAAGGCGCGGCGCCATTTGCGCAATACCAGGTACTGCATCAGCGCATCCGCGCGCATGCGCAGGCTGGGCAGCGTGTGCAGCAGCACCGGCGCGCAGCCGGCGCCGCGCAACGCGTCGTCATCGGCCGACACATTGAACAACAAGGCCTCGCCCGGCCTGACCGCGCCCGCGGCCGCCCTGACCGACGCCGACGGCAGGTCCAGCAGGATATAGCGCGTGCCCTGCCGCGCCAGCGCCGCGACCAGCGGGGCCACCTCGGCTTCAGTGCGGGCTTCCTGGGCTTCCAGCCTGAGCGACTGACCCGCGGCCTCGAGCGCCACGCGCGCTTCCGCGGCCGCCACTTGGGCGCCGTCGAGCGCACGGCCCTGCGGCTGGCCGGGATAGCGCTGCGCCAGGCGCCGGGGCGCATAGCGCGCGTCGTCGGCCTGCGACACGACCGCCACGCGCACCTCGGCAGCGTGCACCGCGGCAGGCAGCCACGCCAGCGCCATGGCACCCAACCCGGCACGCCACCACTGCCACCACGCACGCGAGCGCTCAGTCATCGATCGCCACCGAATGCGGCACCCGGCCCGCCTTGAGCGTGGCCACCGCCTTGCGGCTGGCGGTGTCCACCACGCTGACATCGTCGGACAGGCCGTTGGCGACATAAAGCCGCGCGTTGTCGCGGCTCAGCGCCAGCCCCCATGCGCGGCGGCCGACCAGCACATAGTCCTGCACCCGGCGCGACGCCACCTCGACCACCGCGACATGGTTGGCGCGGCCGAGCCCGATATAGGCGCGCGTGCCGTCGCCGCTGGCCGCCATGCCCACCGGGGTCACGTCCTCGGCGCGAAAGCCCCGCGGCGCGAAGGCGATGGTCTGGGCCACCTCGAAGGTATCGGTACGGATCACGCTGACGCTGGCCGAGAGCTCGTTGGATACCCACAGCTCCTTGCCGTCGCGCACCAGCAGCAGCCGCCGCGGCCGGTTGCCGACCTGGATATTGCGGATCACCTTGCGCGAGGCCACGTCGATGACATGGACCAGGTTGGCCACCTCCGAGGTCACGTACACATGCCTGCCGTCGGCGCTGACCTTGACGCCCTCCGGCTCCTCGCCCACCCTGACCGCGAACACGCGCTTGCCCGACGCCGTGTCGTAGGCCGACAGCAGCCCGTCCTCTTCATTCGAGACATAGAGCGTGCGGCCGTCCTGGCTGAGATCGAACAACTCCGGATCGTCCCCCACCGGCAGCGATGCCACGGTCTTGCGGCTGGCCACGTCGACCACATCCACCCGGTTGTCGTCGCTGCAGGCCACGTACAGGCGCGTCCGGTCGGGCGACAGTTGCAGGTGGCGCGGGCGCTTGCACTGCCGCCATACCGCGACCAGCTGCCGGCTGCGGGCATCGAAGACGGCGAGGGCATCGTCCTTCTCGCTCGAGACAAAGACCTGGTTGCCAGCCTGGCCGGCGGGTCGCGCGGCCCCGCCCTGCGCGCCTTCGGCCAGGCCGGCGGCAACCAGCAGCGTCGTGACCAGCAGCAAGGCGCCGGCAAACCAGCCGGGGGATGGCATCTTGTTCATGCGGGCACGCTCCTCGCATCCGGGTCAGTGACAGGGGCCGGCGGCGTCATGGCCAGGAAGGCGCCCTCCAGGGTGTCGCACGCCGCGGCGCCGCGCAGTGCGGCCGGGGTGCCGTCGAAACGCACGGTGCCGCGGTCCAGCACGATCACGCGGTCGGCGTGCTCCACCTCCTGCACCAGGTGGGTGGCCCACAGCACGCCGGCCTGCGCCCGCGCCGTCAGGCGCCGCGCATCGGCCACCAGTTGCGCACGCGAGGCCGGGTCCAGCCCCACCGTCGGCTCGTCCAGCAGCAGCATGGCCGGTTCATGCAGCAGCGCGCGCGCCAGTTCCACCTTGCGCCGGTTGCCGCCCGAAAGCTCGCGCACCGGTGCGCGCGCACGCGCCGCCAGCCCGAAGTCATCGAGCAGCCGGGCGATGCGCAGCGCCGCCACGCCGCGCGGCAGCCCGTGCAGGTCCGCGTGAAAGCGCAGGTTGGCCAGCACCGGCAGGTCCAGGTCGATGGCCGGCTGCTGGAACACGATGCCCAGCCGCGCCAGCGCGCGCACCGGATCGCGCCGCATGTCGCTGCCCATGACCGTGACCTGCCCGGTATCGGCCACGAACAGGCCGCTGAGGATCTGGAACAGCGTCGTCTTGCCCGCCCCGTTGGGGCCGAGCAGTGCCACGAACTCGCCGCGCCGCACGCTGAGCGAGACCCCATCCAGGGCCACGCGGCTGCCAAAGGCCTTGCGCACGGCATCGCAGCACAGCGCCGGCGGCGCTTGCATGGCCATCACAGCTGCCCCCTGGGCCGCGCGGTGCCCACGCGCTCGGCAAAGCTCCGCTCGGTCTCCCACGCATGGCGCAGGAAGTCATCGTATTGCGCGGTATTCAGGTAGGTCAGCTCCTGGTCGTACCTGGCCAGTTCCGCAAGGTGGCGCGGCTGCTGCATCGCGGCACGGAATGCGTCATGCAGGCGGCGGACGATTGCCGGATCGGTGCCGCGCGGCACGCCGATGCCGTAGGGCGAGTTATGAACCGCATCGGCAAAGCCCAGCTCGCTTACCGTCGGCACCTCGGGCCAGCGCGGTGAGCGCTGCGCGCTGAACACGGCCAGCAAGCGCAGCTTGCCGGTCTCGACGAAAGGCGCGAAGCCGGTGGAATTGACCCCCGCCATCAGCGAACCGTTGGCCACCGCCAGCATCTGGTCAGCGGTGCCGTGATACGGCACGTGGATATAGCGCACGCCGCTGCGCCCGAGCACGTCCTCCATCGCCAGATGGGCGGTGGTGCCGATGCCGGTGGAGCCCACGGTCAGCTCGCCCGGATGCGCGCGGCCCCAGGCGACCAGGTCGCGCAGCGAGCGTAACGGGCTGTCTGCGGGCACCACGATGCCGAAGGTATAGCCCGAGATCATCAGCACCGGCTGGATGTCGCGCAGCGGCTGCCAGGCGGTCTTCTGCTGATGCGGGAAGCGATATACCGTCAGCGGCAGCTGGCCGATGGTGTAGCCGTCCGGCCGCGCCGCGGCAAGCAAGCCTCCCACCAGCGTGCCGCCGGCGCCCGGCCGGTTCTCCACCACGACCGGCTGCCCCAGCTCGCGCCCGGCCAGCTCCGCCAGGATGCGCATGGAGATATCGGTGGCGCCGCCCGCTGGCCATGGCACCACCAGCGTGATCGGCCGCGACGGATACCCGTGCGCGCCCTCGGCCAGCGCTGCGCCCGCATGGACCAGGCCGAGGCACGGCAACAGCAGGCAGGCAAGGCAGCGACCAAGGCGGCGGAACATGGCTAAGCACCAGGCAGAGTGTTGATGCAGGTGAACAGAGCAAGGCCGATACCATGTGCAGCGCAGCATCAGGCCGCGCTCCATGCCAGCCGTTGCCTGGCCGCGCCGGACGCACTGCCGGACGCTGCAGCCAGGCCGTGCCTTGTGCGGTGCGCTGCGAACGACTGTCCCATGGTTGAGCACCGGCCCGCTGCTTGTGTCCGCAGCTGTCCTGTTTTGTGACAGGCATCGGCGCAAGGCGGGTTCGGCCAGCGCGTTCCCGGGCCGCTCACCGCGCAAGTGCCGGACTCCCGATGCACGGTACGAAACCTGCTCAGCTCCGGGCAGGCGCTACCCAATGCAGGTATCGCGCCGCTTATCCGGAGGAGACGGAACCATGCCAGCCAACCCGCGCCCCGCACCGCCAGGGCAGGCGCCGCGCGACACCGTGGCTTGCCGCCGCAGGACCAGCCGCGGCGCCGCCACCGCGATTGCCATGGCGGTCGCCCTGATGGCCCAGCGGCCCGCTGTTGCGCAGCACGACACCGCTGTCCCAAACCAGGACAGCGCCATGCTGCCGGAAGTCCTGGTGGTGGCCGCCGCGCCGCTGCCAGGCATCGGCGTCGACAGCGACCTGGTGCCCTACACCGTGCAGACCGTGCGCGGCGACGACCTGGATCGGTCGCGCGCCGGCAACCTGGCCGAGTACCTGTCCCGCAACCTGGCCGGCGTCAACGTCAACGACATCCAGGGCAGCCCGTTCCAGACCGACATCACCTACCGCGGCTTCCGTGCCTCATCCATTCCGGGCGTGCCGCAGGGACTGTCGGTCTACCTGGACGGCATCCGCGTCAACGAGCCCTTCGGCGACGTGGTCAGCTGGGACATGATCCCGGAAGCCGCGCTGGCGAGCGTGTCGCTGGTGTCCAGCGCCAACCCGGCCTACGGCCTCAATACCCTGGGCGGGGCGCTGGCCATGACCACTCGTTCCGGGCTGGACTCGCCCGGCTTCGAGGCCGACCTGTCCTACGGCAGCGGCGCCCGCAAGCGCGCCGACCTGTCCGGCGGCGTGCGCAGCGACAGCGGCTGGCACGCATTCGCGGCCGGCACCCTGTTCCAGGAGCATGGCTGGCGCGACCAGTCGGGCGGCCGGCTTGGCAACGTCTTCGCCAAGGCTGGCTATGCGGGCGACACTGACAGCGTGGACGTGTCAGTGCTGCACGGCCGCAGCACGCTGACCGGCAACGGGCTGGTGCCCAGCTTCCACGCCAGCGCCAACGGCACGCTGCCAGACCTCTACCAGGCCAACCGCCACGCCGTGTACACCTACCCCGACCAGACCCGCAACCAGGTGACCCAGGTCGCCGTCAACGGCCGCCACTGGTTCGACGACAAGACCAGCGCCGCCGCGCTGGCCTACGTGCGCACCAGCCGCCGCGACACCACCAACGGCGATGTCAACCCCGCCTACGAGGCCTATGCCGAAGACTGCGAGGACGGCTTTGCGCCCGACGGCAGCCCGCTCGGCGCCGACTGCGGCATGACCCGGGCCGAAGGCGCCGCGCTGCATCCCGCCGTGATCAACACCACCCATATGTGGCAGCAGACCGTCGGCATGGCGCTGAGCATGGCCAGGGAGACCGACCGCCACCTGCTCAACGCCGGCCTGACCCTGGACCGCAGCCGCCTGACCTATTCGCAGTACGCGCAGCCCGGCACCTTCACCGACGACCGCGGCGCCGTGGCCGACCCGGACGCCCCCAATGCCCTGTTCTCCGGCGTCGGCGGCAGCTCGCGCATGCTCGGCCTGTACCTGTCCGACACCTGGTCGCTGACCCCCAGCACCTTCCTGACCGCCTCGGCCAGGTGGAACCATGTCGAGGTAAGCAATACCCTGCGCAACAGCGACGGCAGCGAACAGCCGCGCGAAAGCTTTACCTACCGCCGCCTCAACCCCGCGCTGGGACTCTCGCAGAAGCTGGGTGGCGGCGTCACCGTGTTCGGGGGCTACGCGCAGAACAACCGCGTACCGACCGTGCTCGAACTCGGCTGCGCCGACCCGACGCGGCCCTGCCGCCTGCCGGCCGGCCTGCAGGCCGATCCCTACCTGAAGCAGGTGGTCTCACACTCCTATGAAGCAGGCGTGCGCTGGCACCGCGGCAAGGACACCGAAGTCACCGCGTCGCTCTACCGCGTCGACAATCACGACGACATCCTCTTCCTGCGCGCGCCGAACACCCAGCTCGGCTACTTCGCCAACTTCGACCGCACCCGCAACCAGGGTCTGGACCTCACCGCCCGCCAGCGCGTGGGCGATGTCACGCTGCGGCTTGCGTACAGCTATCTGCAGGCCACCTACCAGGCCGCCGGCCAGCTTGCCGCCGGCGAACGCACCATCGACATCCGGCCCGGCATGCGCATGGCGGGCCTGCCCCGCCATACGCTCAAGCTGGGCCTCGACTGGCAGGCACTGGCCGGCCTGACGCTTGGCGCCGACCTGGTGGCGGTGTCAGGCACCGTCTCCAGCGGCAACGAAGACGGCCTGCGCAGCGACCCGCAGCCGGGCGCGCCGCCGAAGACCGCCGACTGGCATGTGCCCGGCTACGCCACCCTGAACCTGCGCGCGGCGTACAAGGTGAACAAGCGGTTTGAGATCTATGCACGCTTGGCCAATGTCTTTGACCGGCGCTACGAGACCTACGGACAGATCGCGAACGATGTGTTCCCCGGCGGTAGCCTGGTGCGCCCGCACGTGGCACCGGGGGATGCCGCCAGCGCGCTGTTCGTGGCACCGGGCGCGCCGCGCAGCTTCTGGCTGGGGGCGGTGTTCCGGATGTAGCAAGCCAGGCACGCCAGATCCACACCCACGCCCTGCGCCACGGTGTCGCCCTCACTCGTTTGAGTGTATTCAACCCCTCCCCTACGGAAGAGGGGATCAGCGCCAGGGAATTGCGGCCGACATGGCGGGGAGAAGGGGGCGCGGTCCGGCAGCCGTGGCGCGCCGGAATCCATGCAAAGCAAACAAGGCATGCGCCCCCTGCCCATCGAGAATGAGGAGGAATGCCGTGCGCGACAACCAGCCCGTCACCCAGCGCGAGTTTGATTTCCCGGACAACGCCACGCTGATGTCGACCACCGACACGCAGAGCTACATCACCTACGCCAACGCCGCGTTTGTCGAGGTCAGCGGATTCACGCGGGAAGAAATCCAGGGGCAGCCGCACAACCTGGTGCGCCATCCCGACATGCCCGCCGAAGCCTTTGCCGACATGTGGGCCACCCTCAAGGGCGGAGAGCCATGGACCGCGCTGGTCAAGAACCGCCGCAAGAACGGCGACCATTACTGGGTCCGCGCCAATGCCACGCCCGTGGTGCGCAACGGCCGGCCCGCCGGCTACATGTCGGTGCGCACCAAGGCAACACGCGAGGAGATAGCGGCAGCGGAAAAGCTGTATCGCGATTTCCGCGAGGGCCAGGCCGGCAGCCGGAAATTCCACAAGGGACTGATCGTGCGCACGGGCCTGATGGCCTTTACCTCGCTGTTCCAGACCATGCCGGTACGCTGGCGCGTGCGGCTGGCGCTGGCCGCCCTGCTCCCCGTCAGTATCATCGGCGCCTGGGGCATGGGCCTTTCCGGCATGGCACTACCAGGCTTTGCAGGGGTCATGGCGCTTGCCACGTTGCTGGCATCCTGGTGGCTGCAACGGCAGATCACCACCCCGCTGGAACAGGTCCTGCAGCAGGCGCTGCGCGTGGCGTCCGGCGAAAGCCAGAAGGCCGTGCACATGAACCGGGTCGACGAGATCGGCATGACGCTGCGCACGATCAGCCAGCTCGGCCTGATGTTCCGCTGGCTGATCGACGACGTCAGCGGCCAGGTCGTCAATGTCCAGACCGCCAGCAATGAAATCGCGCGCGGCAATATCGACCTGAGCGCGCGCACCGAACAGGCGGCGTCCAGCGTGCAGGAAACCTCCGCGTCGATGGCGCAGATGACCTCCACGGTGCAGAGCAACGCGGAGACCGCAGCGCAAGCCAACAAGCTGTCCGGCTCCGCCAGCGTCGCCGCGGAGCGCGGCGGGCAGGCGGTGTCGGAGGTCGTCAACACCATGAACGAGATCACCGAGAGCTCCAGGCGCATCGCCGATATCATCGGCGTGATCGATGGCATTGCCTTCCAGACCAATATCCTGGCGCTCAATGCGGCGGTGGAAGCCGCCCGCGCCGGCGAACAGGGCCGCGGCTTTGCCGTAGTGGCCGGCGAGGTGCGCAGCCTGGCGCAGCGCAGCGCCAATGCCGCCAAGGAAATCAAGGGACTGATCGATGTCAGCGTCCACAACGTCGCGTCCGGCGCCAAGCTGGTCGACGAAGCCGGCAAGACCATGGACGACATCGTCTCGCAGGTCAAGCGCGTATCCGACCTGATCGCCGAGATCAGCGCCGCCACCACCGAGCAAAGCAGCGGAATATCCCAGGTAGGGGGCGCGGTCAGCGACCTTGACAACATCACCCAGCAGAACGCCGCGCTGGTCGAGCAAAGCGCGGCTGCGGCCGAAAGCCTGAAGCAGCAGGCAACACGGCTGGTGGAGGCGGTCAGCGTGTTCCGCTAAGCGCGGCGAAGCGGGCCGGCATGCAGTGGACCTGTCGGCCCGCTATCGGGGCGCGCTACTATTCGCCTGACACGGCACCTTTGCGCCGAGCGTCAGCCCTGCCCCCAACCCGTCATGACCCGCATTGTCCGCATCGCCCTCCACACCCTGGCATCCGCAAGCCTCATGTTCCTGAGCACCGCGCATGCCACCGACATCGACTGCGATCCGTCCGCCACCGCCGCCAACGCTACGCAGGCGCAGCGCCTGATCTGCGAATCCGCGCTGTTTTCCATGGGCTACCAGCGCATCTATGCCGACCAGCAGCGCCTGCTCAAGGCGCGGGCAATCACCGACGCCGACATTGCAGCATTCCGCAAGAAGCGGGACCGCTGCGATTCGGCATCGTGCCTGGACACGGTCTTCCGGGAGTGGAATGCATTCGCCAGCCGGGCGCGGGTCCCCTGACCGGAGAGCCTAAGCGGGCAGTCCCGCCCGCGCGGACTCAGAAAGCGCCGGCTGGCACAGCGTCGTTGCCGGCAGGGCCGGCCTTGCCTTTCCGGACGCCGGATGCCAGGGCACGGATGGCGGCTTCGCGGGAGTTTCCGATGCGCTTGTGCGCGGTCTCCAGGACCGCATCGATGTCCCGCCTGGTCACGGCGCGCTGCAGGGCACGCCAGGTCTTGAAGGAATTCTCCAGCGACCCGGGACGGGATGCGAGCCCCAGCCGCACATAGCGCAGGACCCGCAGCGAGATGGAATTCAGCAGCTCCCCGACCAGCCGGTTGCTCGACAGGTCTGCCATGGCCATGTTCGCCAGGAAGGTCACGCTGATATAGGCGTCCACCGATTCCTCGACGGCCTTGCCGAGCCGCGGCATGAATTGCTCGAATAACGCATCAAGCGCGTCCGCGCGTTCTTCCATCAACTGCCTGAGCAGAATCGCAAACAGTGCGTCCCGCACCACGTAGATATCCCGCAGGTCCTGGGCATTGGGCTCGGTGACAATGGCGCCGCGCCGCGCGCGGAACTCGACCAGCCGCTCCCGCTCCAGGATGCGCAAGGCCTCGCGCACAGGAGCGCGGCTGACCTCCAGGACCTCGCTGATGTCTTTCTCAAGCAGGCGTTGGCCTGCGTGGATCACGTCGATCGTAATCAGTCCCGCCAGCCGCACCGCAATCTGGTCGGCGACGGATGCCGACCAGTCGCGTCCATGCATAAGCGCCTGCTCGACCGCCAGCGTGACCGGATTCTGCGGTGTTTGCGGCGCGAGCAGCGACTGCAGTTCTGGCGTGTTGGTAGTCTTGAGTCTGCCCATGAGGGGTAAGTCCTTCCGATTATTGGGGAACCGGTCGGGTGTTGCCCTCGATCGGCGCTGCACCGCTCGCAGCGCCCAAGATCTTACCTTACGTGGCGTATCGGGCGGATGGCCGAGGGTGGCATCACGGTCGGTGCAGGCTAAGCAGTGGTCTTTCGGCGCACTGTGCCGCGCGTGGACCGGCTCTCCTTGGGGCTGCAACCAAATTGCGCGTGATACCAGCGCGAGAATCCGCTCGGCGCGGAAAACCCGAGCAGGGTCGCCACCTCGGTCAACGGACGATCGCTCTCGATGACATGACGCGCGGCAAGCTCCGTGCGGATGTCGTTGACGATCGACGAGAAGCTTTGTCCCTCTTCCGCCAGCCGGCGCTGGACCGTGCGGCACACCACGCCCAGATGGTCCGCCACTTGCTCGATGCTGCAACGTCCGCTGGGCAACAGCAGCAGGACAATGCGCCGCACGTCTTCTAGCATGGTCGCGTGCTGCGACATGACAGACGCGTCGATCAGCTGCTGCGCGTAGCGCGCCATGGCCGGATCGGCAGACGGGTTGCGTGCATCGAGATCGGCCTTCGCGCAGATGATGCAGTTGAAGTCATAGTCGAACTCGACGCAAGGGCCAAAAAACCGTTGGTGCGTACCAAGGTCGCGCGGCGCCGGGTGCTCGAAGCATACGCGCCGCGGCTCCCAGTCGGGCTTGAGAAGCTGGCGTATCAGCCGCACCATTACCCCCAGCGCCAGTTCAACCCTTTGGCGCGTGGGCTGATGTGCGCTGCCAGCGATGACCGCCTCGCGAATAATGACCAGTTCGCCGCACTCCTCTACCGCCAGCGACAGCGCACCGTTGAGCAACGCCTGATAGCGCATCAGCATGCGAAGCGAGTCGCGCAGCGTCGCCTGGTCGCGGATCAGCAATCCTACGGCCCCAAGATTGGACAACAGGCGCGACTCGGCCATGCACAGTCCGAAACTCTCGTTGCCTGACATGGTTGCCGACGCCTGCAGCAGTCGTCCGACACGCTCAACCGGAATCATGAGGTCCGGCTCGCGCAGCACGCCCGGACTCAAACCCGCGTCAAGGAGCATCCGCACCGGGTCCAGTCCGGCGGCTCGGGCGACCTCGCTGTAGTTGGTGAGGGCCGCAGCGCGGACAAGTGACGACATTAGCGAGCAGAGTGGAACATTGACATGGAATGATAAATCCCGGTCATGTAGTGTCAAGCGGGAGAAACCCGCTGGATCCAGACTCGCAGGAATCGATCGGCCTGTTCGAAAAATCGGAGACAACCTTCATGATCCAACGCCTCAAAGCGGCACCCGCAGTGGTCCGCGCAACCTCTCTGGGCAATTCGATCCAGGTCGAGCCAGTCACCTGCACGATCGGTGCTGAGCTCAGCAACGTCAACCTCGGCGCGGCTGCCGAAGACGAGCAGCTGATGGCTGAAATCCGCGCCCTGCTCCTCAGACATCGCGTGCTGTTCTTCCGCGACCAGGACATCACGCGCGCGCAGCACGTAGCTTTTGCGCGCCGCTTCGGCGAGCTGGAGGACCATCCGGTGGTGGGCAGCCATCCCGATTACCCGGGGCTGGTCCAGATCTACAAAACCCCGGACAGTCCTCCCGACCGCAACGAGAATTCCTGGCATACCGATGCCACCTGGCGCGAGAAGCCACCGCTAGGCTGCGTGCTGCGCTGTATCGAGTGCCCACCCGTGGGCGGCGACACCATGTGGGTCAACATGGTCGAGGCCTACAACCAGTTGCCCGAGGATATCAAGACGAAGATCGCCACATTGCGCGCGCGCCACGGCATCGAGGCGAGCTTCGGTGCCGCCATGCCGATCGAAAAGCGTCTTGCGCTGAAGGCCCAGTACCCGGACGCCGAGCACCCGGTGGTGCGCACCCATCCCGAAACCGGAGAGAAAGTGCTGTTCGTCAATGGAAGCTTTACCACGCACTTCACCAACTACAACGTGCCGGCCAATGTGCGCTTCGGCATCGACAAGGCGCCGGGTGCCGCAAATCTGCTTAGCTACCTGGTCAGCCAGGCCACCATCCCCGAGTACCAGGTGCGTTTTCGCTGGAAGAAAAACAGTGTTGCGTTCTGGGACAACCGTTCGACCCAGCACTACGCAGTGATGGATTACCCCCCGTGCCACCGGAAGATGGAGCGCACCGCAATTATCGGTGACGCGCCTTACTGAAAGATCGACACGACCGGTCGGGCATGCCGCAACGGTAGTCACCACCCAGCCCAGTTGCGCGGCCGGGTGACTGCCGTATTATTCCGGCTGGTAGTTGATGGACTTCAGCAGCGCGGCCTGTTGCTGGTATGCCTGCTTCAGGTCCGCCATCATCTCTTCCGAGGTGGCGGCATTCCCCTGCTCCATGCCCATATCCTTGACGCGGTTCTGCACTGCGGGCTGCTTGAAATACGCCAGCGTCGCCTCGCGGATTTTTTGCTGGACCGCCGGAGCGACATCCGGGCGCGACCACACGGCGAACCAGCCCGCTTGCGCCAGCTGCGGGTAACCGAGCTCCTTGAACGTCGGCACATCCGCCAATCCGGCAATCCGGGTCGGATAGGCCACGGCAATCGCTCTGATCTTCCCCGCCTTGATCAGCGGCATTGAGGTAGTCACCCCATCGAACATCAGCGGCACATGGCCGCCCATCAGGTCGTTCAATGCCGGAGGAGAGCCCTTGTAGCCAACATGCCGCATTGGCACGTGGGTGAGTTGCCCGAGCAGTATGCCCGAGGTGTGGCCCCTCAGTCCCGCAGCGTAGGAAGCGAAAACCAGGCTGTCCTTCTGCGATTTGCCGTAGTCCACCAACTGCTTGAGGTTAGAGACCGGCACATCCTTGTTGGCAACCAGCACCAACCCCGTGCGGCTGACCTGGGCCAGGGGCTTCAGGTCGGCAAAGGGCTTGTAATGGACCTTGTAGGCCAACGGCGCTTCGCTGACGACACCGCCCTGGATGACCAGAAAGGTATGGCCATCCTTGCCGGTGGCCTGCAAATCGCTGATCGCCAGCGCGCCGGCGGCACCAGGCTTGTTTTCCACGATCACCGGCTTGCTCCACGCCTTCTGCAGGCCTTCCGCCAGCAGCCGCGCCAGGGCGTCGGCGCTGCCGCCGGCAGGCCCCGCCACCACCAGGCGGATCGGCTTGCTTGGCCAATCCTCCTGGGCGTGAGCCACGGGCACCCCACCGACGACACCGACTCCGATCGCCAGGGCGTATCCGCGCCACCATAGGTTATTGGTTCGCTTCCTCATGTCTGTACCTCTTGATTGCCGTCTTTTCTCAATTCTCGGATCGCCACGCGTCAACCGGCTTGACCAAGCACGCCAAGTTGTTGTCGATTCGCGCAAACAGAGGGAAAACCCTGCTCGCGGTATCGGCCACACGGCAATTGAGGTCTGCAGGGTCCACGGCAGCAAGGCAAAAGAGCGGGACCCACACCGTCGCGGGTCCCGCCTTCGCCATCACATGTTGGGTCCGGGATGCCGGGCCGTCAGTTCCCCCAAGGGCTCTTTACATGCATTCGGCCTTGCGCAGGAAGCCCTGGTGGCCACCGTTACGATTGGGTGCGAAGCCATTCTTCTGAAGCGTCTCTTCCAGCGTGTCGTAGAAGACCCCAAGCTGCAAGATCTCGCGGGTCTGCTGCGCCGTCGCGATGGGGCGACCAAATTCGCCGGCGATACGCACCAGTTGCTTGATCTGCTCGACGGTGCTCATCTTTCCCGTGCGGGTCTGGTTCCAGAGCACGTCCTCGATGCCACACCGCACATGCAGGCCCAAGGCCATGCCGATCATGTTGATGGGAAGCACATTCAACACCGAACTCTCCACCGTTACCACGGCTCCGTCCGGCACAGCGCGCAGGATGTTTGCCAGGTTGTAGATGTTCGCCTGATCCATGCCGCCGCTGATAGCCACCCAGTTCATCACCAGCGGGCCCTTGTAGACGCCGCGGCGAATCATCCGCTCAATCGTTTCAAAGCTGTTGATGTTGTAGCACTGAAACTCACTCTGAATCCCGGCGGCTGTCAGACGCCGAACGTGCTCCTCGAACCAGCTGGGATTCGAGGGCACGACCATGTCCTTGTAGGTATCGTAGAGGTGCGCGAACCCTCGCGACAGTCCCTTGAAATCATCCACACCGGCATGCTCCGTCACATTCATCTGCGAGGTGTTGACGGTCACCGTCACCTGGTCGGGCTTAGGATCGAGTTCGGCCAGCATATGCCGCGTGTCATCGCTAAGCCATTTGGCGCCTTGGCCCTCTTCAGGCGCGAAGCTGATGGAGCCGCCCACCTGGATGACCATTTCAGGACAGGCCTTGCGCACGCCGGCGATCAGCTCATTGAACTTGGACAGGCGCTTGCTGCCCTTGCCGTCCTCTTCGCGCACGTGCAGATGCAGCACTCTCGCACCGGCTTCATAGCAATCCACCGCCTTCTGGATCTGGTCCGCCATGGTGACCGGGATATCTTCCGGGAAGTCTGACGGGATCCAGCCCGGCGCATAGGGAGCGGCGGTGATGATCAGAGGCTGCTGGTTCTCGGGATACAGGTGGCCGTCAAGGAAGTTCATGTTGGTGGATCTCCGGGTTGAGATGTGAATCTTGAGAAGGTCGATGGATGAGACAGCTGCTTCGTGCCGTCAAATCACGAAAATGGACGAGCCGGTGGTCTTCCGCGACTCCAGGTCCCGGTGTGCCTGCACGGCATCCTCCAGGGCATAGCGCTGATTGATCCCGATGCGGATGCGGCCAGCCGCCACGTGGCCGAACAGCTCGCCGACCAGTTCCGCCTTCTCGGCAGGATCGGCGATATAGTCGGCCAGGCCCGGGCGCGTCAGGAATGCCGAGCCCTTGCGGGCCAGGATTGCCGGATCGAACCCGGTTACCGGGCCGGAGGCGAAACCCACGCACACCAGCAGGCCGCGGCGCCTGAGGGAGTCCAGCGAGGACATGAAGGTGTCCTTGCCCACGCTGTCGAAGACCACGTTCACGCCCACGCCGTCGGTCAGTTCCCGCACACGCCTGGCCACGTCCTCATGGCTGTAGTTGATGGTGTGGTCACAGCCGTGGGCGCGCGCCACTTCGGCCTTGGCATCGGTCGAAACCGTGCCGATCACCGTCAGCCCCAACAATTTGGCCCACTGCGCAACGATCAGGCCAACACCACCTGCCGCGGCATGCAGCAGGATGGAGTCGCCCGCCTTGAAGGGGTAGATCCGGCGCATCAGGTAGGCCGCCGACAAACCGCGCATGGTCATGGCCGCCGCGACTTCGCAACTGATTGCCTGCGGCAGCCTGATCAGCGGACAGGCAGAGATCAGCCGCTCCGTGCTGTAGGCGCCCAGCGTGTTGGTAAATCCGGTGTAGGTCACACGGTCGCCGACCGCCAGATGGGTGACGCCGGCACCGACAGCCTCAATCACGCCAGCGGCCTCGTTGCCGACGCCGCTGGGCAGCGGCACCTTGTACGTGCCGCTGCGGAAGTAGGTATCGGCGAAGTTCAGGCCTGCCGCCACGTGGCGGACGCGGACCTCCCCCGCTCCGGGCTCACCAACGCTGCCGTCCTCAAGACGAAGGACGTCGGGTCCGCCGGTTTCATAGAACTTAACGATTTTCGCCATGCCGTCTCCTGTTCTCTATCGAATATGACCGTTCACCTGCGGATCGGCGGTTGAGCTCGCCGAAGGACAAACCGGTTTGGGGATGCAGTGGATGGGTTGATGTCTGGGTGTGTTTCGCGACGATCGAATCATCTGGCAGGGGGCAACGTTCCGCTTTACCTGGCACGCCTTGAACTTTCCTTCTTATGACAAGGATTCGCTGGTGCAGGCGCACTGGATCGTTGACGGCCGGCTGCCATCATGGCGGGCAGTGGGCCGCTGGGCAGGCCGCAATGACGGGGCGCCAGCCCCTATTCGTCGACCCTGATCCCTGCGTCGCTAGCGATCTTCGACCAGACTTGCAGATCGCTGCGGACGATCTCGCCCAGCTGCGCGGAGGTCTTTACCGGCGGCGGCTCGAAGTTCAGTTTCTTCATCAGCGCCGCGATCTCCGGCAATGCCTGCACCTTGTTGGCCTCATCGGACAGCCGCTTCACGATCGCCGGACTGGTTCCGGCCGGGGCGAACATGCCGAACCATCCCACCGTGTTGAACTTGTAGCCCTGTTCACTCATGGTCTTGACGTCGGCAAGCTGTGGCGAGCGCACGTTGCCGACGATGGCAATGCCACGCACCTTCCCGGAACGCAGGAACGGAACCGCGACGCTGGGATCGGTCCAGCCGATCTTCAGCACCCCTGAGGAAAGCTCGGTGAGCAGTTGACTTGTTGTCCGATATGCGACGTGCTCGGTCTTCATGCCGGTCTGCTTCTTCAGCCATTCCATGGTCAAGTGCGCGGACGAGCCGGTGGCCCAGCTGCCATAGCTGTACTTGTCCGGATTCGCCTTCACCAGCTCGATGAGTCCTGGCAAGTCGTGCACCGGCAGGTCCGGGCTCACCAGCAGCAACACCCCACCCGCGGCTGTCTGCGCGATCGGCATGAGGCCCTTTCTTGCCTCCTGGGATATGGACTTCATGACGGCAGGCGCAACCACCATGTTGGATGCCGTTGTGTAGAGAATCGTGTAGCCGTCCGGCGCCGCCTTGAGAACGGCATTGGTTCCGATCACCCCGCTGCCGCCCGGCCGGTTCTCCACGACCACGGCCTGCTTCAGCGATTCGGAAAGGCGCTGCGCCATGGCCCGCGCCAGCGCGTCGGTTCCCGAGCCGGGAGACGACGGAACGATCATTTGAATCGGGCGTGCGGGCCAGGCTTCCTGTGCCTGCAGCGGCCCTGGCGCGCACAGGGCAATGATTGCCTCTGCGCACAATGTGATGGCGAGCAGCTTCTTCAGTGATGACATTGTCGTCCCCAGTTCTCTCGACTATTCCCCAGCCTGAAAAGTGCTGCCAGCCCCACCATTGGGCGGCCAGCGATTGCTACCGGCTCAGGCTATCGTGCGCAAATCATAGCAGTCGCAATTTTTATTGTCGACATGAATATATTTGGCTGGGTCGCGAGGTTGCCGGGGATCGATTCAGCCCGGCTTCTTGCCCGTTGGCGCCGTGCCCTCCGTCGCGGGCGCCTCGAAGGCATCGAACAAAAAATCGGGGGCGCTGGTGTTGTGGCGCGACCGGACGGTACGGCCGAATCGCACCGCGGTTGCCTGCATTGAAGTAACTGCCATCACCGGCTTCCTGATGGCCTCACCAGCCGGCCCGGTCGTCCAGGTGACCTCGCTCGCGTCTGCGTTGTCGTCGGCAACATACATGGAGCGCAGCATCGCGAACGCGCGCTTGGCGTCATAGGCCGGCAGGAACCGGACATCGAGCGCAGTACGCATGTCGCTGATTTCAGTGATCGCGACCGTTGCCTGGCCTCCGCCAGTGAAATGCAGCGTGAAAGCCAAGGGCTGCGGCTCGATTTCTATCCGAGCGATGTTGACCACCGGGCGCCCTTCCTGCTCTATCGGCCCCAGCAGGAACGAAGAGCCATAGGCATTGACACCCAGGTGGCGGGCCGGCAACGGTTTCGCCCGCCAGTAGCCATCGGCGGGATAGAGCACCAGGACCTCGGTACGGGTCCGCCCGGATTTCCGGAACACCTGGATCAGGTGAAAACCGGCATCGGCCCTGCCCGCTACCGTGACCGGCACCCGATGTGGCCGCCAGAAGCTTGCGAACGTGATCCCGACAATGGCAATGTCCCTGCCGTCGTAAAGGGTGACCGTGCGCGGCACAAAGACATGGCGGGGATCAGTCGGGTGAGGCGTCTTGCCGAAGTTGCACCCGGAGAAATCCGGCGCGGAGCTGTCAATGCGGATGGCGTTGACGTAGGGCGGATGCAATGCCTGGATGCGGAACCTGCCAACCGCGGCGGCGGACAGCGCGAACGAGACATTGTCTTCTTCCGCGCATGGGCCTGGCGTGCTGAAGTTCTCGACCTCCACGGCCAGCCGCTGCGCGCAAGCCGGCACGGAAAGCAGCGCCAGGCACAGGGTCGCGACAAGGCGCGTTGCGCGCATGCCAGGCTCCGTGAACGGGAATGAGGCGGGATCCGATTCCCGCCTGCGTGGACCTGTTCCTACTTGGTCCTGGGCGGCACGATCGCAGTGCCGGCGTCGGTGGTGCGCTCATGCTGCATGGTCGGCATCATGTTGCTGTTCAGGTGGAACATCACCCAGAGCGAACCCGTCAGCGTGATCACCACCAGCACCAGCGTGAACATCAGCGACAGCATGTTCCAGCCGCCCTCCGACCGCGCGTTCATGTGCAGGAAGTAGATCATGTGCACCACGATCTGCACGGCCCCGATCAGCAGGATAACGATGGCGGTGGTGGACGACTTGTCGAACACCTTTCCCATCACCAGCCAGAACGGGATCGCGGTCAGGAAGACAGACAGCACGAAGCCCGTCAGGTAGCCGCCCAGCGTGGCATGCGGCCCCACGTCCTCGTCATGCCCGTGGCTGTGTCCGTGGCTGTCCAGCGTTTCGTCGTGCGCGCTCATGGCAACGCTCCCATCAGGTAGACGAAGGTAAAGACGCCGATCCAGACGACGTCAAGAAAGTGCCAGAACATCGACAGGCACATCAGCCTGCGCTTGTTGGCCGTGATCAGCCCGTGCTGCGCCACCTGGGTCATCAGCACGACCAGCCAGATGATGCCGCACGTGACATGCAGCCCGTGGGTTCCGACCAGTGCGAAGAACGAGGTCAGGAACGCACTGCGCTGCGGCCCTGCGCCCTCATTGATCAGGTGCGCGAACTCATAAAGCTCGACCGCCAGGAACCCCGCGCCGAAGACCCCCGTGATGGCCAGCCAGATCTGGGTTCCGGCGATGCGGTTCTGCTGCATCTGCAGCATGGCAAAGCCGTAGGTAATCGAAGACAACAGCAGGAACGAGGTGTTCAGTGCCACCAGCGGCAGCTCGAACAGCTCTGCCCCGCTCGGTCCCCCCGCATACTCCCGGCCCAGCACGCCATACGCGGCGAACAGGCAAGCGAATATCAGGCAGTCGCTCATCAGGTAAAGCCAGAACCCCAGCAGCGTCCCGTTCTGCGGGTGATGGTCCTCGGGCAGGTAGAACTGGTAGCCTCCCGGCGGGGCCGCGTCCGCGGTGCCGGTGCCGCTCACATGGTTGGGAAAGGTCGTGTCAGCCATGGCCAGCCATCCGTTGTGTGCGCGCCGCTTCGGTCTGGACCACCAGGTCGGCCGGGAGGTAATAGTCGCGCTGGTAGTTGAACGTATGGATGATCGCGCCGATGATCGTCGCCGCGAACGATGCTGCCGCCAGCCACCAGATGTGCCAGATCAACGCGAAACCGCAGAGCGTGGAGAACCCCGCGAGCACGATGCCGGCCGCGGTGTTCTTCGGCATATGGATCGGAATAAAGCCCTGCTGCGGCCGCGCGTAGCCATTCTGCTTCATGTGCCACCAGGCGTCGGTGTCGTGCACTACCGGCGTAAAGGCAAAGTTGTACTGCGGCGGCGGGGATGAAGTCGACCATTCGAGCGTGCGGCCGTTCCACGGATCGCCAGTCAGGTCCCGAAGCTCCTCGCGGTGGATGAAGCTGACCACCAGCTGGACCAGGAAGCAGGCAATGCCGATGGCGATCAGCAAGGCGCCGAACGCAGCCAGCTGGAACCAGACCTGGTGCGTCGCGTCCTCGAAATGGCTCATGCGCCGGGTCACGCCATGCAGCCCCAGCCAGTACAGCGGCATGAACGCAAAGTAGAAGCCGACCAGCCAGAACCAGAACGATGCCTTGCCCCAGGACGAGACCAGGCGATAGCCGAATGCCTTCGGGAACCAGTAAGTAATGCCTGCCATCAGGCCGAACAGCACGCCGCCGATGATCACGTTGTGGAAATGCGCGATCAGGAACAGGCTGTTGTGCAAGGAGAAGTCAGCCGGCGGCACCGCCAGCAGCACGCCGGTCATGCCGCCGATCACGAACGTGACCATGAAGCCGATGGTCCAGAGCATGGGGGGCTCGAAGCGGATCTTGCCGTGGTACATCGTGAACAGCCAGTTGAAGATCTTGGCACCGGTCGGGATCGATATGATCATGGTGGTGATGCCGAAGAACGAATTGACGCTGGCGCCCGATCCCATCGTGAAGAAATGGTGCAACCAGACCAGGTACGACAGCACGGTGATCACTACCGTGGCGTAGACCATCGACGCGTACCCGAACAGGCGCTTGCGGCAGAACGTGGCGACCACTTCCGAGAACACCCCGAACACCGGAAGCACAAGGATGTACACCTCCGGATGGCCCCATATCCAGATCAGGTTCACGTACATCATGGCGCTGCCGCCCAGCTCGGTGGTGAAGAAGTTGGTGCCGACGTAGCGGTCGAGCGCAAGCAGCGCCAGCGCCGCGGTCAGCACCGGGAACGCGGCAATGATCAGCACGTTGGTGCACAGCGCGGTCCAGGTGAAGATCGGCATGCGCATCAGCGTCATGCCGGGCGCCCGCATCTTGACGATGGTCACCAGCAGGTTGATGCCGGATAGCAAGGTCCCTACCCCGGCCACCTGCAGCGCCCATATGTAATAGTCGACGCCGACGTCAGGGCTGTGGATGATGCCGGACAAGGGCGGATAGGCCAGCCAGCCGGTGCGCGCGAACTCGCCCACGAACAGCGACATCATGACCAGGATGGCACCGCCCGTGGTCATCCAGAAGCTGAAGTTGTTCAGGAACGGGAAGGCCACGTCGCGCGCGCCGATCTGCAGCGGCATGACGAAGTTCATCAACCCCGTGACCAGCGGCATGGCGACGAAGAAGATCATGATCACGCCGTGCGCGGTAAAGATCTGGTCGTAGTGGTGCGGCGGCAGGTAGCCAAGGTTGTCGCCGAACGCGATGGCCTGCTGGATGCGCATCATGATCGCGTCGGCAAAACCCCGCAGCAGCATCACGATGCCCAGGATCACATACATGATGCCGATCTTCTTGTGGTCGATGCTGGTGAACCATTCCCGCCACAGGTAGCCCCAGAGGCGATAGTAGGTGAGCGCCGCGACGATTGCGCCCCCACCGATCACCACCACGATGAAGGTGCCGAGCAGGATGGGATCGTGCAGCGGGAGGGCCTCCCACGAAAGCCGGCCGAAGATCAAATTGGCGAGTTCCGAGCGCTCGGGCATGTTTGTCACCTGGGGCCTGAATTAACCAACCATGGCCGATGGGGCTGGCCAGTACCGCAAGGGAAGATCCGGATCCGCACCCTACTGCAGCAGCACCCGGCCGTCATTGCGCGCGGACTCCGACGCGAACACGGGCGCTGTGGCCGCGGTGTTGCGCGCCGTGCAGATGCCGGCGAACGGGTCGAATTTGCCGCGGCTGCGGTCAAGCGCCATGGTGTCTGCCATGCACCGCCCGCCGCCCACGCAACGGTTCAGGATCAGGTCGTAGAGGCCTGGCGCCACGCTGGCATAGCGTTGCACCGCGTCGCGCTCGCTGGGCTGCGCGAGCTTGAGGTACGTATCCGTGGACAGGCCCTGGCCCGACGACTTGACCTGCTGGATCCAGCTCTCGAAGTCCTGGTTGGACAGCCCATGGAACTTGAAGCGCATGTGGGAGAAGCCCGCGCCGCTGTAGTTGGCCGAGAAGCCTTCATACACGCCGGACTTGTTGATCACGGCATGCAGCTTGGTTTCCATGCCGGGCATGGCGTAGACCATGCCCGCCAGCGACGGGACGAAGAATGCGTTCATCACCGAGGTGGCGGTGATGCGGAAAGCGATGGGCCGGTCGACCGGCGCCGCCAGCTCGTTGACGGTGGCGATGCCCTGCTCGGGATACAGGAACAGCCACTTCCAGTCCATCGCCACCACCTCCACCGTCAGCGGCTTCACGTCTGCCGGGACCGGCCGGCCTGCGTCGATCCGCGTCAGCGGCCGGTACGGATCGAGCTGGTGGGTGCTGACCCAGGTCACGGCGCCCAGCGCGATGATGATCAGCAGCGGCGCGGCCCAGATCGCCAGCTCGAGCACAGTGGAATGGTCCCAGTCGGGGTTGTAGGGCGCATCGGTCGCACTTTCCCGATAGCGCCACGCAAACAGCAGCGTGAGGATGATCACCGGAACGATGATCAGCAACATCAGGCAGGTGGCAATGATGATCAGGTCGCGCTGGCGCAGGGCCATGTCGCCGGATGGCGCAAGCAGCACCGCGTTACAACCGGCCAGGCACGCCAGCATGACTGCGGCGGCACATCGCAGCAGTAGTCTTCCCTGCACACGTCTTGGCGGCACTACAGAGTCGAAGCGGCCCATAGTCTCGGAAGTGGCGTCTGAGGAATATCGGCAAACTGCCGGCGAACTCACCTTTCGTTTTTCTATGGCAGTTTAGGCGCTATTCTTGTCAGTGCGAGACTTAAGAGCCAATTTCATCGGAATGGGGTCGGCTCCATGTGCAGTATCGACGCACTCCTGCCAGAAGGAGACTTGACGATGGCCAGCCTCACCCACCAGCATCGCGCATCGCCGACTGCACCTCCGGCGCCCGGCCACCACCAGGTGGCACCCGCCGAGATCGCCACCGGGGTGGTGATCGGACGGGCCTCGGAGTACTTTGACTTCTTCGTGTACGGCATCGCCTCCGTGCTTGTCTTCCCGGCGGTCTACTTCCCGTTTGCGAGCGAGCTGGCGGGGTTGCTCTTCAGTTTCACGATCTTCTCGTTTGCGTTTATCGGACGCCCGTTCGGCACCGCGCTGTTCATGCGCATCCAGCGGCGCTGGGGCCGCGGCATCAAGCTGACGGCGTCGCTGTTCCTGCTCGGCACGGCCACGGTGGGGATTGCGTTCCTGCCGTCGTACGCCTCGATCGGGGCCGCGTCGATCTACCTGCTGGCGCTGTTCCGCTTCCTTCAGGGCATTGCGTTCGGCGGGTCGTGGGACGGGCTGCCGTCGCTGCTGGCGCTCAACACGCCGGAGGACAAGCGCGGCTGGTATGCGATGGTGGGCCAGCTCGGCGCACCCACCGGGTTTATCGTCGCCAGTTCGCTGTACCTGTTCCTGCATGCCAGCCTGACCCCGCCTGAATTCATCGAGTGGGGCTGGCGCTATCCGTTCTACGTGGCCTTCGCCATCAACGTCGTGGCACTGTTTGCACGGCTGCGCCTGGTGGTGACCCATGAGTACACGCAACTGCTCGAAGAAGACGAGCTGGAGCCGATCAGCACCTTGCAGATGGTGAACGCGCAAGGCTTCAACATCTTCCTGGGGGCCTTTGCTGCGCTGGCCAGCTATGCGCTGTTCCACCTTGTCACGGTGTTCCCGCTGTCCTGGGTGATCCTGCACCGCTCGCAGAGCATCTCCGACGTGCTGGCCGTGCAGATCGTGGGCGGCTTCATCGCGTTCATCGGCACGCTGCTTTCCGGCTGGATCGCGGACCGCGTCGGCCGGCGCACCACGCTGTCGGCAATGGCCGTGCTGATCGGCATCTTCAGCCTGGCAACGCCGTGGCTGCTCGGTGGCGGCGCGACCGGCCAGGACATCTTCATCCTGGTCGGCTTCGGCTTGCTGGGCCTGTCGTACGGACAGGCTGCGGGCGTGGTGACGTCGAACTTCGAACGCCGCTTCCGCTACACCGGAGCCGCGCTGACCACGGACTTCG
Organism: Cupriavidus sp. FW305-3-2-15-C-LB2; assembly: GCF_058787575.1. NCBI lineage: Bacteria > Pseudomonadati > Pseudomonadota > Betaproteobacteria > Burkholderiales > Burkholderiaceae > Cupriavidus > Cupriavidus sp. FW305-3-2-15-C-LB2. The sequence goes on from NZ_JBYSZW010000013.1 coordinate 68,379, forward strand.
GCTGGCTGTTCGGCGCCGCCTTTGCGCCGCTGGTGGCGCTGGGCCTGTCTTCGCTGTTCGGCCTCGCGGCGGTCAGCCTCTACCTGCTGTCTGGCGTGATCGGCACGCTGGCCGCCTTGCGCATCAGCCGGGCGCTCGGGACGCCTGACATGTGACTGCGGTCATGGCCTGCGCAAGGCCATGACGATTCCCCTGCGACGGGCGGGCTGATTCGCCGCCCGATTTCCTCTTGCGCTTCCTTGCTTGCTGGCCCCTGCCCGGCTGCCTGACCCTTGGCGCCTGGCGCCCCGGCGCCGCATATGGCGGATAATGCGCTATTTGCAAGCACTTCCCTCCCCATGCCCGCAAGCAGCAACACCACTGGACGCATCGACTGGACAACGCTGTTCCTGCTTACCTTCCCGCCACTGAGCTGGGCCGGCAATGCCATCGTCGGCCGCCTGGCCGCCGGCACGGTGCCACCCATCACCTTGAACTCTGTGCGCTGGGTGCTGGCAGGGCTGCTGCTGGCACCCTTTGCCTGGCGCGGCGTGATCGAGCACCGCGCGGCACTGCGCCGGCACGCCGGCATGATCACCGCCCTGGGCGTGCTTTCGATCGCCAGCTATAACGCCCTGCAGTACCTGGCGCTGACCACCTCGACCCCGATCAACGTGACGCTGATCGGCGCATCCACGCCGCTGTTTCTGATCGTGATCGGCGCGATCTGTTTTCGCGAACGGGTGAAGCCATGGCATGTCACCGGGGCACTGCTGTGCATGGTCGGCGTGACCTTCGTCCTGGTACGCGGCGAACTGGGCCGGCTCGCCCAGCTGGACCTGGTTGCCGGCGACCTGTTCATGCTGGCCGCCACCATCGCCTGGAGCGGCTATACCTGGCTGCTGCGCAAACAGCGGCCCGCCGTGCCCCTGCCCGTGCTGCTGTTCGCGCAGATCGTCACCGGCGTACTGGCAAGCGCTCCCGTGACGGCATGGGAGCTGATGACGCTGGACCAGCCGCTGCAATGGAGCGGCAAGGTCGCGGCCATCCTGCTCTATGTAGCAACCATTCCCTCGCTGCTCGCCTACTTTGCCTGGGACCGCGCCATCGCCCGCGCGGGCGCTCAGTTGCCGGTGTTCTTTATCACCCTGACGCCGGTATTCGCGGCGCTGCTGTCCACGCTGCTGCTGGGCGACTGGCCCCGCTGGTACCACGCGGTGGGGCTGGCCGCGATCGCGGCGGGAATCTGGCTGGCGCAGCGGCGTTGAGGGGGCCGGCCGGTCCACACCAGGGAACAGGCATGCCCCGGGCGTTTCAATCCTGAATCAGTCTCGCTGCGGCTGCACTAACCTGTTTGCACGATGGGCTCGCGCAACCTGGTGCACTACCCTCGCAGTAGAGCTCACACCACTGAAACCGGGGGGGAATCATGGGTGAACGGAATCCGCGCGGGCGATACGCGTCGGCTGACCTTGCACGATGCGAGGCGCCAGCAAGAGACATCGAAGCTGAATCAGCGCCATCGCGGCGCACACAGCAACCCAGGATAAGGCCCACGGTGCATCCCGGCACTTCCGACCTGCATTTCATTGCTGGCCGCCGGGAGCCTCCTGCCGCAATGAGCCGGCTCACGGCTGCGGACGATCCGTTGCTGGGCTGCCTGCTGTTGCTGAACCGGGCCCTGCAACGGACGGTGCCTTCAGCGGTCCTGCTGGAAGGGCTGCCGCTGGACGGGCAGGCCCTGACGTTGCCGCTGCTCTGCACTGCGGCGGCGCGCGCCGGCTTGTCGACCCGGCTGGCGGAGCACGACCTCGACGATATCCCGGATACCTCGATACCGGCCATGCTGTTGCTGGACAAGAACAGGCCGTGCGTACTGCTGCAGCGCTGCGAGCACGGACGGTTTCTCGTCGCCCTGCCAGGCTGGGGCGGTGGGGTGCAGGAAGTCAGCCGCGAGGAACTGCTGACCCAGTACAGCGGGCACGCCGTCTTCGCGCAGCCAACGCTGCAAGCGGCCGTGTCAGCCGATACGGAGCCGGCACAGCCGTGCCCGTGGCCCGGCGACGCGATGCGGCCATCATGGCGGCGCCGTTGGGAGCGGCTGCTTGCCTCGACGCTCAGGGCACTATGCCTGCGGGGCAGGCTGCCGGCTGAGGATGTGGTCCGCGCTGGTGGCTAGTCATTGTCCGGCCAGACAGGCGCGGCTCCGATGACGCATCAGGGCGTCGGCGATGCCGACGTGTTGCCCGAACTGCTCTGCCAGGTCCCCACCGACAGGTCACGTTGAGCGGAAACCGCATCTCGTAGCGGTGGCCGACATCCTCGGTCAACCCGGCCGGGGTCATCCGCGCTCCGCACTGTCCCGGTATGCAATAGGTCAAGCCGAACGCGCTGCACGCAGTCGTTCACCATGCCAGGCGCCTTGGGGAAATGAAAAGGAGGCAGGGCAATTTGCCCTGCCTCCGCTCAGGCGCCGGTCTGCCCTCCCCGGCACAGACGCGCGCCCCCGTCCAACCGGCTTAGATGACGCAGGCAAGCTTGACGGTGAGGCCTCCCCAATCGGTGGCCTGGTTGGTGTCGACCTGTACCTGCAGCTTGTCGTTGCGGTTGACGGTTCCGGACGGCACCTCCTGGCTGCAGCTCTGCTGGCCATTGCTGATCTTGCAGCTCAGGTCCCTGACCGGCGTGATGGTCGCTGAAGCGCCAGCCCCTGTCACCGTGTGCACCGAAATGTCCAGCGTTCCCTGCACCTTGCCGAGTGTGGTGGCAGTGAGCGTGACACGGCTGCAATCGTAGGGGATCACGACGCCGAAGTCCGAAGGCAAGGGAACCGCCCCGCCGGCGCCGGTCATGGCATAGTTGCCGCGGCTGAGCGTGGCTGGCACGTTGAAGTTGCCGTTGTAGACGGTGCCTGTCCCCATGCTCACGCCCGAAGTTGGCCACTTGCCGCCCGCCTTGGGACCGTACAGCGTCGAGGTCGTGGTGTCGAAATAGAAGTCGCCATCGACGCCGATGTCGTCGGTCGGCGCACCGCTGCCGTACAGGATGTGACCGCCATTGCCTGCAGTGCCGCCACCGGTGCCGCCGGTGCCGCCGCTGCCGCCCGGCTGGGTGACCAGCGAGACCCCTGCCGGCCACACGTCATTGGCCTTGGGCCCGTACAGCGTCCAGGTATCGGTGTCGAGGTAGTAGTCGCCATTGTTGCCAACGCTGTTGGCTGGTGCCCCCGCGCCCGTCAGGACGACGCCGCCACCGGTGCCCGACCCGGTGCCGCCACCCATCTGGACGCCCGGCGGCCACGTGCCGTTTGCCTTGGGCCCGAACAGGGTCGAGGTGGAGGTATTGATGTAGTAGTCGCCATTGTTGCCGACGCTGTCGGTCGGATCGACCGAGCCGGACAGGATGGTGTTCCCGGCCGCTCCGGTATTGCCGGTACCCGCCACCGAAACCCCTGCCGGCCACGTGCCGTTTGCCTTGGGCCCGAACAGCATCCAGGTCACGGTATTCAGGTAGAAGTCCCCGTCCTTGCCGATCTCGGGCCCGGGATCAGTGGTACCCGACAGCATGGCGCTGCTGCTGGCGGCGGTCTGCGTTGCGGGCGTTGTTGGCGTCGTGGGTGACGCTGGCGCTGACGTTCCCGTGCCTGGGGCTGTGGCGGCGGCGCTGGCAGGCGTCGATTCGCCCCCCCCGCCTCCCCCGCAACCGGCGGCCGTGATGACCAGACAGGCGAGCGGCAAAGCCACAAGTTTCAAATGGATGCGTTTCATGGATGGACCCCTTTCCCTGGCTTTTGAGCACATAGAATTCGTCAGCCTTGGCAAGCGCCAACGATGAGGTCAATCTAGCTGGCGGAATCGGAATGGAAAATCGGCTCTATGGACGAGCTTCGGTTATGCGAAATGGCGTCCCGCAGCGCGGATGAAAATGCCCGCGCGGGATAATGCCGGAGCGCTCGGCACTATTCACGGGGTACAGTCGCCGCGGGGCTGCGTAATTCCCGCGAAGCCTTGCAGGACAAGGCATTTCCGGCCATGGAAAGTGGCTTCCGGAGGCTCCGGCAGCCACCGCGGACACTGTTTTCCAGCGCCCCGAAAATGCCGCCAATCGCCACTGGAGTGGAATGCCGGCGCGAGCTGAACGGCTTAGCGAGGAAGTATTAGACAGGCCGCCAGAGCAGTCGGAAAAAGTATGTATAGCAAATGAAACGTCATGGGCGACAGAAAATTAATGGTGAAGGCAGGCCACTGTCCGAATACCCACTCGGCACGATCGGGCTGTGAGATGTCGACCCGCGGGTATCCTCGCGTGGCCCGGCGATTGTCATCGAAACGAGATAGACACCGGGCGCAAGGCTTGCTGAACTCCGGGGGCGATTCGCGCATGCGCCAACGGAGAGTCCGCCATGAACCTGAAGACACTAAGTATCGCGACGTTCAACCTGTACAACCTGAATGTGCCGGGCCTGCCTCTCTATACCGACCGCAACGGCTGGAGCGAGCAGGAATACGAGCGCAAGATCGCCTGGACGGCGAGCCAGCTGAAGCTGATCGACGCCGACGTGGTCGGATTCCAGGAGCTGTGGCATGGCGACGCGCTGCTCGCGGCAGTCGAGGCCGCCGGCCTGGCCGATGCCTATGACGTGCTGGTGCCGGACAACGCCAATGGCAAGGGCATTGTGTGCGCAGCCATCGTCCGCCGCGGATTGCTCGCAGGCGAGGCCGAGTGGATCGCCGATTTTCCCGAGAAATTCGTGCTGAAATCGAAGGGAGACGATCCGCAGACACCGCAGATCAGCGTCAGTATTCGCGGCTTTTCCCGGCCGGTCCTGCATTTCACCATCCGGCCGCGCGAGGATGAGCCTGCCATGCACATGTACGTATGCCATTTCAAGTCGAAGCAGCCGACCCGGATCGATGGCGAGGCCTGGTATGAAAAGGAAATCTACGCGAAACATGCCAAAGCCGTCGGCGCTGCGTTGTCGACGATCCGGCGTACCGCCGAAGCGGCCGCGCTGCGCTTCATGCTGACCGACAGCATGAAAGGCAACAACACCGCAGTGGTGGTGATGGGCGATATCAACGACGGCCAACTGAGCAATACCGCCAATATCCTGACCGAGCAGCCTGCCTATCTGGTGGGTGACTCGGTCGGTGGTGGCGATATTGCGCTCTATACCGCGCAGACATTGCAGGAATACCGGGACACGCGCGATGTCTACTACACCCATGTCTTCCAGGATTTTCGCGAATCGCTTGATCACATCCTGGTCAGCGAGCAGCTATATGACAACAGCAAGCGGCGCCGCTGGCTGTTCGACGGGCTCATTATCAACAACGATCACCTGAACTTTAGCGATCACAAGGGCCTGGGCACCAACGACCATGGCATCATCCGCGCGGTGTTCAGACACCGGCCGATCCAGGACGATCTCGGTTGAGCAGCGGCACGGCCACGCAGGCGCGGTGCCGCGCCAGCGTGGCCCTTATGCAGGGCTCACGTCAACGCCGACAGCAGGATATTCTGCGCGCCCTCGCCGTCACGCGAGCCCTGACGCTCGTATGTTCCGTCCGGCGCCATCTGCCAGGTGTCACGCCGGTCTGCCAGGTACGGTTTCAGCCCTTCCGCGATAACGCGCTCCTTCAACCCGGCATCAAGGATGGGAAAGCAGATCTCGATCCGCCGGGACAGGCTTCGCTCCATCCATTCACCGCTGGATAGCATGACCTTTTCCGCCCCGCCATCGTGAAAATAAAAGATGCGCGAGTGCTCGAGAAACCGGCCCATGACGGATTTCACCGTAATGTTCTCCGACAGGCCGGCAACGCCGGGGCGCAGCGCACAGGCGCCCCGGATGATCAGGTCGATACGGACTCCGTCGCGTGAGGCGTCGTACAGCGCCTGAATCAGGTCGGGTTCCAGCAGCGCATTCATCTTGACCACGATCCATCCCTTGCGACCGGCCCTGGCGTGCCCGGCTTCGCGCCGGATCGCTTCAAGCAACCCCGTCTTCAAGGTGAAGGGCGATTGCCAGATATGGGTCATGCAATGGGTCTGGCCACGACCAGTCAGCTGGCTGAACACTTGCGCCACATCCTGCGTCAGCGACTCATTGCAGGTGAGCAATCCAAAATCCGTATAGGTGCGCGTGGTCTGGTGGTGATAGTTCCCGGTTCCGAGATGCACATAGCGCCGGAGCTTCCCACCCTCGCGTCGCAATACCATCACCATCTTGGCGTGCGCCTTGAAGCCGACGACCCCATAGATGACATGCGCGCCGACTTCCTCCAGTTGCGTTGCCCAACCGATATTGGCCTCTTCATCGAAGCGGGCCAGCAGTTCCACCACGACGGTGACTTCCTTGCCGTTGCGCGCGGCCTCGATCAGTGCCGAGAGCAGGACCGAGTCGTGCCCGGCCCGATACACCGTCTGGCTGATTGCCACCACATCGGGGTCCTGTGCCGCCTGCCTGACAAAGTCCACCACCGGTGTGAACGACTGGAACGGGTGATGCAGCAGGATGTCGCCCTCGCGAATGGCGCGGAAGATATCGGAATGCTCGTGCAGCACCTTCGGCAGGCCGGCCCGGAAAGGCAGGTACTTCAGTTCCGGCCGGTCCACCTGATCTGGCACCTGCATCAGGCGAACCAGGTTGACCGGTCCGTTGACGGAGAACACCTCGCTTGCCGCCAGGCCGAACTGCTGCTGCAGGAACCCAGTCATTGCCGGCGTGCAGTTGTCAGCCACTTCCAGCCGGACCGCATCACCATAATGACGGTGCGGCAGTTCGCCTTGCAGCGCCTCGCGCAGGTTCTTGACCTCTTCCTCGTCCACGAACAGTTCGCTGTTGCGGGTCACGCGGAACTGATAGCAGCCGCGCACGGTCATGCCACTGAACAGCTCGCCGACGTGGGCATGCAGGATGGAAGAAAGGAACACAAAGCCATGCTCGCATCCGGCGATCTCCGGTGGCAGGGCGATCACCCGCGGCAACGCTCGTGGCGCCTGCACGATCGCATAGCCGGAGTTGCGCCCGAACGCATCCTTGCCCTCGAGTTCAACGGCGAAATTCAGGCTTTTGTTGAGCACCCGTGGAAACGGATGCGCCGGGTCCAGGCCGATCGGCGTCAGGACTGGCATCAGTTCGGCGAAGAAGAACTCCCGGATCCATTCCGCCTGCGCGAGGTTCCACGAGGGCCGCCGCAAGAAGCGGATCTGCTGCTCGGCCATGGCCGGAATCAGCATGTCATTGAACAGGCGGTACTGCTGATCGACCAGTTCCCGGACCCGTTGGTTGACCCTGGCATAGACCGCCTGCGGCGTCAGCCCGTCCGGGCCGACCACCGGAGACTGAAGCAAGCACTGCTCCTTCAGGCCGGCCACGCGGATCTCGTAGAACTCATCCAGATTGCTGCTGAAGGTACACAGGGCACGCAGGCGCTCAAGCAGCGGCACCGCGGGATCGGCGGCCTGCTCCAGCACGCGGCCGAAGAACTCCAGCTGGCTGAGTTCGCGGTTGATATAGAGCTCATTGCCATTCAGCAGGCCATCCGGGTCGACCGGGGTGCCGAGGCGCCCCTCCTCCGCGTCAATTGGCGGCGCATTCTGCATGGGATCGGATTCGGGTTTCATGATTGGAATGTCGGTGCGGGGGAATCCTTCCCGATTCTAGCTGGCGTATTGCGCATATCGAGGCGAATCTGATCGCACTGGTCCCGCGAAATACGTACCATCTTACGAGCATTCGCTGCGTAAAATGATCTGACGCGCCCACTGGAGCCGCCAATGACACACGAAATACCGTCTGCGACCGAGACCACCCCCGAAGGTCTGATGCGCTTGATCGAGCATATTGGAGGTGCTGCAGCGCAAGGTCATCTTGACCCGGAGTTTGTGCGCAAGCTGGGCAAGCGCATTGCCAACGAATTGCAGCAGATGAAAGCGACCAGGCTACCGGGTGACCGCGAGCTGGCGGGCCTGGACGACGGCATAGAGGCCCTGCTGCTGGCCGCGGACCGCAAGCACGGCGCCAGGCTGACCCGATCGCTGCAGAAGTTGCGGGAGCACGAAAGCCCCTTCCCCGGCGGGGAGTCGAATGCTAGCCAGTCGCACTAGCAGGCTGCCTGGTGAAGTGAGTTCATTAAGCAGATGGTTCAATGACCTGGGTCGTTATTGCCACCGCAGATAACCTTGGAACCTATGTCAAAGACTGACAAGAAGCGATACCTGAAAGCACTCAACCGGCGCCTGAAGAAAGAATCGTCCGGAAAGTTCGATACGGTCTTTGTCTTCGACCCGTGCGGCTCGAAGCCGAAGAACGCCACCGGGGTGACGACCAGCGGCCCTGCCAGTGACGAGACCCTTGCAGTGATGAACGCAGTCCAGGCCAGGGTATTCGAAAAATTCGAGGGCACGGCAAAGCTCGGATAAATGGAGCGCGAACTCAAGCTCGAGTTGCTGCAGGACCAGGCCGAAGGGCTGATCGGCTTGCCCCTGGTGTCGTCCTGCTGCGTGGAGCCGCCGCACGAAGACAGGCTCGTGAGCACGTATTTCGATACGTCGGATCTTGCTTTTCGGCGTATGCACGCCTCGCTGCGCGTGCGGCAAGCAGGTGAACATTATGTACAGACGTTGAAGACCTGGGGCACGCAGCATGGGGCGCTTTACGAGCGGGAAGAGTTTGAGTCGGCAGTTCCCGGAAATACGCCAGATCTTGGTGCACTGCGAGACAAATTGCCCGAGGGCACTGCGCTGGGGACGCTGCTGCGTGAAGGCGACCTGGCGGAACGGCTGAAGCCGATCTTCATCACGGATGTCCGGCGCACGGTGCTGCTGTTGCGCTTGCCACAGGGGGACGAGGTCGAACTGGCGGTCGATCGCGGCGTTGTCCGCGCGAACGACGCCACGGAGCCGATCCGCGAGCTTGAGATGGAGATCCAGGCCGGTGAGCCCGCCCATCTGTCAGCGTTTGCCCTGCGGCTGCTCGACGCAGTGCCAATGCGCCTGAGCCGCGCCAGCAAAGGCGACCGTGGCTATGCGCTGGTCGCTGACGAGGCCAATGAAGCGGTACGGGCGGAGCCCCTCAGACTGGCCGAAGCAGGGTCGGCTGAAGCCGTGTTTCAGTGCATTGCCGAGAGCTGCCTGGCGCAAATCTCGGGGAACGAACGCGGCGTGGTCAATGGCTCCAATCCGGAGAGCGTGCACCAGATGCGTGTCGGCCTGCGTCGCCTGCGCTCCGCGCTTGATATCTTCGAGCCGCTGCTGGCCTGCCCGCCGGCACTGCAATCGAACCTCAAATGGATTGCCGATGAACTGGGCCCCGCACGTGACTGGGAAGTGCTTGCCAACACCACCTTGCGTGACGCATTCGATGGGGCGCCGGAGGACGTGGGCGCGGGCGCGGTGCTTGCCGCGGCGAAGGCAGTCGCAGCCAATGCGCGGCAACGCGCGGCCCAGGCCGTGAATTCCGATCGTTACACCCGGCTGATCCTGACGCTGAGCCATTGGCTGGGCAGCGCGGACTGGCGCCATGGCCTTGACGAGGCGCAGCGCGCGGCACTCACGGGACCCGCCAGGGACTTCGCGCTGGCCACGCTGCGCAAACGGCAACGCAGGCTGCTCAAGCGGGGGCGGGGCATGGCAAAGCTCGATGAGCAGCGGCGCCATCGTGCGCGTATCGCCGCAAAGAAGCTGCGCTACGCGACCGAGTTCTTTGAATCCTTGTTTGCCGCGAATAAGGTGCGCCGCTATCGCCGGCAACTGTCGCGCCTGCAGGATGACCTGGGATGGCGCAATGATATGGCGGTTGCAGAGGGATTGTTGCTGCGCCTGGCGACAGAGCGGCAGCAGCTTGCCATTGGCTGTGGCTATGCGCGCGGCTATATCGCAAGGGCTGTCAGCATTGACCGGCAGCCGCTGCGCTGCCTCTGGAAACAATTCAAGGCGGCACGCCTGCCCGCTTAGCGCGGCTCCGGGCGTCAGTGCACGTTCATCGTCGCGGCCAGTCCTGGCGCACTGCACCGGCGATGCTTTCACTGTCGCCGGCCCCGATTCGTCGGTCGTTCTCCGTCAGCAGGGTTCGTCGCCCTCCGCGTAAACCCCAATGACATAGCCGGCACATTGACAGTTTCCTGACAGCCTTCCCCGCCTAGAATCGGGCCCCTGGTCATCCGGACCGGCGGCAAACGCCGGAATCCGCAACCGGCGCCCCCCGGCGACGAGAAACACAGCCTCCCTGGCCCGGCGCCCTGGCCGGCCAGCGAAACGCTCAATTCACGACAGGAACGCAAATGGAAAACGGTGCACGCGAACAGATCCCGGCCACGCTGATCCCAGGCGACGGGATCGGTCCCGAAGTAGTGGACGCCACCGTCAGGGTGCTGGAAGCGCTGGGCGCCCCGTTTGCCTGGGATATCCGGCGCGCGGGGATGGCCGGCGTCGAATACAGCGGCGATCCCCTGCCGCAAGACACGCTGGACAGCATCGGCCGCACCGGCCTGGCCCTGAAGGGGCCGCTGACCACGCCGGTGGGCGGTGGCTTCCGCTCGGTCAATGTGCGCCTGCGCGAGGCGTTCAACCTCTATGCCAACGTGCGCCCTGCCCGCACGCTGGTGCCGGGCCGCTTCGAGAATATCGACCTGGTGCTGGTGCGCGAGAACGTCGGCGGCTTCTATGTGGCCCATGACTACTACATCCCGGTTGGCGACGACCCGCATGCGGTGGCGGTGTCCACCGGCACCAACACGCGCGACGCGTGCCGGCGCATTGCCCGCTTCGCCTTCGAGTACGCCGTCAGGAACGGCCGCAAGAAGATCACGGTGGTGCACAAGGCCAATATCTTGAAGGCGCTCACCGGCATCTTCCTGGAAGCGGCGCGCGAGGTCGCCAGGGACTACGCGGGCCGCGTGGACATGGACGACATCATTGTCGACGCCTGCGCCATGCAGCTGGTGCTCAACCCGTGGCGCTTCGACATGCTGCTCTGTACCAACCTGTTCGGCGACATCCTGTCGGACCAGATCGCCGGCCTGGTTGGCGGGCTTGGCATGGCGCCGGGCGCCAACATCGGCGACCAGGCCGCGATCTTCGAGGCGGTGCACGGCTCGGCGCCAGACATCGCCGGCAAAGGCATTGCCAACCCGATCTCGCTGATGCTGGCCGCCGGCCTGATGCTCGACCACGTGGGCCGCCAGGACCTGGCCACGCGCCTGCGCACGGCCATCGAGCTGACGCTGGTCCAGGACCAGGTGAAGACCGGCGACCTCCACGGCACGGCCACCACGCTGCAGTTCGCGGACGCGGTAGTGAAACGCATCGCTTCCGCCAGCTGAGCCGCGCCTGCGCGGCCCGCCCGGGCCAGCGCGCAAGACTGCCACCCTCCGCGGTCATTCCATACCCGGCACGCCCTGGCGTGCCGGCGGGATCGGCCTTGCTTTTAACCTCGTGCGCCGCACGGACGCACAGACACCCGCCCGCATGCGCCCCACGCTGCAGGGCGGCAAAGAGATACAGAAAAAGATGTTGACCCTGCTCGCCTATTCGATGGTGATCGTGTTCATGGCATTGATCATGACAAAACGGCTCTCCGCCATGGTGGCGCTGATCCTGGTTCCGATTGCGTTCGCCGCGATCGGCGGTTTCGGCCCGGAACTCGGCCCGATGATGCTGGACGGCGTCAAGAAGCTGGCGCCGACCGGCGTGATGCTGATGTTCGCCATCCTGTATTTCGGCCTGATGATCGATGCCGGGCTGTTCGATCCGGTGGTGCGCGCGATCCTGAAGATAGTGGGCGGCGATCCGGTCAAGATCATCATGGGCACCTTCGTGCTGGCCGCGCTGGTGTCGCTCGACGGCGATGGCTCGACCACTTACATGATCACCTGCGCCGCCATGCTCCCGCTCTACAAGCGCCTGGGCATCAGCCGGCTGGTGCTGGCCTGCGTGATCATGATGGCCGGCGGGCTGATGAACATCCTGCCCTGGGGCGGCCCGACCGCGCGTGCCGCCAGCGCGCTGGGCGTGGACGTGGGCTCGCTGTTCGTGCCGATGATCCTGCCGATGATCGTCACCGGCATGTGGGGCCTGTTCGTGGCATTCCTGCTGGGCCGCCGCGAACGCAACCGGCTTGGCAGCATCGCCGTGATGCGCACCGGGGCCGGCGATGACGGCCATGCCATGCCGGAGGCTGCAACCAGCGATCCCCGGATCGCCAGGCCCAAGCTGCTGTGGTTCAACTTCCTGCTGACCAGCGGCCTGATGGTGCTGCTGATTCTCGGCACCTTGCCGCTGCCTGCGCTGTTCATCATCGCGTCCGCCATCGCGCTGATGGTCAACTACCCGAGCCTGCACGAACAGAAGGAGCGCATGAGCGCGCATGCCGCCAACGTCGTGCCGGTGGTGTCGCTGATTTTCGCCGCCGGGATCTTCGTCGGGATCCTGTCCGGCACCAAGATGGTCGACGCCATCGCCAACAGCGTCATCAGCGCCGTGCCGGACTGGATGGGTCCCTACATGGCCCTGGTGACCGGTGTGCTGAGCATTCCGTTCACCTTCTTTATCTCGAACGACGCGTTCTACTTCGGCATCCTGCCGATCCTGGCCAAGGCCGCCGCCGTCTATGGCATCGGCGCGGCGGAAATCGGACGCGCCTCGCTGATCGGGCAGCAGGTTCACCTGCTGAGCCCGCTGGTCGCGTCGACCTACCTGCTGGTCGGCCTGGCCGAGGTCGAATTCGGCGATCACCAGCGCTATACGCTGCTCTGGGCGCTGTCGGCGGCAGTGGTCATGATGCTGGCTACCGTTGCCTTCGGCGTGATTCCGGTCATTGGCCGGACAGCTTGACAGTGAGGAAGCGGGACCGGACGGTCAACGGCATCCGCCTGCCTGGCGTTTTACCCGAACGTGACTTGCAAAGATTTACAAATAGCCTAGCAGATGACCTGACGGCATCCGCCCTGCTGGCTATAGAGGATCACATATCGGCAGCACATAAGCCACATTCGCATCGAATGAGCTAGCCAGCCTTCATTTCGTTGCAAATGACGTATGCAAAGCGTTGCAATAGGGTTAGATCGAATATGTTACTGAATGTAAATGGTGTAACTTGATTGCAAGCTGTACCGCTGGCATTGCGACGCAATGCCGGTGGCTTGAGTAGTAGGGGGGCATCATGCAGCATTCCAGCCGATTCGCGTGCGACCTGGGCCGCGCGCATCTGTCCGGCCGCAATGGCCGCCACGGCAATGCCGGTGCTTCCCGCAACCAGTCCATTCGACATCGACGGCACCTGAGCCGCGCGCAGCACTTCTCGGTGCACCAGCGCCACCTTCGCACTGACGCACCCGCGGCAGAAGCCTGTCGCCCGCCCATCCATCCTGCACGAAGCCGGCCGTGCGGCTGCCGGGCGCGCCACCTGCGCTGACGCCCGCATCGCGCAGCACCTGCAAGAAGCACTGGCCTCTACCCGGTTTGCCGGCCCCTGCGCCAGAACAACAAACCAACCCTATCAAGAAGGCGGGAATCGCCATGGCGCTCTATGCTCTGCGGGAACTCACGCTGCAATCCCTTGGCCCGCTCGGGGCGATGATCGAGGCGGGTTATCGTGCAGTCAATTTCTGGGGCGAGTCAGTCGCCTGGCTTCCGGGGCTGCGCGAGACCGACGCCGCGCTTGAGTTGTTCACCCGGCTGACCAAGGCCTACGGGAAACCTCGCTTTGAGATCGACGAGGTCCTGGTGCGCGGGCAGCCGGTGGCGGTCACCGAGACCGCGCTCATCGAAGAGCCCTTCTGCCGGCTGCTGCATTTCAGGAAGGACATGTCCAGCCCTGGGCCCCGCGTGTTGCTGGTGGCACCGCTCTCCGGCCACTACGCCACCCTGCTGCGCCCGACGGTCGAGGCATTGCTGCCGGAGCACGATGTCTACATCACCGACTGGGCCGATGCGCGCCAGGTCCCGCTTGACGCCGGGCACTTCGATCTTGGCGGCTATGTCGATTACCTGAAAAAGTTCTTGCGCTACCTCGGCGCCGGCACGCATATCGCCGCGGTTTGCCAGCCCGGGGTCCCGGTGCTTTGCGCGGTCGCCCAGATGGCCGAAGACAACGAGCAGGTGCAGCCTCGCTCAATGACCCTGATCGCCGCGCCGATCGACACGCGCGTCAGCCCGACGGCGGTCGACCAGTTCGCGCAGCAATATTCGCTGGCGTGGTTCGAGGCCAACGTCATCGAACGGGTGCCCGCCGGCTACCCGGGAAACGGGCGCCGGGTTTATCCAGGCTTCCTCCAACTGGCAGGCTTCGTTTCGATGAACGTCGCACAGCACGCCGGTGCGCACCTCGACTTCTACCGCCACCTGGTCGATGGCAGGCAGACCGAGGCAGCCAGGCACCGCAAGTTCTATGACGAGTACAACGCCGTGCTCGACGTGCCGGCCGAGTACTACCTGGAAACCATCCAGAAGGTTTTCCTGGAGCATCACCTGTGCCGCGGCCGCATGGAAGTCGGCCAGCGCCGTGTCTACCCCGAGGCCATTGCCAACGTTTCATTGCTGACCATCGAAGGCAGCGAGGATGACATCACCGGCCGCGGCCAGACCGAAGCGGCTCACGCGCTCTGCGCAGGTCTTGCCGCCGACCGGAAGGAACACCTGGTCGTCGATGGCGTGGGTCACTACGGCACCTTCGCCGGCCAGCGTTTCCGGGAATCCATCCTGCCCGCCATGACGCAGTTCATTCAACGGTGCGCCGACTGAGCGCTTCGTCGCCTTGGCGAGGCCAGTTGCGCAAGCTTCCAGGCGGGGACTGGCAAACAGTACAACGCCAACGTACGCCAGCGAACAGACCTTGCCGATGGCCGTGGCACCTTTGCTCTCATGGCGATCCGGCATGCGCGAGCGCCGCCTGTAGTGACCTTCGGAAGCAGGCCGCGATGGCGGCCTTGTTGCTGGTGGTCGTGTCTGCCTCACCGCATCTCCTGTCGGGACCAGGGTCGGCTGGAGTTTTTGTGCGCCAGCGTCTATAACGGAACGCCTGCACGTCCCGCACTTGTGCTCGGAATAACAGCCGGGAGCTTTTGCCTGGCGACGTGACATCTGCCAGCTCTTCCAGGGATTTGGCGCGTTGCTTTTCTGTCATCACCGAGTTGTACAAAGAAGATAGCGGCAGGGGGGTGTCACGTCATGGAATTCATTTCCAAGCTCACACAGCATTGCAGGGTGGTGGCGTACTACGCGGTCGCCTGTATCAGCGTGGTACTTGGGGTGCTGATGCCCCCCGCGTTTGCAGGTGACAAGACTACCTACAGCTACTTCGTAACTGGTACACGGTACTTCATGACTGGCAATCCAGTGCCGGTGCAGGCCCTCCCCACACCTCAGCCACGGGCGGTACAGCCGGTGGTCATCATGGGTGGCGGGCCCGATGTCGATGGCGCGTTTCGCTGGATGATTCGGCAGGCGGGCATTACCAAAGCAACGGGCGGTCGCATGGTCGTGATTCGCGCGACCGGCACCGACGCTTACGACCCTTACTTCTACTACAGCAACAAGAAGAACGCGACCGATATCCCCGCAGTGGACGGCTATGTCGGTGGCGCGTACCTCGGCCTGACTGCGGCGGAAACGCTGGTCATTACCGACACAGCTGCGGCGAATGATCCGTTTGTAAACGCCGTTGTCGGCAGCGCGAACGCATTGTGGATTGCGGGCGGCGATCAGGCCAACTACATCAAGTTCTGGAAAGGTACGAAGCTCAACGCGACCATCGCCGCGCTCATGCAGCAGAACGTTCCTGTTGGCGGCACCAGCGCCGGGGCCAACGTCCTGGGGCAGTTCGTTTTCTCCGCCATCGAAGGGACGGTCACATCGACGCAGGCGCTGAGCGATCCATACAACAAGTACATGACATTTGACCCGAAAGGGTTTTCCGGCCCTGAATTCCTGAACGCTACGGCATTGGACAATACGTTCGTCGATCCTCACTTCGACACGCGCGATCGCATGGGCAGGCTGGTCACGTTCCTGTCAAGAAGCATTGCGCCATGGTCCGGTTCGGGCTGCGAGGGCGGAGTCCTGACGAACCCGTCGGCCGCCCGAGGGATTGGCCTTGACGTCGAGACAGCGTTGCAGATTCAGAATATCTCAGGCCGCTTCGTTGCACAGCGCGTCACCAACATATCCACGACATCGCCCAGCGCTGTTCACTTCCTGAGGCCACTGACTTCGCCCGCGGTCTGCGCGCCCGGCAAGCCGCTGACCATCTACGGTGTCCATGTCCAGCGGCTGGACGACGAGACTGTCTTTGATATGACAAACTGGTGGAATGGCGGCAGCGCAGGAATCGAAGCGTATGTCGTTGACGAGAACGCCGGCATCCAGAGCCCGGCCACCATACATTACTAGGGCCTGCCCCCTCCTCCCCCGCCAGCGATTGCGCACGCTGGAGCAGCAGCGGGCCGACGCCTAGGCTTGGACCTCCGGACTTGGTTCGCCATCCCTGGTAGCAATCAATGCCTTTGGCGTCAGCGGGATCAAAAGCAGAATCAGTGCGTACACCACGGTAGTCGCGATCACGCAATATGTGAAACCGTGCGTTGGGCTGCTGTTATAGATCCATGAGCCCAGGAGATCGCCGGCACGCGCCGAGAGCGCGAGAACGCCATCCACCAGCATCATCAAGGTTCCTTGCAGGCCCGGCGGACAGGACCGCATCGCGAGATCGAAGTATGCTGCCGTGGCGACACCGCCCATCAGCCCTATCGGTGCCGCCAATACCAGGGCAAGATTGGCTGAGTGGATGAATGCCAGCGGAACCATCTGCGGCACTGCGACGATCGTTCCCCACCACAGCAGCTTGTGCAGCGATACCTTCTTGCACAGAAAGCCATACAGCAGAAATGTCGGGACGAACGCGGCGGCAAAGATCCCGTTGTAGTACGAGTAAACGGAATCCGATGCATGCAGCTCATTGCTCAGGTAGAACTGCAGCGGCGTGGCCGCTCCTGGCGCGAAGTTCCACAGAAAGCAGATGAGAACCGCTGGATAAACAGCCTTATGTCTCACCAGCCGCCTGACATTGCCAACGAGATCCGTGCCCCTGGCTTGCGGCTTCTCGTAGATATGGCCGAAGACCGAAACGGGCTTCCAGAGCGCCAGCACCGCAAT
Organism: Cupriavidus sp. FW305-3-2-15-C-LB2; assembly: GCF_058787575.1. NCBI lineage: Bacteria > Pseudomonadati > Pseudomonadota > Betaproteobacteria > Burkholderiales > Burkholderiaceae > Cupriavidus > Cupriavidus sp. FW305-3-2-15-C-LB2. The sequence continues at coordinate 85,512 of NZ_JBYSZW010000013.1, forward strand.
CAAAAAGGCGAACATCGCCATCAGCAGGAAGGCTTCTTTTGCGGCGAGATGATCGGAGATGTACCCGGAGGCGAACGCTCCCGCAACGACCGGGACGGAGCCGACCACGTTCAACAGGGCGCTCAGGCGCCCGGACATGAGCTTCTCCTGGCCCACCAGGGCGATCAACCCCTGATAGGCTGCGGCGATGAACCGGGATGACAGCATTGCCAGCAGCATCCCGATGACCAGCCCCGCGTATGAGAAACCTGAATACGCCATCCAGATGAATGCCACCGCGGTCGCCGGGGCGAAAATCAGGAAGAAGCCACGATCGCGCAATCCCAGCGGATTCCATTGGTCGCGCGCGAGGCCAAAAACGAACGCAAGGTAGACTGGTATGCCCGTCACCAGCCGGAATGTCGAGATCTCCGTCGCCGTCGCATGCAGCTGGTTCTTGAGCAGGTACGACGTCTGTATATCGACCAGGTAACCGGCCGGCGTTGCCAGAGCGATGAACAGGGTCAGCCAACCGAAATACAGCAGGGTCCGGTCGCTGCCCTCGGAACCATCATGACCAGAAGCGGCCGGCATTTTCGTCGCTCAGCGTTGCACGTATCGGGGCCAGGCGAATTCGCTCGGCGATGCACCCGGTATCAGGGCCGTATGTGACGCCGGAGAGGCGTCGGACGCGTTCGACTGCGGTTTCCCGCAGTGCGGGCTGGCCCATGAAAGGCAGATGGCTGTTGGCGTTACGCATCGAGCCAGCCTTGTCGGTCATCCTGTCAACCCCGATGCCGGGAATGCTCTGCAAGCGAGTGACTGTCATGATGTCATCCCTTCTCCCTGTCAACTCCATTGAAATGGGAAAGCGAGCCAGGGGCAAGTGACATTGCGCATGGGAGGAACGTTTGCTCACGCACATTGGCCGTGGCAATCCTCATTCCTGGCGATGACTTCCGATCGTGGGCCGCCTAAAATTCCCACACATCAAATAAGCGGGCAGCCCATGCCCCGCCCGTCCGGCATCGTGGCCGGCTCGCTTTGGAGCTGCCGCATGCCTCACACCTGGATCGCATCGCCACGTCGGCGCTCTCACTGACGGAGCAGAAAATCATGAAACCAGAACCATTTGCGGTGACTCCGGAAGCGTATGGACGCGCGCTCAACGTGGTGGGAGAAAGGATCACGGTGCTGGCATCCAAGACCGCCACGCAAGGCTATGAGGTGTTTCTGCAGCAGGGCGAAGAAGGCAGTGGCCCACCGCCGCATAGCCATGACTGGGACGAATCGTTCTTCATTACCAAGGGGACGGTCGAGATCGGCTATGGCGATCAAGCGATCACTGCTGCCGCTGGCACCTTTGTCCATGTGCCAGCGGGCACGGTGCATTACTTCCGTTTCGGCTTCGGCGGCGGCGAAATGATTTCAGTCACCAGCCACGGCGGAAACGCATCGCACCTGTTCACGCGGCTCGATGAGGAAATTCCGCCAGGCGCGCCGGACATGGAAAAGCTCCTGGCGGTGGCGCAAGAGTGCGGCATCACGATTTCAGGGTGAGTGCTGGCCCGGACACACGCCTTCGCTTCGGCCACTGCTTCGGCTGAGTTTCTTCCTTCTGCGTGTTTCGTCGCAACAGGCTACGCCGCCACGGCCTTGCGCTCCCTGCCTGATTTCGCTCCCGGCTGGGCATTCGGCCCTGCCGCGCCCTGCAGCAGCCAGCAACTCAACTGCACCGAGCGCGCCATCAGCCTGCGCCGTCCGGCGGCATCGGCTTCGATGTAGTCGACGCATTGATGGAAAAGGTAGGAAACGACGTACGCGCAGACGTCGTCAATGACCGGGCGTGAGAGCTTGGGACACAGCCCCAGCCGCTCGATGTCTTCCGCCATCTCGGCGGCGATGTCATCCAGCACCGTGCGAATGGCAACGCGAAGCGCGGGCTGCGGGCCCGTGATCCCGCACACACCAACGATGAATGCATCCGGGTGATGCTGCGCGTACAGGAACAGCGCTTCGCACGCACGCGTGGCCACTTCACCCGGGTTGTCGCGGGCAGCGGCCCATCGGACCGCGCGCAGCATCGGCCGCAGTTCGGCGCTTACCTCGGCCATGGCGGTGATGGCCAGGTCTTCCATGTCGCTGAAATGCCGGTAGAACGTGTTGGGGTTCAAGCCGGCCTCGCGCGCGATCTCGCGCAGCTTGAGTGCCGCAAAGCTGCGCTTGGCTGCGGCCAGCCGCAACGCGGCGTCGATCAGGCGGCGTTTGCCGTCGGCAATGGCTTCCATGAATGCGGTTTAGTAGCAGGACTCGGTTTTTGCCCGACATGCTTCGTTGACAGCATGTCTACGGTTGTCTACGCTTGCGCCGGTAGACAGATGTCTACGTTAAATGAAACGGCCGCACGTGGCAAATCGCGTGTCAGCGCCCGTTCAGGAGACACCGCCCCGCCATGCCGCCGCCCATTGAGCTATCCAGCCCCGACCAGGCCTCCGACGCGCCGCATCAAGCCCCTGCCCGCTCCATCCATGCCCCCATCCCCGAGCCCATCCCGCGCGACCCGGGTTGGCCGCTGGTCGGCAACCTGCTGCAGATCACGCCTGGTGCCCTGGGCCAGCACCTGCTGGCGCGCAGCCGCCACCATGATGGCATCTTCGAACTGAATTTCGCCGGCCGGCGCGTGCCGTTCGTGACGTCGGTGGCACTGGCCTCCGAGTTGTGCGATGCCGCGCAGTTCCGCAAGTACATCGGCCCGCCGCTGTCCTACCTGCGCGGCATGGCCGGCGACGGGCTGTTCACCGCACGCTCCGACGAGGCCAACTGGGGCAAGGCGCACCGCATCCTGATGCCGGCGTTCAGCCAGCGCGCGATGAAGGGCTACTTCGACGTCATGCTGCGCGTGGCCAACCGGCTGGTGGACAAATGGGACCAGCAAGGCCCGGATGCCGAGATCGCGGTCGCTGACGACATGACGCGGCTGACGCTCGATACCATCGCGCTGTCCGGCTTCGGCTATGACTTTGATTCGTTCGCCAGCGCGGAACTGCACCCCTTCATCGAGGCCATGGTGGGCGCGCTGGAAGAGGCGATGTCCAAGCTGACGCGCTTTGCCCTGCAAGACCGCTTCATGCATGCGGCGCACCAGAAGTTCGACCAGGACACCCTCTTCATGCGCGACCTTGTGGACGACGTGATCCGGCGGCGGCGCGCGGGTGACGCGGCGGAACGCCCGGGCGGCACGGCCAACGACCTGCTCGGCCTGATGCTGGAAGCGCGGGATCCGGACACCGACCAGCGGCTGGACGACGAGAACATCCGCAACCAGGTGATCACGTTCCTGATTGCGGGCCACGAGACCACCAGCGGCCTGCTCACCTTCGCGCTGTATGAACTGCTGCGCAACCCGGGCGTGATGGCACAGGCCTACGCGGAGGTGGACGCCGTGCTGCCCGGCGACGCGGCGCCGGTCTACGCCGACCTGGCGCGGCTGCCGGTACTGGACCGCGTGCTGAAGGAAACGTTGCGCCTGTGGCCCACCGCGCCTGCCTTCGCCGTGGCGCCGTTTGAAGACACGCTGCTGGGCGGCCGCTACCTGATCCGCAAGGACAGGCGCCTGTCGGTGGTGCTGACCGCGCTGCACCGCGACCCCAAGGTGTGGGCCGACCCGGAACGCTTTGACATCGATCGCTTCCTGCCTGAGCAGGAGGCAAAGCTGCCGCGCCACGCCTACATGCCTTTCGGCAACGGGGAACGTGCCTGCATCGGCCGCCAGTTTGCGCTGACCGAGGCCAAGCTGGCACTGGCGCTGATGCTGCGCAATTTCCAGTTCACCGACGCGCACGACTACCAGTTCCGCATCAAGGAAACACTGACGATCAAGCCCGACGGATTCACGGTGCGTGCGCGCCGGCGCCGGCCGCATGAGCGCATCGCCGCGGTGCCGCTCGCCGGGACCGCGCAAGCGCCGCGGGCGGGCCCCGATGTGCAGGGCGGCGGCAGGCCGCTTGCCGTGCTGTGCGGGTCCAGCCTGGGCACCGCGCGCGAACTGGCTGAGCAGGTGCATGCCGGCGCGCTGGCGGCGGGCTTTGATGCGACGCTGCGCGACCTGGACGACGTGGCCGACGCGCTCCCGACCACCGGCCTGGCCGTCATCATCGCCGCCACCTATAACGGCCGCGCGCCGGACTCGGCAAGGCGGCTCGAAGCGCTGCTCGACAGCGGCGCCGCCAGCGGCTACCGGGCAGAAGCGCTGAGCGTGGCCGTGCTGGGCTGCGGCAACTCGCAATGGCCGACGTACCAGGCCTTCCCGCGCCGCGTCTATGAATTCTTCACCAATGCCGGCGCCAGTCCGCTGCTGCCGCGTGGCGAAGCCGACGGCAACGGCGACTTCGACCAGGCCGTGGAACGGTGGCTGGCCTTGCTGTGGCAAGCCTTGCAGGCCGGTGACGGCGTGGGCGGGCCGGCCCACGGGACGCCGCCGGTCCGGGTGCAGGTGAAAGACGTCGCCGAGATCCGCGCGTCCACGCTGCCGCCAAACACCGAGGCCTTCACGGTCCTGGCCAACGCCGAGCTGGTGAACGATCCGTCCGGCCTGTGGGATTTCTCGCGCGAGGCGCCGCGGACTTCCACGCGCGATATCCGCCTCAGGCTGCCCGACGGCGTGCGCTACGCCACAGGCGATCACCTCGCCGTCTATCCGCAGAACCAGCCCGGGATGGTCGCGGCCCTGTGCGAGCGGATCGGCATCGACCCGGACGCCATCGTCACGTTGTCCGCCTCCGGCGGGGCCGCGCGCGGCCTGCCGCTGGGCGAGGCCCTGTCCGTGCGCCAGTTGCTGACCCATTTTGTGGAGCTGCAGGACGTGGTGTCGCGCCATACCCTGCGCCTGCTGTCGCAGTCTTCGCGCTGCCCGGCCACGCGCCAGGCCCTGCGGCAGCTGGCCTCGGACGACGCCGGGAGCGGGTACGCCGCCCAGGTGGCGCCGCGCCGGCTCGGGCTGGCCGACGTGCTGGACCGCTTTCCCGCCATCGAGATGGATCTGGCCGGCCTGCTGGCTTGCACCGTGCCAATGCGGCCGAGGTTCTATTCGATCGCCTCATCGCCGCTGGTCTCGCCCGACGTGGCGACCATCACCGTCGGCACGGTCTGGTCACCGGCGCTGTCGGGCCGCGGACTCTTCCGCGGCGTGGCTTCCACCTGGCTGCAGGGCCTGGCGCCAGGCGCCATGGTGGCGGGTGCCATCCGCACCCCCAATCCCACCTTCGCGCCCGCGGCGGACCCGGCCACGCCCATGATCCTGATCGGCCCCGGCACGGGCATTGCGCCGTTCCGCGGCTTTCTTGAGGAGCGGGCCGCGCAACAGGCAGCCGGGCAGCCGGTGGCCCCGGTGCAGCTGTACTACGGCTGCCGCCACCCCGCGCACGACTGGCTCTACCGCAACGACGTGGAGCGCTGGCAGGCACAGGGCGTGGTGCAGGTCCACCTGGCCTGTTCAGTCGTGGATGGCGAGCCGCGCTACGTGCAGGACCTGCTGTGGCAGCGCCGTGCCGATGTCTGGGCCCGGCTGAACCAGGGCGCGATCATCTACGTGTGCGGCGACGGCCGCCACATGGCGCCCGCGGTCAGGCAGGTGCTGATTCAGATCGGCGCAGAGCAAGGGGGGGTGACAGCAGAGGCGGCGTCGGACTGGCTGGCAGAGCTGGTCAGCGCAGGCAGGTACCGGCAGGATGTCTTCAACTGATGCCCCGCCGGGTCGCCCGGTCGCGCCGCTGGCGCGGTACTAGCCCTGGAAGGGCTTGCCCATCGGCTTGAGACGGATGCCGGGGGCAAGCCTGGTCCAGGGCAGGTCCGCGGGATCCGCCGTCATCGGGCCGGGCGCCTTGGCCACCAGCACGGCGTGCGCGATGCCCTGGAAATCGGCCCGGAAATGCACCGAACTCTTGTTGACGAGAATCTTCATCGCCTCGGGCTCGACCCCGCCCACGCGGAACAGGTTGCGGTCCAGCATCTGGGCCTTGCCGGCACTGACGACCACCAGCACATCGTCGATACGCAGCAGCGCGACGGGCCCGACATCGGCCAGCATGCCGTTCATCATCGGCCCGCCGTAGCGGCATACGCCATCGGAGAGCTTCAGCACCTTGAAGCGCCCCCGCAGCGGCTCGTCACCGGGCACCCCGGAAACACCGCCGAGAGCGACGTCGATGGTGGCTCCCACGCCGGCGCGGTGCGCCTCGGCCGCCACGGCCGGATCCCAGATCAGCCCGATGGCCGCGTGCCGCGCGCCGTGGCGCAGCAAGGCGCGCAGCATGCCCGTGGTGTTCGAGTCGCCGCCGGCCCCGGGGTTGTCCTGCGTGTCGGCAATGACCACCGGGCGCGTCGCCCCCTCGGCCAGCCGCATGGCCTCGAGCACGGCTTCGTCCGGCGAGAGGAACGGGACCTCCCAGGCAGGCTCATCCGCCAGCATCCGGTCGTACAAGGCCTGCACCACCGCGTCGACCGCTGCGGCGTCCTCGCCGTATCCCCAGATCACCGGCCCGCACTCCGGAAAGTCGGCTGCGGGAAAGCCCGGCGCGAACGACAGCGATACCACGGCGCCGCTTTCCCCCTGCTGCAGCAGCGAATACATGGCGCGGGCAGGCTCCAGCATCGTGCACATGCCGTTGATCGGGATCAGGAAGGGCAGCCGGCGTACTGCGCGATGCAGCGGCCCCCTGCCCTCCAGCAAGCGCTGCAGCAATGCCGCGGCCCGCTCGCCGGTCTCGGCCATGTCCACGTGCGGATACGTTCGATAGGCCACCAGTGCGTCGGCGGCCTCGAGCATCGCCCGCGTGACGTTGGCATGCAGGTCGAGCGACGCGACCACCGGCACGCCCGGCCCCACCACGGCTCGGATGCGCGCGAGCAAGGTGCCTTCGCCATCGTCCGTATGTTCGGCAACCATCGCGCCATGCAGGTCCAGATAGACCGCATCGAATCCGCCGGCGCGCGTGGCCTCGACGATCTCGCCGGCAATGCGCTCGAACGCATCCTCGGTCACGTGCGCGGATGGGCTCGCGCCGGCCCAGATCACCGGCAGCAGCATCCAGCCGCGCCGCTCTGCCGCGGCAATGAAGCCGCCGGCCGGAATGTTGACGTCGCGCAGCGACAGCACGTCATCGCCACGCACCATCGCCGGAAAGCCCTCGCCGCGCTCGAAGCTGGCATAGGTGGCCTTTGACGGCGCAAAGGTATTGGTCTCGTGCTGAAAGCCGGCGATCAGAATCCGTGTTGCCAAAGTTCTCTCCGTGAATTGAATGGCCAGCCTCAGGCGGGCGAGACCGCGCCCTGGGGCGAGGGCATCCGGTTGGCTACCAGTACGGCCGCTCCGGCCATCAGCAGCGCCACCATCACCAGCAGGCCGGCCTGCATGCTGCCGGTGGCGGTGCGCACCGCGCCAATGATGGTCGGGCTCAGGAAGCCGCCAATCAGGCCGATGGTATTGATCAGCGCGATACCACCCGCGGCGGCATCGCCCTTCAGGTGTTGCGACGGAATCGCCCAGAACACGGTATAGGCGGCCCACATCATCGCCGTGGCGACGGTCATGCAGAGCAATGACAGCGGCAAGTTTCCACTCGACACCGTGGCCAGGGCCAGCGCCACGGCGCCGACAAATGCGGGGACCGCGCTGTGCCAGCGGCGCTCGCCGCGGCGATCCGAGCTGCGGCCGATCACGACCATGGCAATCGCCGCCGCCATGTACGGAATCATCGAATACAGCCCGATCTGCATGGTGTCCGTGACGCCGTCGGCCTTGAGGATCGACGGCAGCCAGAAGCTCACGGCGTAGATGCCGCAGATCATCGTGAAATAGGCAAATGCCAGCAGGTAGACGCGCCGGTCGCGTGCGACCTGGCCGAATGACTGGTGGCCGCCTGCCGGCACCTGCAGTTCAGCCGCCAGCATGCGCTTCTCTTCGTCGCTGAGCCACTTCGCCTCGGCGGGCCGGTCGGCCAGCACGCGCAGCGCCAGGGCACCGAGCAGCACGCAAGGCAGCCCTTCGACCAGGAACATCCATTGCCAGCCCGCCAGGCCGTAGGCGCCGGACAGGCCTGTCATCAGCCACGTCGACAGCGGCGAGCCAAAGATCCCGCCGATGGGCCCGGCCAGCATCACCACGGCCATCACGCGCGCCATGCGACGCTGCCCGTACCAGTAGGTCAGGTAGAAGATCATGCCCGGTGCAAAGCCGGCCTCGAACACGCCGAGCAGGAAGCGCAGCACATAGAACGTGGTCTCGTCACGCACGAACATCATGCCCGCGGAAGTGAGACCCCACAGCACCAGGATGCGGCTGATGGTCTTGCGGGCACCAATCCGGGGCAGCAGCAGGTTGCTCGGGATTTCGAACAGGACGTAGCCGAAAAAGAAGATGCCGGCGCCCAGCCCGTACACCGCATCGGAAAAGCCGAGATCGCTTTGCATCTGCAGCTTGGCAAAGCCGATATTGACGCGATCCAGGTAGGCAAAGGTGTAGCAGAGCAGCAGGAACGGCAACAGGCGCCAGTTCAGCTTGCGGTACAGCGCCTGCTGCGCGGCGCTGCCGTACTCCGGCGTGGTACGTGGGGGCAGGGTTGCGGACATGTCGGTCTCTCCCGTGGTCGGCTCTATCTCTTGTGGATGCGATGTCGTTCAGGGTCGATCGTCTGGCATATGAAAAAACAGAGCAAGAGCAACTTAAGTCAGCTATCGTTGCCCTATTGGCAACAGCGGGATCCGACATGCGGGAACTGAACCAGCGCAGGCTGCGCTATTTCCACGAGGTACTGACACATGGCTCGATCCGCGGCGCGGCCGACAGCATCAACACCTCGCCATCGGTGATCACGCGCCAGATCCGGCTGCTGGAAGATGAGGTCGGCGCGCCGCTGTTCGACCGCCATGCACGCGGGGTGCAGCCGACCGAAGCCGCGGTGCATCTGCTCGAGTACTGGCGCGGCTGCCGCGCACAGCAGGAACTCTTCGAAGACCGCCTGCAGGCCTTGCGCGGCCTGCAGCACGGCCAGGTGCGCATCGCCACCAGCGAGGGCTATGTCGACGGACTGATGGACGAAGTGCTGACGGATTTCTGTGCGCGCTATCCCAGGCTCGACGTGACCGTCGACATCCTCCCGGTCAACAACGTCCTGCAAGAGGTAGCGGAAAGCCGCGCGCATATCGGGCTGGCCTACAATCCGCCTGCGCATGCCGATATCGCCTGGGTTGCCACGTCATCGCAACCGGTGGTGCTGCTGGTGCATGCCGGGCATCCGCTGGCACGCCGGGGCGGCAAGGTCGACGTGCACGAACTGGGCGACTACCCGCTGGCGATGATGCCGCCGGCATTCGGACTCGGGCAGGTCGTGCAGATGCTGGCCTACACGGAGAATGTCCAGATCCGCCCGACGCTGACCACGAACTCCCTGGCCGTGCTGCGCCATTTCGTGAAGCGGCATGATGGCATCACGCTCATCGGCGGGTTCGCGGCCTATCGTGAATTGCAGTCCGGCGAGCTGGTGACGCTGCCTATCGCCCATCCGCTGTTCGAGGCCGCCAAGGCACGCCTGCTGGTGAAGGCAGGCCGCCCGATGGGCGTGGCCGCGAATACGCTGCTGGACTGTATCCTGCGCGACATGCAGATGTTCGCGGCAGCCCGTTCGCGCAGCCGGGGGACGACCCCGTCCCGGAAGCCGCCGCGCAGGTGACTGAGCGGCGAAGGTGCAACGTCCGTTCAAACCTTCCTGACGAACTCCGATTTCAGGCTCATGGCGCCAAAGCCGTCGATCTTGCAGTCGATATCGTGGTCACCGTCGACCAGGCGGATGTTCTTCACCTTGGTACCCATCTTGACCACGCCGGCCGACCCCTTCAGCTTCAGGTCCTTGATGACGGTGACGGTGTCCCCGTCCTGCAGGACATTGCCTGCCGCATCGCGATAAACCCTGGCCTCCGGTTCGGCCGGCGCCGCTGCCTGCGCCGACCATTCATGCGCGCATTCCGGGCAGATGTAGAGGCCTCCGTCTTCATAGGTGAATTCGGAATGACATTTTGGGCAGGGAGGCAAAGCGCTCATGGGGACTCTCAGGTGTCTGGCCAGGGCCATAAAGGACCGGAAGTATACCGCCCCCGCCTATGGCAACGCATCGGGCGGCAGCACGCTCCATCCCGAAACGCTGCCGGACGTCGTCAGGCGCTGGCTCCTGAGGACGCCGTTCTCGTCGAACTCGAAGAAAACCGTCGACGACCGGATCGCGCCGCCGGCGAACAGCGGGCCAATGAACGGGATAAAGCTCTCAGGGTGCGGCCTGGAGGCCGCAAACGAATAGATCAGGATGGTCGACCCGTTGACCAGGGTGGTCTGCGACGAGGGCTTCCCCAGCTGGGCGGTAACGTCGTCGAGGGTGGAGAAACCGAGCAGGAAGTTCGCCATCTGCTCCTGTTTCACCTCGACGCCCGTCGATACGCAGGCGGCCAGCATGACGCAAGTCACAATCAATGCGTGAGCAGGCCTCATATCGTCACCGCCATACTTTTTGCGCCGTGGCCGGGACGCGCTGAAGGCGCCCGGCGCGCCATGCAGAAAGCATACAACTTTGCTGAACGATTCGCCGAGGCCCGCGCAAGGCGGGCCGCCCCCTACTCCGGCACGAAATGTATCGACCGCAGCAACTCCGCCTGCCGCTCATGGGCGGCGCGCGCATCCCTGGACAGGGCCTCGCTGCTGAGCGGCTGCCCGGCGTCCATGCCCATGGCCTCCACGCGCTCGCGGTAGCCGGGCTGCTGCACGATGGCCAGCGTGGCGTTGCGGATCTTTTCCTGCACCGCCGCCGGCACGTCCGGCGGCAGCCACACCCCCATCCAGCCGGGCTCCGTCATCGCCGGGAAGCCGACTTCGGCGAAGGTCGGCACATCCGGCAGCGCGGGGATGCGCTTGGGATACGCCACGGCATAGGCTTTGAGCTTGCCGGACTTGATCAGCGGCAGCGACGTGGCCAGGCCGTCGAACATCAGCGGCACATGGCCGCCCATCACGTCTTGCAGCGCGGGCGGCGATCCCTTGTAGCCGACATGCTTCATATCCACGCCGGCCAGGCGGTTGAACTGGACGCCGATGGTCTGGCCGCGCATGCCGGCGGCATAAGAGGCATAGTCGATCTGCCCGGGCTTGCTCTTGATGTAGGCAAGCAGTTCGCTGAAGTTCTTCGCCGGCAGCTTGGGGTTGCCCACCAGCACCAGCCCCGTACGGGCCACCTGGGCAACAGGTTTCAGGTCCTTGAAAGGATCGAACGAGACCTTCAGCGCCAGCGGCGTTTCGGAAACGATGCCGCCCTGGATCAGCAGCAGCGTATGTCCGTCATGCGGTGCGGAAAGCAGTGTGTTGACCGCGATCGCGCCGGCGCCGCCCGGCTTCTGCTCGACGATCACCGGCTTGCCCAGCGACTGCGTCAGCCCCTCGGCCAGCAGGCGCCCGAGGATATCGGCGGTGCCGCCGGCGGGGCCGCCGACCACGATCCTGACCACCTTGGTCGGCCACGCCTGAGCCTGGGCGGTCGATGGGAGCGCAGCCGGCAGCGCCACCGACAGCGCCAGGCCGAGCATGCATGACAGCGACGCCCTGCGGCGCGCCGACGGTTGTGCTTGATTCATGGTTGTCTCCGAATGTTCGAGGGTTGTTCAGGGCAGCAGCCGGCTTCATCGTGAGCCGGTGATCTGCCACCCCTGCCCTTCTGCTGGCGCATCGCCAGTGCCGACCGACCCGGGTCAGGCGGCCTTGCGCAGGAAGCCCTGATTGCCGCCATTGCGGTTCGGCGCGAAGCCGTTGGCCTCCAGCGTCTCTTCGACCGTGTCGTAGAACACGCCGATCTTCTGGATGTCGCGCGCTTCCTGGGCCGTTGCCACCTTGCGGCCGAATTCGCCCGCGATGCGCACCAGCTGCTCGATCTGCTTCACCGTGCTCATCTTGGCCGTGCGCGACTGGTTCCAGAGGCAGTCCTCGGTTCCGCACCGCACATGCAGGCCCAGGGCAATCCCCATCATGTTCACAGGCAGCACGTTGCGCACGGAGCTTTCGACGGTCAGCACCGCGCCATCCGGCACGGCGCGGACGATGTTGGCGAGGTTGAAGACGCTCGGCGCATCCATGCCGCCGCTGATCGCCACCCAGTTCATGACCAGCGGGCCCTTGTACACGCCGCGCCGGATCAGCCGCTCAACGGATTCGAAGCTATTGATGTTGTAGCACTGGAATGCGCTCTGGATGCCGGCAGCGGACAGGCGGCGGATGTGCTCTTCGACCCAGCCAGGCTGGGCGGGAACCGTCATCTCCTTGTACGCGTTGAAGATCGCGGGGTTCTCGCGCGAGGTGCCCTTGAAATCCGCGAGCTCCGCGTGCTCCGTCACGTTCATCTGCGACGTGTTCACCGTGACGGTCACCTGGTCCGGAACGGGGTCGAGTTCGGCAAGCATGTGGCGCGTGTCGTCGGAAAGCCACTTGGCGGCATCCCCCTCGTTTTCCGGCGCGAAGCTGATCGAACCGCCCACCTGGATGACCATCTCCGGCACCGCCTTGCGCACCCCGGCGATCAGCTCGTTGAACTTGGACAGACGCTTCGAGCCCTTGCCGTCGAGTTCGCGCACATGCAGGTGCAGCACAGTCGCGCCGGCGTTGTAGCAATCCACGGCCTTCTGGATCTGGTCTTCCATCGTCACGGGGATGTCTTCCGGGAAATCGGAGGGCAGCCAGCCCGGTGCATACGGTGCCGCGGTGATGATCAGCGGCTGCTGGTTTTCAGGGAACAGGGATCCATCGAGGTAGTGCACGGCATGTCTCCATTGATAAAGGCACGTGGCCTGGCGGCGGCTGGTGCGCCTCAGAACGGCTTGTCGCCGATGATGGCGGCGCGCTCCATCTTGCGCGGCGCCGGCCAGTAGTCCTGCACCGCGTAGTGCTGGGTGCAGCGGTTGTCCCAGATGGCCACACTGTTGGGCTGCCAGCGGAAACGCACCTGGTATTCGGGAATCGCCGCCTGGCTGATCAGGTAGTTCAGCAGATGGCTGGCGCCCGGGGTCTTGTCCTGTCCGTAGCGCACGTTCTCGGGCGTATGGAAGTTGGCGAAATGCGTGGAGAAGCCGCAGACGTAGAGCGCCTTCTCGCCGGTTTCCGGATGCGTGCGCACCACCGGGTGCTCGACCATGGGGTACTGCGCGGCAAGGCTGGCGCGCTTTTCCGGGCTCATCGCCGCGCCGAACGAATGCTCGATGCTGTGCTTGGCGCGCAGGCCGGCGATGCGCTGCTTGATTTCCTCGGGCAGGTGCTCGTAGGCCGCCGCCATGTTGACCCAGATGGTGTCGCCGCCGACCGGCGGGCATTCGATGCAGCGCAGCACGCAGCCCATGGGCGGGGTTTCGCGCCAGCTGCCATCGGTGTGGTAGCTGTTCTCGTAGTTCTCGCGCTTGTCGCTGCGATAGATCTGGACCAGCCCTGGATGATCGGGATCGCTGCCGGCGACGGGATGGTCTTCCAGTTCGCCGAAGCGGCGCGCGAACGCCACGTGGTCCGCGCGGGAGATTTCCTGGTCGCGCAGGAACAGCACCTTGTGCGTGAGCAGCAGGGACTTGATCTCGGCAAACAGCGCGTCGTCGCGCGCGGCATCGGCCAGGCTGACGCCGCTGACTTCGGCGCCGATATTGCAGGTAAGCGGTTGGGCTCGCATGGGGACGCTCCTTTACAGCACAAAGATCGAAGACCCGGTGGTCTTGCGTGATTCCAGGTCGCGGTGGGCCTGCACGGCATCCTGCAGCGCATAGCGCTGGTTGATTTCGATGCGGATACGGCCAGCGGCAACGTGGCCGAACACCTCGGCAGCCAGTTCGGCCTTTTCGGCGGGGTCCGCAATGTAGTCGGCCAGCGCCGGACGGGTCAGGTAGACCGAACCCTTCCTCGCCAGCAGCTGCGGATCAAACGGCGGGATGGTGCCGGAGGCCGTGCCGACGCAGACCATCAACCCGCGCCGCTTCAGCGAGTCCAGCGAGGCCATGAAGGTGCTCTTGCCCACGCTGTCGAAGACCACGGACACGCCCGCGCCATCGGTCAGCTCCCGCACCCGCTTTGCCACGTCCTCATGGCTGTAGTTGATGATGTGGTCGCAGCCATGGGCGCGCGCCACCTCTGCCTTGGCCTCGGTCGAGACGGTGCCGATCACGGTCAGGCCGAGCAGCCTGGCCCATTGCGAGACGATCAGTCCCACGCCGCCGGCAGCCGCGTGCAGCAGGATGGCTTCGCCACCCTGGAACGGGTAGATGCGGCGCATCAGGTAGGCGGAGGTCAGGCCGCGCATGGTCATCGCCGCCGCGGTCTCGAAGCTGATCGCTTCCGGCAGGCGGATCAGCGGTGCGGCGGGCACCAGGCGCTCGGTGCTGTACGCACCCAGGGTGTTGATAAAGCCGGTGTATGTGACGCGATCGCCCTCCGCGACATGGGTCACGCCCGGCCCCACCGCCTGCACCACGCCGGCTGCCTCCACGCCCATGCCGCCGGGCAGCGGCACCGGGTAGGTGCCGTTGCGGAAGTAGGTGTCGGCATAGTTCAGCCCGACGGCGGCGTGGCGGATCCGTACCTCGCCCGGGCCCGGGTCGCCTACCTCGGCGTCCTCATAGCGGAGGACTTCGGGCCCTCCGGTCTCGTACATGCGAATGGCTTTTGCCAAGGCTGTCTCCTGATTGTCGTGTCCTGCCCGCGCCGCTATCATTGGCGCGACGGTAACGATTGTCAGACAGCCATGGCGCGGCACCCTTGACCGATCGCGCCAGGATTTGACATTTGATGACGGACACGACCGACGCCCCCACCCACTCTCGCGGCAGCCTTATGACCGTCCTTGTTCGCAGCGCTTCCCTGACCAAATACCTGGAGATTGCCCGGGGCGCGGGCCTGGATCCGGTGCGCATGGTGGCCCAGGCCGGCCTGGACCAGGCCTGCCTGTACACCCCGGACCTGCGCATCCCGGAAGCGCGCCTGGCCGAAGTGCTGGAGGCCTCGGCCCGGGTCACCGCCTGCCATTCGCTTGGCCTGATGGTGGGGGAATCGTGGCGCCTGTCAGACTTCGGCCCGGTCAGCCTGCTGCTGCAGCACCAGCCCACGCTGCGCCACGCGCTGGCGGAGATCGAGCGCTACCGCCACTGGCTCAGCGACTCCATCTCCATCCTGGTCACGGAGTACCCCGAGATCACGGTGCTGCATGTGACGTTGCAGACCGGCCGGCACCAGCCCGGCAGGCAGGCCGTGGAGCTGACCGTTGCCGCCCTGTACAGCCTGATCCGCGCCATCCTGGGCGCGTCCTGGAAGCCGCACAGCGTGCACTTCGCCCATGCGGCGCCGGCCGACCTGCAAATCCACAGGCGCCTGTTCGGGCAACACATTGAGTTCGGTTCGGAGTTCGACGGGCTGGTGCTCGCCAGCGGCGACCTGGATCGCATCAACCCGCTGGCCGATGCCAGCCTGGCCGGGTATGCCAGGGGCTTCCTCGACCTGCAGCCGGGGGCCGGCAAGCCTTCGATCGCTGCCGAGGTCCGGCGCACCCTGCAACAGCTGTTGCCGCGCGGGCGCGGCGCGGTGGAACAGGTCGCGCAAAGCCTTGGCATCAGTCCGCGCACGCTGCAGCGCCAGCTGGAGCAGGATGGAGACACCTTCTCCGCACTGGTCAATGAGGTGCGCCGCGAGCTTGCGCAACGCTACCTGCAGGATCCGCAGCGGCCGCTGGCCCGGGTCGCCACGCTGCTGGGGTTCTCGGAACCCAGCGCATTCTCGCGCTGGTTCGCGGCACAGTTCGGCAAGTCGCCGACACGCTGGCGCCAGGACGGCGCCTGAGACGGGCTGCCTACTTCAGGTACTTCATCGTGGCGACGCCGGTTGCCACCAGCAGCTCCCCATCCAGCCACACCTCTGCGCGCGAGAAGAAGATCGAGCGCCCGCGCCGGTCGACCATGCCCTTTGCGGTCAGCAGCTTGCCCGTGCCGTTGCTCAGGAAGTTCGAGGTCAGCGACAGCGTGACCGCATGGCGCGCGGCCTCGCCCGGCGCCGAGTAAAGGCCCGAATAGCCAGTGGCGGCGTCGAGCAAGGTGCAGATGGTGCCGCCATGCACCACCCGGCTGCGGTTGAGCATATTGGGCGCGAGCGGGAGCTCAAGTTCCACATAGTCGTCGCGCCACCGGGTGATCCTGACACCGATGCTCTCCAGTGCCGGATTGTCCAGGCAGAACTCATCATCGCCCTCACCTTGAGGTTTCACCGCATCCATTGCTTGGGTTTCCATTTCGCTGATCGTTTCGCTGATACCGGGTGGCGCGCGTTGCGCGCGCTGGCCCGGAACCCCGTTTCTGCTTGATTTATGGCATTTCGTAAATCTCTATTTCACGAAGCGAATCTTTTGCCAGCATGAATAAGCCCCCCTGGGGGTTATTCACTTGCCGCGCCTGCGCCGCCTTTGACTCGGTATTGAGAACGACCTAGGCTAAGTAGGCTTACCCTGCACCTTGGCCACGCGCCAAGGGCAAGTGATGTACCGGCGACGTTGCGACGTCCTGCAAAACCAGGAGGGCTCCCCATGAACATGCGGCCAGATCCGACATTTCACGCCTCGCCGGAACTCGCGATCAGCGCACCAGCGGAATCATTTGCTTATACGGTGCTGCTAAGCCCCGACGCCTCGCAGCCAGACGCGCTCGCGGTGATCGACGCCAAACCCGGCTCGCCCACCTACAGCCAGGTGGTGCATACCGTGCCGATGACCAACAAGGGCGACGAGTTGCACCATTTCGGCTGGAATGCGTGCTCGTCGTCGTTGTCGCCGCTGACCGGCCACGCGTTTCTCGAACGGCGCTACCTGATCATTCCGGGCATGCGCTCTTCGCGCCTGTATATCATCGACACCAAGCCGCACCCGACCCAGGCACGGATCCACAAGATCGTTGAGCCGGACGAGATCTTCCGCAAGACCGGCTACTCCAGGCCCCATACCGTGCACTGCGGGCCGGAGGGCATCTACGTCAGCACGCTCGGGGGCGGTGGCCCGGATGGCACGGACGGCGCGCCCGGCATCTTCATCATGGACTGCGAGACCTTCGACGTGCTCGGCCGCTGGGAAATCGACCGCGGCGAACAGGAGAAGCACTACGACTTCTGGTGGAACCTGCCGCGCGACTACATGGTGTCGAGCGAATGGGCCCTGCCGCCGCAGTTCGAGAACGGTCTGGTGCCCGAGGACCTGCTGGGCAACCGCTACGGGCACAAGCTGCATTTCTGGGACCTGCGGGCGCGCCGCAACGTGCAGACCATCGACCTGGGCGCCAACCACCAGATGGCGCTGGAAGTCAGGCCTGCGCATGATCCGATCCGGGAATACGGCTTTGTTGGCGTGGTGGTCGATACCACCAACCTGGAGGGCTCGATCTGGACCTGGTGGCGCGAAGGCGGCAAGTTCCACGCCGAGAAGACCGCAACCATCCCCCCCGAAGCCGCCGATGCAAGCCTGCTGCCGCCGCTGCTGCAGGGCTTCGGTGCCGTGCCGCCGCTGGTGACCGATATCGATCTGTCCCTCGACGACAAGTTCCTCTACGTGTCCTGCTGGGGCACCGGCGAAATGCGGCAGTACGACGTGACCGATCCGCGCAAGCCCAGGCTTTCTGGGTCGGTCCATATCGGCGGCATCGTCCGGCGCACGCCGCATCCCAACGGCAAGCCATTCGCCGGCGGCCCGCAGATGGTCGAGATCAGCCGCGACGGCAAGCGCGTCTACTGGACCAACTCGCTCTACTCCACCTGGGACAACCAGTTCTACCCAGACGGCATCCCCGGCACGCAAGTCATGGCGCATGCCGGCCCGGACGGCGGGCTGACGCTGGCCGATGACTACTGGGTCGAGTTTCCGGAAGGCTACCGCGCGCACCAGATCCGGCTGGAAGGCGGCGACTGCTCGACCGACTCGTTTTGCTATCCCTCGGTCAAGGCTTGACCGGTCACGCCTGGGAACAGATCGGTCTCTGGTCGGCAGTGCTGGCCAGCGGCCTCTATCACGGCATCAACCCGGCCATGGGCTGGCCGCTGGCGGTATCGAACGGCTTGCTGGCGCATAGCAGCCGCGCCCTCCTTGCCGCGCTCGGGTACCTGGCTTTCGGGCATGCGCTTGCGGTATTGGCGGTGACGCTGCCTTTCGGCATGCTGGCGGCCCTGGTCGCCTGGCAAGCGCAGATCCGCATCGGCGCCAGCGTGCTGCTGATCGGCTGCGGCATCGTGCTGCTGCTCAGGCGAGGCCACCCGCGCGCACTGGTGCGCATCGCGCCATCGCGGCTGGCGCTATGGTCGTTCGCGGTGGCGATCGCGCATGGCGCCGGCCTGATGCTGGTGCCGATCTATCTTGGCCTCTGCCGTGCCGAGACGGACCTGGGGCACCAGGCCGCCGCCACGCTCGCCAGCGCCAACCTGGGCATGGCGCTGCTGGTTTCCGTCATCCACACCCTGGCCATGTTCGCCGTGGGCGGCGCCATGGCGTGGCTGGTCTACCGCTACCTGGGACTGAAGTTCGTATCGCGGAGCTGGTTCAACCTGGAGGCGGTCTGGGCCGCCAGCCTCATCCTGGTGGGGATGCTGGCGCTGGCGCTTGAGGCCTTTGGATAGGCGCTGGACTCAACCGGCCAGCCGCGCCGCCAGCCGCCCTCGCGTGATCGCGGCGATCTGTGCCAGCGCTTCGTCAAGCTCCTGCTGCGTGCTGCGGCCAAGCCGGCGTTCGAACGCGGCGAAGATGCCTTCGCGGGTGTAGTGGCGCACGCAGATGATGAACGGGAAGCCATGGCGCGCCTGGTAGTCCGCGTTAAGCTGGTCCAGCGCGGCCTCTTGCTGCGCCGACATCGCGTCCAGGCCGGCGCTCTTCTGCTCGGCGTTGGAATCGGCGGTCATCGTGCCCGCGCGGATATTGCGTGCCGACAGCTGCGGGTGCAGGTTCAGGAAATCGCGCTGGCGCGGTTCGTCAAGCTTGCGCACCACGTCCATCATGGCGCCATGCAGCGCCGTTGCCGATGCGAACGGCCGCTGCGCCCAGGCGCCCTCGGCAGCCTGCGGAAAGTGTTCGAACACGCTGCCGAAGGCATCGGCAAAGGCCGCTTCGTCCAGGGCGTTGACCGACGCCAGGTCGAGTGGTTGAGACATGGATGCTTCTCCCGTAGGGATCCCGCGCATGGGGAATCATTGGATACGGGGCCGAGTATAGGAACGGCCCGCCGCAGCGGCGAGAGCCCGCGCCCTATAGATCCCATAACAGAAACCGATACCGCTAGCGGCGCATATCGCGCAGGTCGCGCAGCTCCTGCGAGGCGGCGGTCAGCATGCCGCGCAGCCAGACGTGCGCGGCCGAGCGGTGGCGCGACGGGTGCCACAGCTGGTAGAAGCGCATGAACGGGAACTCGATCGGCGGCTCCAGCACCGCAAGCGGCACATGCTGCGCATGGTAGTTGGCGAAATGGCGCGCGGTGGTCAGGATCAGGTCGGTGCCCGGGATCAGGCTGGGCGCCAGGTTGAAGTAGGGACAGCTGACGCGGTTGTCCCGGTGCACGCGCATGGTGCTCAGGCCGGCATCGACCAGGCCGCGCTGGTCGCGCGAATATGGCGTGGGCACGATATGCGAGGCGCCCAGGTAGGCCTGGGCCGTAAACTTGCCGGGCTGCGCATGCACGCTGTCCTGCGCCACCACGCACACCACCTCGTCTTCCAGCAGCACCGACAGATGCAGGTGCTCAGGCGGGTTGGGCCAGTTGCCGATCACGATGTCGACCGTACCCGCCGACAGCGCCTGCTCGTAATCGAAGGTGGCCCCCAGCGGCAGCGCCGACAGCCGCGCGTGCGGCGCCGCACGCCGCACCGCGCGCACCACGTGCGCGAAGAACGGCGGCGCCAGGTAATCAGGCATGGCCACCACGAAGCTCTGCTCGGTGGTGGCGGGATCGAAGCGCTCGTCCGAGACCAGCAGGTTGTCCAGCGCGCTGAGCGCGGCCTGGGCATTGCGCGCCAGCTGCAGCGCGCGCTCGGTCGGCACCATCACGTTCTTCTCGCGCGTGAGCAGCGGGTCGTTGAAGATCGCGCGCAGGCGCTTGAGCGCGGCGCTGATGGCCGGCTGCGACTGGTTCAGGCGGATCGCGGTGCGCGACACGCTCTGCTCGGCGATCAGGATGCACAGCACGCGCAGCAGGTAGGTATCGAACGGGTCGTCGGCGCGAATCATGTTGGGTCCGTGGCAGCAAAAGTGGAGGCCTGGCGGGTGCGGCCGCCGCCGCTCCGGGCGGCAACGCCATGCCGGGCAATGGCAACTTTGTAGCGTGTCGCGCACCGCGCGGCAACCGGTACAACCCGGACGACCCTGCCCGGCGCGCGTGCGCGCACCCCGGAAAACGCCCTAACTAGGGTAATCCATAGGTACGCCGAGGGTCAGCCCAGTCGCCCGCAAACCCGCGCCACACAAGGGATTGCAGCCCATATCGGTGCTGCTATGGGGCCTATACCAGCCCCCTCGTTTCGCATTGGCGGGCCATTCATATACTTGCTCCCAACCCGGCGGACGGCATGCACCGCCGCCAAGCAAGACCTGGCAGAACACGACAAGACAGGAGACATCATGTCGATCACGAAACAAGGCATCCCGGTATTCGCCGGCACCGCCGACGACGCCGAGGACAGCGTCTACCGCAAGGTAACCTGGCGCCTGCTGCCCTTCCTTGGGGTGCTGTGGGTACTGGCCTGGCTGGACCGGGTCAACATCGGCTTCGCCAAGCTGCAGATGCTGGACGCGCTGCAGTTCAGCGAGGCCGTGTACGGGCTGGGCGCGGGCATCTTCTTCCTTGGCTACTTCTTCTTCGAGGTGCCGTCGAACATGCTGCTGCAGAAGATCGGCGCCAAGAAGACGATCATGCGCATCACCATCTGCTGGGGCGTGATCTGCATGCTGCAGAGCTTTGTCACCACGCCCACGCAGTTCTACATCCTGCGCTTCCTGCTGGGCGCGTTCGAAGCCGGCTTCTACCCGGGCGTGATCCTGTACCTGACCTACTGGTATCCGTCGCAGCGCCGCGCGCGCGCCTTCGGCACTTTCATGTCCGCGTCGGCCATCGCCGGCGTGCTGGGCGGGCCGCTGGCCGGCTGGATCATGACCGGCATGGCTGGCGTGAGCGGCATGCACGGCTGGCAGTGGCTGTTCATCCTGGAAGGCATCCCGTCGGTGCTGGCCGGCATCTTTGCCTGGTTCTACATGACCGACAAGCCGGAGCAGGCGCGCTGGCTCTCCGACGACGAGAAGCGCGTGCTGCAGGACGCCCTCAAGCGCGACAACGCCGCCCTGGGCGAGCGCGGCCACGACTGGCGCACGCTCTTCACCAACCCCAAGGTGTGGCTGCTGATCGCGATCTACTTCTGCCTGCTGTGCGCCAACTCGACGCTGACCTTCTGGATCCCGACCGTCATCAAGGACGTGGGCTTCACCACGCCAATGGCGGTGGGCTGGATTGCGGCCGTGGCCTACCTGTGCGGCGCCGCCGGCATGATCCTCAATGGCGCGCATTCCGACCGCCGCAATGAAGTGCGCTGGCACTTCAGCGGCTCGGCGCTGGTCGGTGGCGGTGCCATGGCGGTGCTGGCCGTGCTGCTGGGCGCGCAGGTGCTGTCGCCGGTGATCGCACTGCTCGCCATGACTGCCGCGCTGGTCGGCACCATGAGCGCCATCCCCGTGTTCTGGCAGCTGCCCAACCGCTACCTGGCGGGCAGCGCCGCCGCGGTGGGCGTGGCCCTGATCAACTCGGTGGCCAACCTGGCCGGCTTTGGCGCGCCTTATGTGATGGGGCTGATCAAGAACACCACCGGCAAGCTCACCTCCGGCCTGTACCTGGTGGCGGTGATCGAGGTGCTGGCCGCGGTGCTGGTGCTGGCCGGCATCCGCAAGCTGGGCAAGCACGGCAAGCAAGGGGCCTGACATGGACAACCATAGCTTCGATCCCACCCGCCGGCGCTTCGCGCTGCAATCGATGACGCTGGGCGGCGGCGCGCTGCTGGCTGGCGCCAGCTGGGGCGCAACGCCCGATGCGGCGGCCCCCAACCAGACCGCTGCACCGGTGCAGCAAGGCGGCCTGAGCCCGCGCCTGACGCTGCACGCGCTGGACACCTATAACGGCACGCCCGCGGCCGGCATGCGCGTGGAGATGTTCCGCATCGACAATGGCCAGCGCACGCCGCTGCAGACCGTCACGCTGGCCGCCAACGGCCGCAGCGAACCGCCGCTGCTGATCGGCGACAGCTACCGCACCGGCACCTATGAGCTGATCCTGCACGCGGACGAGTACTTTGCCGCGCGCAAGGCCAGCCTGCCGCAACCGTCGTTCCTGTCGAAGATCCCGCTGCGCCTGCGCGTCACCGACGCCAGCCAGCGCATCCACCTGCCCGTGCTGTTCGGGCCGTGGAGCTACAACTACTACCGCGGCAGCTGACGCCGCGGCCCAACCCGGAGACCAACGCATCATGGCAGGCATCAGCACACATGTGCTCGACGTATCCCTGGGCCGCCCCGTGGCCGGCATGCAGGTGGAACTGTTCGACGTTGCCACCCAGCCCCCGCGGCTGATCGCGCGCACCCGCACCAACCACGACGGCCGCACCGACGCGCCGATGCTGCCGCCGGCGCAGGCGCGCACCGGCGAGTTCGAATTGCGCTTCTGGGTAGCGGACTACTTCCGCACCCCCGACGTGTTCGCCGATATTGTTCCCGTGCGCTTTACCATCGCGGACGCCGTGCAGCACTACCATGTGCCGTTGCTGTGTTCGCCGTGGAGCTTCGGGACTTATCGGGGCAGCTGAAGGCAGCAGCAGGTCGCCCGCGCTGCAAAGCGCGGCGACTGTTGACGACCTCGCCGCCGCCCCCTCCTAGCGCGGCTTGCGCACTTCCGTTTCCCCGGGCAACAGCACATCACCGTCGCTGGTCCAGGGTATCATCAGCGGCACCGGCTTCCCGGTCCGCTTCTCCACCATCAGCGAGCGCCGCTCGCCGCGCGCAAACAGATGTTGTTCGCCCCATTGGCGCAAGGCCAATACGATGGGGAACAGGCTCTCTCCCTTCTTCGTCAGCACATACTCGTGATACGCGCTGCCATCGGAAGCCGGCTGCGTCGTCAGGATGCCGGCTTCCACCAGCCGGCGCAGGCGGTCGGACAGGATGTTGCGCGCGACCGCCAGGCTGCGCTGGAAGTCGCTGAAGCGGCGCATGCCGTCGAAGGCATCGCGCACGATCATCAGCGACCAGCGCTCGCCGACCAGTTCCAGGGTACGAGCAACGGGGCAGGTTTCATCGCTCGGGTCTTTGCGGGTGGCCATGTCTTGGTTGCCTTGGGGCTGTGCAGCCCGTCAATGTAGTTGCATTTTAAAACCAGTACGCTTACGCTTCAACTGGTTTTGTTTTGCAACCACATGGACTGGTATGAAAACCTCCCCCGCTACGCCGGTGACGGCACCGCCTCCGACTTGCCCTGCGACACCGTGTGCGAACCTGCCGCGCGGCGCGGTGCTGCTGTTCGCCTGCGCCAGCGGCCTGAGCGTCGCCAATGTCTATTACGCCCAGCCGCTGCTGGATGCGCTGATGGCGGATTTCTCCATCAGCGCCGGGGCCATCGGCGGAGTGGTCACCGCCACCCAGCTTGGCTGTGCCCTGGCGCTGCTGTTGCTGGTGCCGCTGGGCGACCTGGTGCAACGCCGCCGCCTGATGCTGGCACAGGTGCTTGCCCTGGCCGGCGCGCTGGCTGCCGTGGCGCTGGCGCCGTCCGTTACGGTGCTGCTGGCGGGGATGCTCCTGACCGGCTTGCTCGGCACCGCCATGACCCAGGGATTGATCGCCTATGCGGCCGCGGCTGCAGGACCGCATGAGCGCGGGCACGTGGTCGGCACCGCGCAGAGCGGTGTCTTTATCGGACTGCTGCTGGCGCGTGTCGTGGCCGGCGGCGTCAGCGACGTGGCCGGGTGGCGCAACGTCTATGTCTGCGCCGCAGCGGCGATGCTGGTGCTTGCATGGCTGCTATGGCGCACGCTGCCAGTGGTGGCCAGCGCCGGCCAGCGCATGCGATACGCCAGCCTGGTCGCATCGATGTTCCTGCTGCTGCGCCGCGACCGGGTCTTGCAGATCCGGGGAACGATCGCGCTGCTGATGTTCGCGGCGTTCAACATCTTGTGGAGCGCGCTGGTATTGCCGCTGAGCGCTCCGCCCTATGGGCTCTCGCATACGGCCATCGGCGCCTTCGGGCTGGTTGGCGCGGTGGGCGCCCTGGCGGCTGCGCGTGCGGGGTGCTGGGCGGACCAGGGCTTCGGGCAGCGCACCACGCTCGCGGCACTGGTGCTGCTGGTGGCGGCCTGGCTGCCGCTGTCATGGCTGGAGACCTCGCTGTGGCCGCTGGCCATCGGCATCGTGCTGCTCGACCTGGGCGGCCAGGCCATCCACGTCACCAACCAGAGCATGATCTTCCGCACCGATGCCGCGGCGCACAGCCGGCTGGTCGGCGCGTACATGCTGTTCTACGCGGCGGGCAGCGGGCTGGGCGCGATTGCCACCACGGCGGTCTATGATGCTGCCGGCTGGCGGGGCGTGTGCGCGCTGGGCGCCGTGGTCAGCTTGCTGGCACTGGTGTTCTGGGCCGCTACCCGGCGCTTCATGCCGGCGCAAGCACCTGAGGTGTAGGGGCAGGCCTGCAGGAGGCGTTCTGCGCATCAACGCCCCCCCTCTACGTCACTCGGGCTCGATTCCCGCTGCCTTGATCACCTTGGCCCATTTCAGGGTCTCGCTGCGGACAAAGGCGGCCAGTTCCTCGGACGTCGATGGCGCAGGCTGACCTCCGGTGCGGGCAAAGTAGTCGGTGGCAGCCGGCCCGGTCAGGCCGTTCCGCATCAGTTCGCTCATGCGGTCCACCACGGGCTTCGGCGTCCCGGCCGGGAAGAAGGCCGCCGACCATGCCACCATCTCATAGCCGGGCAGGCCGCTCTCAGCCATCGTGGGGACATCCTTGAGTACCGGATTGCGCTGCGCAGTGGTCACCGCGACCGCGCGCAGCTTGCCGCCCTGGATCAGCGTCATGGCCGGAGAAATATCGGAGATCATGAAATCGATCTGGTGCCCCATCAGGTCGGTCAGGGCCAGCGGCACCCCTTTGTAGGGCACATGCAGCGCCTGCACGCCGGCCAGCATCTTGTAGAGCTCGCTAGCGATGCGGGTCGACGAACTGCCGCTGGCAAACGTCAGCGTCCCATTTCTTGCCTTGGCCAGCGCCGTCAGGTCTGCCAGCGTGCGTACCGGACTGTCGGGCGGCACCACCAATACCAGCCCGCTCTTGGCGATCAGCGATGCCGGGGCGAAATCCTTGATCGGGTCATAAGGAAGCTTCTTGAACAAGGACGCATTGGCAGCATGCGTGGTGTTGGTCGTCACCAGCATGGTGTAGCCGTCGCCGGTTGCGCCGGCCACGGCCTTGGCGGCAATGAAGCCGTTGGCGCCCGGACGGTTGTCCACCACCACGGGCTTGCCCGTCTGCGCGGTGATCCGCTCGGCGACAAAGCGCGCACTGCTGTCGGTGCCGCTGCCCGCGGGAAACGGCACGATGACGCGGACTGGCTTGTCCGGATATTGGCTGGCGTCCGCGGCCTGCGCCGTCGCGGCTGTGGCCGCGGCCAGCGGCAACAGCAGCCCGATGGCCACTTTACGCATGCATGGATGAATCATGGTCTGTCTCCTCGTGCCTTTGGCATCTGTTCATTGTCTGGGCCCTGCGCGGGCCGGATTCAGGGCACCGCGTCGTGCGCCCGCACCAGGATGGCCTCGCACGGGCCACCTTGCGCCGCAAAGCTGAAAGTGCCGCCCTCCGGCACAAAGACCCAGTCCCCCGACGTCGCGGTGAACTGCTGGTCGTTGATCTCGCCGCTGACCGAACCCGACTGCAGGAACAGCACCTGCTCAGTCGCCGCCACCGAGTGCGCTTCGGCACCGCCCGTGGCTTCGAGCTCCAGTGCGCGAATATCCAGATGCCGAGCGCCGACCGTGTCGCGCGTAATCACGGGCCTGGCACGGACGCGATGGTAGTGAGGCAGGCTTTGGGCCGCCTCATGCATCGGCACCTCGCGCAGGCTGTCCGCCTGCGCGCTGCAGCGGGGATCATCCGCTGCGCTGGCCACCACGGCCGCGTTCGGGTTTTCGCTGTACGGTGGGGCGTACACCACCATGACCTGCACCGGCTCGTCGCTGACGACCTCGAAGCGGTGGAATACGCCCATCGGATTGAAACCCCAGTCGCCCGCACGCAGGGTGCGCGCCCTGCCGGCGACCTCGCCGATGCCCTCGCCCGCCAGCAGGTAGGACGCCTGCTCCAGGTTCGGATGCGCATGGGGCAAGGCGCCATGGCCGCGAGAAATCGTGCCCAACAGCACTTCGATGCGCCGCGCGCCGACCGTCTCCCTGCCGATCACGCGCTGGTTGGCGGTTCCGGTATGGTTGGCCGGGGAATAGGCGGGCACATCGGCGGCGCGTCGTACGAATTGCGATGTCATGCGTTGTCTCCTGGTTAGTCGTCTTGCCGGGCAGCAGCTTTCGGCACGGCCAGTTCGGGGTAGCGCTCGGTAAGCTGCGCGGGCATCTCCACGTCGAGGATGAAGCGGTCGCCGCGGTACCAGAAGCGGCCCGCCGTGAGCACGTTGCCGTCGATATCCAGCGTGGTACGGACAATGCGCGCGACCGGTGCCGCGAAGGCATAGTCCAGGTCGCGCGCCAGCATGGCGTCGGCCGGCTCAACGGTCATGGTCTGGCGCATCGTGCCAAGCCGGTCGCCCAGCTGCTCCCGCAGCAAGTGGGCAATCTTGTGATGCTTCTCAGCGCCGCGCGGGAACCTGGCGAACACCGCGTCGGCCACATACAGCTCGATCAGGCAGAACGGCATCCCGTCATGCACGTGCAGCTTGCGCAGCATCACGTAGCGGTCCATCGGCGCGCCGCAGGTGGCAAGGCCGGGCGGCAGGGCCATGTTCTTGCGCTTTTCCAGGATGCGGATCTCGAGGCCGCTGGCGCCAACCGAGACATCGTTGATGGCCGAGCGCATGCCTTCGCCCGGGCCGGACGGCACCATGATGACGTGCGTGCCGCGCCCGCGCTGGCTGCTGATCAGCCCTTCCTCGGTCAGCAAGGCAAAGGCCTGCCGCACGGTGACCTTGGCAAGGCCGTACGCCTGCGCCAGGTGCTCGACCGTGGGCAGCTGGAACCCGACCGGATACTCGCCGGCGACGATCTTGTGGCGCAGCACGCTTGCCAGTTGCCGGTAGCGGGTCACGCCGCCGGCGTTATCGTCGGCCAGCGCGATGCCGCCATTGGCTGCGACCTTGGCGCTGGCGCGTGTCATGACAGCAGGCTCCGCGGCACGCGCACCGGCATCGTCAGCAGGATCTGCGCCATCCCCTTGCCTAGCGGGTCATTGCGCAGCGATGCCATGCCGCCGCCATCGAGCGCCGACTCGCAGACAAAGTTCATCGCGTCGAAGCCCGGCAGGTCATAGCGCGAGACCGGCCCCAGCACCAGGTGGCCCAGCCAGTCGGCCACGCGCGCCGCCGTGACCTCGGCGCGCAGCAGCGGGAGGTATTCCGGCCGGCGCGCAATCAGGCCGATATTGGAGATATCGCCCTTGTCGCCGCTGCGCCCGTAGGCAAGCCGGACCAGGGGGACTTCAATGCGGTCGCCACCGGCAGGGATGGCGGCAGCCTGCGCCGCGGCAGGGGCGGCGGCGTCCGTCGCTGCGTGCCCGGCCGGGATGGAGACGGCAGTCCACACGCCATCCATGACCACCGTCGGCGACAGCGCACCCTTGTCCAGCAGGAAGGCGTATTGCCGGATCGATGGCGACGGGCTGGCGCGTCCACCGCCCGATCCCGTGGTGCCGGGCGACCAGCTCGTGCCGGCCGCCGCGATTTCGCGGGCGAATAGTTCAAGCGCCGCCTTCTCGGGATGCGTGACCGCAAGCCGCATGATGGCCTCGCGGGTATGGCGCGCCGCAGCGTGCGGCCCGAAGCAGGATTCGGCTCCCAGCACTTCGACCCGGGTGCGGGTGTAGTCGCCCCAGCCGTTTTCCGCGAAGAGCCTGCGCGTGCGGGCCAGGATGGCCTCGGCCGTGCGCTCGGCCTTGGCCGCCGCGTCAATGCCGACGATGGTCAGCTGGGCATTGCAGCGGAAGCCTTCCATATAGGTGGCACTGACCTTGTAGCAGTTGCCCGGCGCACGCCCACGGGCGCCGCGCACCTCGACCAGGTCCGGCCCGGCCTGGCGCAGCGCCACCTGCGTGAAATCGCAGGTCACGTCCGGCAACAGATAGGCCGAAGGGTCGCCGATCTCGTACAGCACCTGCTCGCCCACCGTGGCAGTTGTGACCAGTCCGCCGGTAGCGGGTGGCTTGCCCACCAGGAAGCTGCCGTCCGCCCGGCACTCCACCACCGGATAGCCGATGTTCGGCCAGTCCGGCACCTGCTCCCAGTCGGTATGCAGCCCGCCTGTCGCCTGGCAGCCGCACTCGATGATGTGGCCGGCCAGGCTGCCCTGCGCCAGCCGGTCATAATCGTGCGCCTGCCAGCCGAATTCGTGCATCAGCACGCCCAGGGTCACCGCGCTGTCCACGCAGCGGCCGGTAATGACGATCTGCGCGCCCTGGTCCAGCGCCTTGCAGACCGGCAGCGCGCCGAGATAGGCATTGGCGCTGACCAGCTTGTCCGGCAGCGGCAAGCCCTTCTGCATGTCGGTGATGCCTGCCTCGCGCAGCGATGCCACCAGCGGCATGACATCATCGCCCTCGACCACGGCGATGCGCACCGCAATGCCCTGCTCGGCGGCGATCGCCGCCAGCGCCTGCGCGCAGCCCTGCGGATTGATGCCGCCGGCATTGCTGACCACGCGGATGTTGCACTCAACGATCTCCCGCAACAAGGTCTTCATCGTCACCGTGACGAAGTCGGTGGCGTAGCCAAGCTCCGGCTTGCGCAGGCGAGCCGCGGCCAGCACGGACATGGTCAGCTCCGCAAGGTAGTCGAACACCAGGTAGTCGATCCCGCCATGGCGCACCAGTTGCGGCGCGCCCACGCTGCTGTCGCCCCAGAATCCGGAAGCGCCGCCGATGCGCACTGTCTTGTCATGCATGGTCCTGTCTCCTTGCCTTTCTCTTACTTGCCGGTCCAGTTCGGCTTGCGCTTTTCGCGGAAGGCGAGCTGGCCCTCGCGCGCGTCCTCGGTCATGGCGAACAGGCCGATCTGGCTTTCCGTGAACGCCATCGACTGCTCGAAGGACATCGCATCGATATGCTTGAGGGTATAGAGCCCGCGCCGGATCGCAGCGGGCGCCTTGTCGAGCAGCCGGCCCAGCAGCCAGTCAAGCTTGCCGTCCAGATCCGTACTGACGTGGTTGACCAGCCCTGCCGCCAGCGCTTCCTGCGCGGTCAGCGGCTCGCCGCAGAGGCACAGCTCATTGAGCACGCGCCGCGGCACCAGATGCTGCAGCACGCTCAGCACCTGCGCCGGGAACACCCCCACCTTGACCTCGGGCAGGCCGAACACAGCCCGCTCGCTGGCCACCGCCATGTCGCACATGGCCATCAGCCCCATGCCGCCAGCCATGCAGGCGCCATTGACGCGCGCGATCAGCGGCACGTTGGAGCGCCGCGCGCAGCGCAGCAGGTCGGCAAGCCGCTGGCTCGGCTCCGAATAGTCGAACGCAAAGGACTTGCCGCTCTGCAGGTCGGCGCCCGCGCAAAAGGCCTGGTCTCCGGCACCGGTGATGACCACGGCGCGGATGGCGTCGTCGTGGTTGGCACGGTCGATCCCCGCGTGCAACCCGTCCAGTACCACCGGATTGATCGCGTTGCGGCGCTCGGGCCGATTGATGGTCAGCCAGAGGACCGCGCCGCGGACTTCGCACAGGAGTTCTTCATTCATGTTCAGGCCTCGCTTGCCGTGCCAGCCGTATGCACCGATGCCTGGCGCGGTTCGCCCGATGCGCCGGATGCCATCAGGCTGTCGATGTCGGCCTCGTTGTAGCCGGCCTCGCGCAGCACTTCGCGGCTATGCTCGCCCAGGGCCGGGGCATGGCGGCGCTGCGATGGCGGCGTCCCGTGCCATTCGCTGGGCACCGACATTTCGCGGATGCGGCCCACCGCCGGGTGGTCGGATTCGCTGAAGAAGCCGATGTCATTCAGGTGCGGATCATCGAGCAGCGATTCAAAGGTGTGCATCGGGAACACCGGGATATCCGCCTCCTTCAGCAGCACTTGCCATTCCTCCGTGGTCCGCCTGGCCAGTTCGTCGCTGACCATGCCGTAGAGCTCGGTGATGTGCGCCGTCCGGGTAGTGATGTCGGCGAAGCGCGGGTCGGTGTCGTACAGGCCGGGCTTGCCGATCACCTTCAGGAAGGCACGCCAGTGATGGTCGTGATAGATCAGGCAGCAGACATGGCCGTCGCGGGTCCGGTAAGGCCGGCGCTCGGGAGACAGCAGGCGTGGATAACCGAATCCGCCCTTGGCTGGCACGAAGGTCTCGCCATAGAGATGGTCGCCCATCACGTAAGGCACCATGGTTTCGAACATCGGCACATCGACGCGCTGGCCGCGGCCGGAGGTCGCCCGCGCGTAGAGCGCGGCGCAGATCACGCCGAAGGCATAGAGTCCGACGGAACGGTCGGCAATAGTCAGCGGAAGATAGCGCGGAATGTCGCCGGTGCCCATGGCAACCGCCTGGGGCAGCCCGGTGGCGGCCTGGATCAGGTCGTCGAACGCCGCTTGCGGGGCATAGCGTCCGCGCTGCGAGAAGCCGAACATGCCGACATAGACCAGGCGCGGATTGATCTGCGCCAGCGTCTCGTAGTCCAGCCCGAGCCGTTGCATCGCCTGGGGCCGGACGTTGTACGCCAGCACGTCCGCATCCGCCACCAGGCGCAGCAGCGCCTCGCGCCCCTGCGGCGACTTCAGGTCCAGCACGATGCTGCGCTTGTTGCGGTTCAGCCCGAGGAAAAGCGGCCCCATCTTCTCATTGCCGCAGGGCCCGATGCCACGGGTGCTATCGCCCGCGGGCGGCTCCACCTTGATCACATCCGCGCCGAGGTCGCCGAGCATCTGAGTGGCCGAGGGGCCCATGAACACCGCCGTGATGTCCACGACCTTGACGCCAGCGAGTGCTCCAGTCGGTGTCTCCATCCTTGCTCCTGCCTTGTTTCTATAGTTCTATTAATAGGACTATACGACAAGCAGACCGGGTACGCAAGGACCACGGGCAGACGTGAAGATGCATGGCAGGAAACAAGAAAGCCGTAGAATCCCGGCTGACAACTTCCCTCAAGACCGTGAAAGCACTTTCCCGCCTGAACCTGCAGCAGGCCGCCCTGCTCTGCGCCACCCTGCTGACATCCGTTTCGATCCATGCCGCGCCCCCTGCCCAGCCTGACGCAGCCGGCAACACCGCTGCGCCGCTGGGACTGGAGCTGGGCAAGTCCAGGTGCTCTCGCCTGGCGCCGCCGCAGAATCACGCCAGGACCGGCAAGTCCGAGTGGGCCGGTGGCGACGCCGTCGAGCTCAGGCACCTGGAGCGCTTCCACCTGCAGGGCCTGACGCGCGTGATCCTGAACTGCGATGCGCAGGACACCGTGGCGCTGATCACGATGACGTTCGAGCGCCCGGCGCTGGATGAGGTGCGCAAGAAGCTCGACGAGCGCTATGCGTCCCTGCGCAAGACCGAAGGCGCGGCGGAGAATGGCTATGCCGAGTGGTCCGCCGCCAATGGCAGCCTGGAGTTGCTCTATGGGCGCGACAGCAAGCACTTCACGGTGGCGTACTGGGCCAGGGGCGCGAAGGCGAAGTACTTCTCATATAGCGGCACTGACAACAAGAAGCCCGCCGCGGCCACGCCTGCCAGCCAGCCTCAACCGGCGCCGCTGTGACCGCGGGCGGCTCGCCCCTAAAACCCCACTGCCTGCCCGTCGCGCCGCGAGTCCGAGGCCGCGATGTAGCCGTCCGGCGCCTTGTAGATGAGTTGCGCCGACCCGAACTCCAGGCTGTCGCGCGGCGCCACCTCGACGCGATGGCCCATGCCGCGCAGCGTGGCGACCACATCCGGCGGCAGATGCGCCTCGACATTCACCACCGGCCCGTGCTCAACGCGGAAGCGCGGGGCGTCGCTCATGGCCTGCGGATTCTGGCCGAAGGCGGCAAGCCGCGCCATCATCTGGACATGGCCCTGCGCCTGCATCGAGCCACCCATCACGCCGAACGACATCACCGGTGCGCCGTTACGCGTAACGAAGCCCGGGATGATGGTGTGCATCGGCTGCTTGCCCGGCGCCACGCAGTTGGCGTGGCCGGGCTTGAGGTTGAAGCCCGCGCCGCGGTTATGCAGCGCGATGCCGGTGCCGGGCACCACCACGCCGGAGCCAAAGCCGCGGTAGTTTGACTGGATATACGACACCATCGAACCCGCGGCATCCGCGCTGGACAGGTAGACGGTACCGCCGCTCTTCGGGATGCCAGCGGTAGGTGTGCCGGCGCGTTTCATGTCGATCAGCGCCGCGCGCTCGGCAAGATAGGCCGGATCCAGGAAGGCGGCGGGCGCGTGCTGCATGGTGGCCGGGTCCGACACGTGGCGGTGCAGGTCGGCGAAGGCCAGCTTCATCGCCTCGATGCTGGCGTGATAGAAGCCGGCGCTGTCGCAGCCCATGCCTTCCACGTCGAAGCGGTCCAGGATGCCAAGGCCGATCAGCGCGGCGATGCCCTGGCCGTTCGGGGGAATTTCATGGAGCGTGTAGCCGCGGAACTGCTGCGCCATCGGCTGGACCCAGGCGGCGCGATGTGCGGCCAGGTCGTCGGCACGGATGGCGCCTCCGGTTTCCTCGGCGAACGCGACGATGCGCGCGGCGAGTTCACCCGTGTAGAAGCTCTCGCCATCGCTCTCGGCAATGCGCTGCAGCGTGGCGGCCTGCTCCGGGAAGCGCCAGCGCTCGCCCGCCTGCGGTGCCCTGCCGTCGCGCAGGAACGCCTTGGCAAAGCCAGGCTGGCCGGCCAGCACCGGCACCTGTGCGGCCCATTGCCGTGCGATCTGCGGCGACACCAGGAAGCCCTGTTCAGCGTACTCGATGGCCGGCGCGAACAGCCGCGCGAACGGCAGCTTGCCGAAGCGGGCCGACAGCGCCTTCCAGCCCGCGACCTGGCCCGGCACGGTGACCGTATCCCAGCCCACCTGGGGCATGCTGTCGTGCCCGGCGAAATGATCCAGGGTCCAACGCGCCGGCGCCCGGCCGCTGGAGTTGAGCCCGTACAGCTGCCCCTCGTGCCAGACCAGCGCGAACATGTCCCCGCCAATGCCGTTCATCACCGGCTCCACCACGGTCAGCGCAATCGCACTGGCAATGGCGCTGTCGATGGCATTGCCGCCTTCGTACAGCATGCGCAGCCCCGCCTGCGCGGCGAGGGGCTGGCTGGTGCTGACCGCGTTGGCGGCCAGCAGCGGCATCTTTTGCGACGGGTAGGGAAAGGTCCAGTCGAAAGGCAACATCGGGAACTCCATTCAGAACAGGTAAAGGGGCGCGCGGGCGGCGCCCCAGGGTTGCTGCACGCGGCTTATTGCAGGGTCACGCCGGACTGCTTGACCAGCTTTTCGGTGCGCGGGATCTCCGCGCTGACCATCGCGCTGAAATCGCCGACGCTGCCGCCGCGCGGCTCGGCGCCGGTGGCAGCCAGGCGTTCACGGAACTCCGGCGCCTTGAGCAGCTTGTTGATCGAGACATTGAGCTTGCTGACCACGTCGGCGGGCGTGCCCTTGGGCGCGACAATGCCGTACCACGGCGCGATATCGAAGCCGGCATAACCCTGCTCGGCAATCGTCGGAATCTCCGGCGCGTTGGGCGAGCGCTTTGCGGTGGACATGCCGAGCGCGCGCAGCTTGCCGGCCTTCACATACGGCAGGCCGGTCATGATGGTGTCGAAATACATCGACACCTGGCCCGACAGCAGCGCCGGAATCGCTTCGCCGGCGCCCTTGTACGGCACATGGACGATATCGATGCCGGCCGCGGCCTTCAGCATCTCGCCGGCGATATGCGAGGTGGTGCCGGCACCGAACGAGGCATAGGTCAGCTTGCCCGGATTGGCCTTGGCATACGCGACCATCTCGGGCAGCGTCTTGAACGGCAGCGAGGGGTTGGACAACAGGATATTCGGCGTGACCGCGACCACTGCCACCTTCTCGAACGCATCCGGGTCATAGCTGAGCTTCTTGTACAGGAACCGGTTGGTCACCATCGACGCCGGCCCGGACATCAGCAGCGTATAGCCATCGGCCGGCGCGCGCGCGGCCGCCTCGCTGCCGATCATCGCGGCGGCGCCCGGGCGGTTTTCAACCACGAAGGTCTGGCCGTATTCCTTGCCGAGGCCAAGGCCGATCTGCCGCGAGATCAGGTCTGTGGCCGAGCCGGCCTGGAACGGCACGACAATACGCACCGGCTGGCTGGGCCAGTCGCGGGCGCCTTGCGCAAGTGCCAGTGAAGAGGCCGCCAGCATGGCGACTGCAAGCAGGCTGCGGATAGCAGTGGAACGCATCATTTTACCCTCATCGATAGAAGAAATGGCATCCGCTGACAGCAACGGATGGCACTTCCCAGTCCGCAATATGCGTGCCATTGGCGTTGGGCCGATCGCGGCGCGCGTCCTGTCCGCCCCCTTCCGTTTCCTGGAAGTTTGCGCAGGTCTTGCACCGGAGTCGCCCACCTGGCACCGGCATTCGCCGGACTGTCTTGTCTCCGTGGGGCCAGCGCACTGCGTGGGTGCGCCGTGCCCCGCCCTGGTGGTGGGGTGTTCCTCACCCCATTGTTGTTATTCGACTTCCATGCAGAGGTACTTCGTCTCCAGATACTCGTCGATGCCATGGCGTGAGCCTTCCCGGCCCAGCCCCGATTGCTTGACGCCGCCGAACGGCGCCACCTCATTGGAGATCAGCCCGGTATTGATGCCGACCATGCCGTACTCGAGCCCCTGCGCCACGCGCCAGATCTTCGCCATGTCGCGCGAGAAGAAGTAAGCGGCCAACCCGGATTCGGTATCGTTGGCCATCGCCACCACTTCTGCTTCGCTGGTGAAGCGGAACAGCGGTGCCAGCGGGCCGAAGGTCTCCTCGCGCGCGACCCGCATCGATGCAGTCGCATTGGCCAGCACCGTGGGCGCGAAGAAGGTGCCGCCCAGCGCATGGCGCTGGCCGCCCGTCAGCACCGTGGCGCCTTGCGCGAGCGCGTCGGCGATATGCGCTTCGACCTTGGCCACCGCGTCGGCGTCGATGAGCGGGCCTTGCGTGACCCCGCTGTCGACGCCATGGCCCGGCCGCAACTGCTCGACCGCGCTGACCAGCCGGCGCGCGACCTCGTCGTAGACGCGGTCGTGCACATAGATGCGGTTGGCGCAGACACAGGTCTGGCCGCTGTTGCGGAACTTGGAGGCAAGGATGCCCTCGACCGCGCGATCCAGGTCCGCGTCATCGAAGATGATCAGCGGCGCATTGCCGCCCAGTTCCAGCGAGAGCTTCTTCACGGTGCCTGCGCACTGCGCCATCAGCAGCTTGCCGATCGCGGTCGAGCCGGTAAAGCTGAGCTTGCGCACCACCGGGCTGGCGCACAGCACGCCGCCGATCTGCACGGCGTCGCCGGTCACCACCTGCAGCACGCCACGCGGCACGCCGGCCTGTTCGCCCAGCACGGCCAGCGCCAGCGCCGTGAGCGGCGTCTGTTCGGCCGGCTTGACGATGATGGTGCAGCCGGCGGCGAGCGCCGGGCCGACCTTGCGCGTGATCATCGCCGCGGGGAAGTTCCACGGCGTAATGGCCGCGCACACGCCCACCGGTTCGCGCAGCACCAGCATCTTCTGGCTGCTGCGCGGGCTGGCCAGCACCTCGCCATCGACCCGCTTGGCTTCCTCGCCAAACCACTCGAGAAAGCTCGCGGCATAGGCCACCTCGCCACGCGCCTCGGGCAGGGGCTTGCCTTGCTCTGCGGTCATCAGCCGGGCCAGGTCTTCCTGGTGCGCCAGCATCAGGTCGGCCCAGCGGCGCAGCACGGCGGCACGCGCCTTGCCCGTCTGTGCGCGCCACGCCGGCAGCGCGCGCTCGGCGGCGCGCACCGCCTGTTCGGCTTCGGCCGCGCCGGCCAGGGGCACCGAGCCGATCCGTTCACCGGTTGCCGGGTTGCAGACGGCGAGCTCTGCGCCGCTTTGCGCCCCGGTCCATTCCCCGTCGATCAGGCAATGGCTGCGCAACAGCGCGGTATGTTGGAGTTCCATGTGTTCCCCTTATTCGGCCAGCGCCTGGGTCAGCACCGCCAGCGCCGCGTCGAACTGCGCCTGCGGGATGGTGAGCGGATAGAGGAAGCGGATGACATTGCCGTAGGTGCCGCAGGTCAGCAGCACCAGTCCGGCTTCCAGCGCACGCGTCTGCACGCGCTTGGCATGCTCGGCGCTGGGCTGGCCTGTGGCGGGATCGCAGAATTCGGCGGCAACCATCGAACCCAGCCCGCGCACCTCGGCCATTGCGGGGCAGTGCTTGCGCTGCGCCAGCAGGTGCTCGCGCAACTGCTGGCCCAGGCTGGCAGAGCGCTCGCACAGCTTTTCTTCCTCGATGACGTCGATGACCGCGTGCGCCGCCGCCACCGCCAGCGGATTACCGGCATAGGTGCCGCCGAGGCCGCCGGGCAGCGGCGCATCCATGATCGCGGCCCGGCCGCTGACCGCCGACAGCGGCATGCCGCCGGCCAGGCTCTTGGCCATGGTGATCAGGTCCGGCTCCACGTCATGGTGCGACATCGCGAACATCTTGCCGGTACGGCCAAAGCCGGTCTGCACTTCATCGGCGATCAGCACGATGCCGTGCTGATCGCATACGGCCCGCAGCCCCCGCATGAAATCGGCCGGCGCCGCCTGGAAGCCGCCTTCGCCCTGCACCGGCTCAACGATGATCGCGGCCACGCGGGCCGGATCGATATCGGTCTTGAACAGGCCTTCAAGCGCCTGCAGCGCCCGCTCAGTGCTGACGCCATGCAGCGCACTGGGGAACGGAGCGTGGTAGATGTCGGAGGGGAACGGGCCAAACCCGATCTTGTACGGCGCCACCTTGCCGGTCAGCGCCATGCCCAGCAGCGTGCGTCCATGGAAGGCGCCCGAGAAGGCGATCACGCCGGGGCGGCCGGTATGCGCACGGGCGATCTTGATGGCATTCTCCACGGCCTCTGCGCCGGTGGTGAACAGGGCCGTCTTGTTCAGGCCCTGGATCGGCACCAGCGCGTTGATGCGCTCGGCCAGCGTGACATAGCCCTGGTAGGGCACGATCTGGTAGGCGGTATGCGTGAAACGCTCCAGCTGCGCGGCGATGGCCTGCATCACGCGCGGGTGGCGATGGCCCGTGTTGAGCACGGCGATGCCGGCGGCGAAGTCCGTGTAGGCACGGCCTTCCACGTCCCACAGCGTGGCGTTCTCGGCGCGGTCGGCGTAGAAATCGCACATCACGCCCACGCCGCGCGGCGTCGCGAGGGTACGGCGTTGGTTCAGTTCGAGGTTTTTCATGGTCATTGTGCGGTAAGGACTGTCGGCACCGGCCGACTCGCGAAACGGGCACCGCTGGCAGGGGCCCAGCGATGCCAGCCATTTCAACCGGCCTTGGCCCTATAATCCAGTACCGCTTTCGCAATTCCGATGGTGCCAATTTGAAATCGATCTGCGGCGACCAGCTGCTCCAGCGCCTGGGCCCCGAAGGCACGGCGGCACTGGGCAAACCGCTCAACCGCGGCCTCTACGAATGCATCCGCGGCGCGATACAGGACGGCAGCCTTGCGCCGGCCACCCGCTTGCCGCCGCAACGCGACCTGGCCGCCGAACTGGGGCTGTCTCGCAATACGGTGATGTTTGCCTACGACCAGCTGCTGGCCGAGGGCTACCTGTATGCACGCACCGGCAGCGGCACCTTCGTTGCCGCCACCGCGCCGGAGCGCTACCTGAACGCCGCCGCGGTGCCGGCGACCGAGGTCGGGCCGCAGGCCATGCCCGGGCTGTCACCGCGCGGACAGCGGCTGCTGGCCAATGCCTCGGCCTCGCCCACGCAATGGGGCGCATTCATGCCGGGCGTTCCCGACGTCACGCGCTTCCCGCATCGCCGCTATGCACAGATCTCGGCCCGCGTGTGGCGCAACCCGCACCCGGAGTGGCTGAGCTACAGCCATGGCGGCGGGCTGCCGGCGCTGCGCGAAGCCCTGGCGGCGCATCTGCGGGTAGCGCGCTCGGTGCGCTGCGATCCGGACCAGGTGCTGATCACCGAGGGCATACACCAGGCCATCGACCTGGTGGTGAGGATGCTGGGCTCGCCCGGCGACCAGGCGTGGGTGGAGGAACCCAGCTATTGGGGAATCCGCGGCGTGCTGCAGGTCAGCGATATCGGCATGGTGCCGAAGCTGGTGGACGACGAGGGCCTGACGCTGCCCGACACGGAGGCCGGCGGGGAGATGCCCGCGCCGCGCTTTATCTTCGTCACGCCCTCGCACCAGTACCCGCTTGGCGCCGTGATGAGCCTGAAGCGCCGGCGCGCGCTGCTGGAGTACGCCCGCCAGCGCGGCAGCTGGATCGTGGAGGACGACTACGACAGCGAGTTCCGTTTTTCCGGGCAGCCGATCCCGTCGTTGCAGGGCATGGAGCCGGATGCGCCGGTGATCTATATCGGCACCTTCAGCAAGACCCTCTATCCGGGCTTGCGCATGGGCTACCTGGTGTTGCCGCGCAGCCTGGCCGGCGCCTTCCAGACCGCGCACGCCGAGCTATACCGGGCCGGCCACCTGATGACGCAGGCAACCGTCGCCGAATTCATGCAGGCCGGCGACTATGCCGCCCACATCCGCCGCATGCGGCCGCTGTATGCCCGACGGCGCGCCATCCTGGCCGCGTTGATCGAGCGCTATCTCGGCCCCGGCGCGCTGCATGAGCACGGCAGCAATGCCGGCCTTCACCTGGTGCTGCGCGTGCCCGACGATGCCGACGACGTGGCCATCACCGCCGCCGCCCGCGCGCGCGGCATCATGGTGCGGCCGCTGTCGCGCTATTTCATCGGCGATGCCGTGCAGCGAGGCCTGCTGCTGGGATATGCCTGCGTGCCGGAGGAGGACATCGCGCCGGCCTTCGACAGGCTGCTCGGCTGCCTGCCGCGCGGCGGCATGCGCGCCCCGCAGCGTTGAACCGTGCCGAGAGACAAGCCCCGCCGTCCTGAAGGCGGCTTCATCCTGAAATAACGGAAGATGCGATGAATCAACTGTTGGTCCGCAATGTCCGGCTCGCAGCCGGGAACCAGGTCGATATCCTGATCGCAGACGGCCAGTTCGCGCGCATCGGCGCCGGGCTTGAGGCGCCGGCCGGATGCCAGGTCGAGGACGGCGCCGGCACGCTGGCGCTTCCCGGCCTGGTCGAGGCGCACACCCACCTGGACAAGACCCTGTGGGGCATGCCCTGGTATCGCAATGAGGTCGGCCCCAACCTGACCGACCGCATCGACAACGAGCGCCGCTGGCGCGCCGCCACCGGCCACGATGCCCGCACGCAATCGCTGGCGCTGGCGCGCGCCTTCCTTGCGGCGGGCACCACGCGGCTGCGCACCCACGTCGATATCGACACCGACGCGGGCCTGCGCCATCTGCAAGGAGTACTTGCCACGCGCGACCAGCTGTCCGCGCAGATGGACATGCAGATCGTCGCGTTCCCGCAGTCGGGCGTGCTGGGGCGCCCCGGCACGGAAGCGCTGCTGGATGCGGCGCTGCGCGATGGCGCCGACATCCTCGGCGGGCTGGACCCGTGCGCCATCGAAGGCGACCCGGTGCGCGCACTGGATGTCCTGTTCGGCCTCGCGCAGCGCCATGGCCGCCCGCTCGACATCCATCTGCACGAGCCCGGCACCATGGGCGCCTATTCCCTCGACCTGATCCTGCAACGCACGGCCACGCTGGGCATGCGCGGCATGGTCACGGTCAGCCATGCGTTCTGCCTGGGCGACATTGCCGATCGCGAGCGCGACGCGCTGCTGCGGCGCATCGCCGACCTTGGGGTTGTCATCGTCACCACCGCACCGCCGTCGCGCCCGGTGCCGCCGGTCGCCGCGTGCCGCGCGGCAGGCGTCAGGATTGCCGGCGGCAACGACGGCATCCGCGATACCTGGACCCCATACGGCTCGCCCGACATGCTGGAGCGGGCCATGCTGATCGGCCTGCGCAACAACTTCCGCCGCGATGACGAACTCGCGCTTGCGCTCGATTGCGTGACGCACGCGGCCGCCGGCGCATGCGGCTTCCAGCGCTATGGCCTGGCGCCGGGCGACCGGGCGGACCTGGTGCTGGTCGCCGCGCAAACAGTGGCCGAGGCGGTCGTGGCAAGGCCGGTGCGGCAACTGGTGGTGTCGGCCGGCCGGGTCGTGGCACGCAACGGCGCGCTGGCATGAACGCATCCGTCAAATAGACTAGCTGCAGGGCGGCGTTGAGATCGTGCACTTGCGTTGCGCGGTAGTCGCTTGCAAAGCACATTGGCCGTCGGGCCCGGGTGGCAAGCGGGCCACAACCACACGGAGGTGGTAGTCGATGAAGCCTCGTCACGATCCACAGCAATGGCGCCGCTTCTATATCCTTGATGAGAAGAACCGGCCAGTGCAGGTAGCCGACCACGACGAATGGTCGCGCTGGATGGCGGACAACGACCTGGTATTCCGCCGCACCCTGCTGGAGCAGTCCGGCGGCACGGTGACGACCCGCTTCCGGGGCGTGTCGGAGGCCGCGCCGACGGACACCCCCTTGTTCATCACGCGCGTGACCGGGCTGGCCGAGCAGGACAATGAAAGTTTTGGCGCGCAGACGCTTGACGCGGCGCTGGAACAGCATGAGCGGATCGTGCAGAAGCTGCTGCGCCAGCTGACCGGGCGGTGACCGGCAGCCGGACCAGTGCGCCCTTGCCTGAGCCTTAGCGTCGGTCGCACCGCGAGTGAACATGCGCCCCCTGCTGGAAGCCCGCCTCGTCAACGATGCCTTTGGCGATCCGGGGCTGTTCGTAGACTTCCTGGACGAACGGCGCGCGCTGCTGTTCGACCTGGGCGACATCGCCCGGCTGATGCCGCGCGAGCTGATGCGCCTGTCGCATGTATTTGTCACGCATGCGCACATGGATCATTTCTCTGGCTTCGACAAGCTGCTGCGTGTGCTGCTCGGGCGCAAGCCGCGCCTCGTGCTGGTCGGCGGGCCAGGATTCCTGGCACAGGTCGAGCACAAGCTGCTTGCCTATACCTGGAACGTGGTGCATCGCTACGCCACCGAGCTGGTCATCGAAGTGGCCGAACTTGGACTGGACGGGCAGATGCGGCACGCCTGCTTTTCCAGCCGGCACGGCTTTGCCAGGGAGGCCGAAGCGTGTGTCGAGAGGGCCGGCGATATCGTGCATGACGAAGCGACGTTCCGGGTGCGCGCCTGCTTTGTCGATCACGGGATTCCATGCCTGGCCTACCTGGTGGAGGAAAAGGCCCGGCTCGGCGTCAACAAGGAGCGCCTGGCTGCATCGGGCCTGACCACCGGCGCCTGGCTGCGCGAACTCAAGCATGCGGTCCTGACCGGCGCGGCCGCCGATGCCCCGATCCTTGTGCAATGGCGGGACAGGAGCGGCGACCATGCATCGGCGCGAACGGTCGGCGAGCTGAGCCGGCTGATCCTGGATACCGAGCCCGGCCTGCGCATCGGCTACGTGACCGACCTGCGCTATACGAGCGCGAACGTGCAAGCATTGTCGCAACTGATGCAAGGCGTCGACCAGCTCTTCATCGAGAGCGTGTTCCTGGATGTCGACCGGGCACACGGCCTGCGCAAGAACCACCTGACCGCCGCCCAGGCCGGGCGGATTGCGCGCAGCATAGGCGCACGCGCGGTGACGCCGTTCCATTTTTCGCCACGCTATCAAGGGCGCGCCGATGAACTGGCTGCCGAGGTACGGGACGCCTGGGGCACAGAGTCCTTTGCAGAACAGGTACCGCCGGCGGTCTAGATCTTGATCTGCGTGCCAATCTCGATCACGCGATTTGCCGGTATGTTGAAGTAATCAGCAGCATTGCCGGCGTTCCTGCTCATCGTGGCAAACAGACGTTCACGCCATGACGCCATGCCACTGGGGCCGCCGGCTGCAGCGACGATGGCCTCGCGACTCAGGAAAAACGAGGTGTCCATGATGTCAAACTCCAGGCCAGCCGCCGGAGGCAGAGCGCCGAGCGCCTGCGCGACATCGGGCCGGTTCATGAAGCCGAAGCGCAGCGTTATCCTGTAGCAGGCGTGTCCGAGCGGCTCAACGGCTGCGCACTCGGTCGCCGGCACCGATGGCACATCCTTCATTTTCACGGTAAGAAACACGACGCGCTCGTGTAGCACCCTGTTATGGTTGAGGTTATGCATCAACGCGTGTGGCACCACATCCGGTGTCGGGGTGAGGAACACCGCCGTGCCGGGCACGCGCGGTGGTGGTGCGAGAAACAGCGAATCCAGGAACGACTTGAGGGGC
The DNA here is from genome assembly GCF_058787575.1 of Cupriavidus sp. FW305-3-2-15-C-LB2. Taxonomy (NCBI): domain Bacteria; kingdom Pseudomonadati; phylum Pseudomonadota; class Betaproteobacteria; order Burkholderiales; family Burkholderiaceae; genus Cupriavidus; species Cupriavidus sp. FW305-3-2-15-C-LB2. Next base: position 128,160 of record NZ_JBYSZW010000013.1, read on the forward strand.
ACGTCGGTACTTTGGAGCCGCTCCAACAGCGCTTGCCGGCCGCGAACCCATGTCAGCATCACGACGAATATCCCAGCCCCGACAACGAGCGGGAACCAGCCCCCTTCGGCAACTTTCAACAGGCTGGAGGAAACGAAAGCCATATCCACCGCAATAAAGAAGCCGGTTGCGACAAGGCTTAGCAGCAGGTTGTAGCGCCAACCGTAGTGGATCACAAAGAAGGTGAGAAGCGTCGTCACCAACATCGTGCCGGTGACCGCGACCCCGTACGCCGAAGCGAGATTGGACGAAGATCCGAAGCCGAGCACGGCAACCAGAACCGCAACAAGCAACATCCCGTTGAGAGTCGGTATGTAGATCTGACCGATCGCTCGCTCCGATGTGTGCACCACGTTCATGCGTGGCAGATAGCCCAGCTGGATTCCCTGTTTCGTCAGCGAGTAGGCACCCGAAATCGTCGCCTGCGACGCGATCACTGTTGCCGCTGTCGCGAGTGCAACCATCGGATAAAGGGCCCACGACGGATACAGCAGGTAGAAGGGGTTCTCGATTGCTTTTGCATTCACAATGATCAGCGCGCCCTGCCCCAGGTAGTTGAGCGCAAGCGCCGGGAATACCAGCCCGAACCAGGCCAGGCGAATCGGGGCACTGCCGAAATGCCCCATATCGGCGTAGAGCGCTTCGGCACCGGTGAACGCGAGCAGCACCGCCCCAAGCACCGCGAACGAGGCGAACCCGTGCTGCGTGACGAAGCCGAGCGCGTGCAGCGGGCTGAGCGCGCCCAGGATTGCGGGATACCGGGCGATGCCGTGGATGCCCGCGGCGGCCAGGGCGAGAAACCACACGATCGTGACAGGCCCGAACAGCGCGCCGATGGCGGCGGTGCCATGCCGCTGGAACAGGAACAGCGCGATCAACACACCCACGGATGCCGGCAAGACATAAGGCTGCAGCGCGGTAGTGCCCACCTCGATGCCTTCGAGCGCCGAGAGCACCGACATGGCAGGTGTCAGCACGGCATCGCCATAGAAGAGCGCCGCGCCGAACAGGCCCACCAGCAGGATCGGCGTCGGCGAGCGACCGACCTTTTTCACGGACGACAGGGCGAGCGCGAGCAGTGCCATGATGCCACCTTCGCCCCTGTTGTTTGCCCGCATGATGAGGATCACATACTTGAGCGAAACCACCACCATCAGCGCCCAGAGGATCGCGGAGATACCGCCAAGTATGTTCTCGGTTACGAGCGGGATCCCGTGGGCTGGATTGAAGGTCTCCTTGACCGCATAAAGGGGGCTCGTGCCGATATCGCCGTAGACCACGCCCAACGCAGCAAGCGTGAGCTCTGCACGGGATTGCTGCGGATGCGACGCGTCCGGCGTTTCACCGTTCATGGCATGGGAATCCACCGCTGCTCCTCGATTTTCGAACGGATGGTCCGCCTGCTCAGGGCAATCACGTGAGGGCGCCCCCGCCGAGAGCCCTTCTGTCCGGCCCCGCCTTGCGGCAGCGAGAGACGTATTCGACCCATGCCCGCCGCATGCAAAATGCCGCCAAACCTGTCGTTGGCCCAGCCTTGCTACAATTCTGGTTCACAGAACGGCAAATATCATGGGCTTTGAACAACTCGCAGCACTAAGGGATCAACTGGCAAACAAGGCAAAGGCCGAATCCAAGGCAAAGGCCGAATCACGGGCGGAAGGCAAGCGCCGGCGCCCTGCGCCGGCTGCCGCGCAGGCTGCGGCACCCGCGAAGCCGCCCGTCGATCCTGTGGTGCATTCCATTGCCCGGCTGCAGAAGCACTTCCCCAAGGCGTTTCCGAAGAACCCGGCGCCCAAGGTGCCGCTGAAGGTCGGCACGTTCGAGGATCTGGCCCAGCATGCGGGCAAGCTGGCCCTGACCGAGGCGGAGCTGCGTGAAGCGATCCGCACCTGGTGCAGCGGCGCACGCTATTGGTCGTGCATGGTGGAAGGCGCCAAGCGGCTGGACCTGGAGGGCAATGAGGCCGGCGTCGTCAGCCTGGCGGATGCCAAGCGGGCCCAGCAGCTGAAGGCCCGCCGCGGTGCGGGCACCCGGCCGCGGAAAGCCAAGCCCGCCACGCCCGCTGCCACGCCTGACACCCCTGCCGCGCCCGACGCCACGCCTGACAGCCCCGACACGCCTGCCACGCCCTGATCCCCACCGTCGGATCTGCAGCGGCGCTTACGCCAGCACCGCGCGCGCGATCACCGTCCGCTGGATTTCCGACGAGCCTTCATAGATGCGCAGGATCCGCGCATCGCGCACCAAGCGCTCCAGCGGCATTTCGCGCGTGAAGCCGTAGCCGCCGTGGATCTGCAGCGCGGCGTCGGTGACAAAGCCGACCATCTCCGAGGCATAGAGCTTGGCCATCGATGCCTGCTCGGTGAAGGGCTCTCCGTCCCGGCGCCGCACCGCCGCCTGCAGGGTCAGCAGCCAGGCCGCCTCCAGCCGCGTGCGCATGTCGGCAAACATCCATTGCAGGCCTTGCTTGCGCGCCAGCGGCTCGCCGCCGACCTGGCGCTGCCTGGCCCAGTCCGCCGCGCACGCCAGCGCTGCCTCGGCAATGCCCAGGCTGGTGGCAGCCACGTCCAGGCGGCTGTTGTCCAGCACCTTCATCGCGGTACGGAAGCCCGTGCCTTCCGGCCCCAGCCGGTTGGCGGCGGGAACGAAGCAGTCCAGCGCCACCTCATGGGCCGGCGCCCCGCGAATTCCCATCAGTTTCTCGGCGGGCGCGATCTGCACGCCCTCGCTGTGCCGGTCCACCACGAAGGCGCTGATGCCGCGCGTGCCGGCGGCGGGATCGGTCTTGGCGTAGACGACGATAAAGTCCGCAGCGTCCGCATTGGAGATGAAGTGCTTGACCCCGCGCAGGCGGTAGCCGTCGCCCTCCGGGGTGGCGCGCGTGGCCATGTCCGCCGGGTTGGAGCCGGCGCGCGGCTCGGTCAGCGCAAAGGCGCCCAGCTTGCCGCCGGCGGCCGCATCCGGCAGGTAGCGCTCGCGCAGGCTGTCGTCGCCGCCGATCAGGATGGAATCGGTAGCCAGGTAGTGCGCGCCGATCATCGACGAGGTCGAGGCGCAGGCCTTGGCAACCTCCGCCAACGACAGGATCAGTGCCACCGGCGAAGTCTCGGTCCCGCCCCAGCGCTCCGGCAGGTTCATCCCCATCAGGCCGAGCTCGGCAAGTTGCGGCACATAGCACGTGGTGGAGGCTTCGGCCCGGTCCACCTCGGCCGCCTTCGGCGCCAGTTCGCTTTGCGCGAAGCGTCCGATGGCATCGGCAATCTCAAGATCGCCCGGCTCTACGCCCAGTCGTTTATGCATGTTGTTTCTCCTTGCTGAACACTTGCGGATGCGCCGTGGCAGCGTTGGCCAGCTCGGCCAGGATGGCTTCGGTGTGCTGCCCCAGCGCCGGCGCGGGCGTCACGCGGTTGGCGCCGTAGCCGGAGAACTTCACCGGCTGCGAGGGCAACCGCACGGTGCCGCCCTCCGGCCCGGGCACTTCGGCAAGCAGGCCGCGGTGGGCGGCATGGTCGCTCTCCAGGGCTTCCTTGACGTTGCGGATAGGCGCGACAGGGATGCCCGCCTCGCTCAGCAGGCGGTTCACCTCGGCCACGGAACGGCTGGCCGACCAGGCTTCGAGACCGGCGCGCAGATCGCTCTCGAAGCGGCAGCGCGTCTCGTCGTCGGCAAAGCGCGGGTCCTGCGCCATCTCCGGCCGGCCGATGGCATTGGCCAGCGCCTGGAACAGCTTGTTGTTCAGCACCGCCACCACATAGAAGCCGTCCGCGGCGCGGTACACGCCGAACGGCGCGGACGAGGGATGGCGGTTGCCGACGCGCAGCGGCGCCAGGCCGGTCGCGGCATAGCGCGCGACCAGGGTGGCGCTCAGGCTCAGGGTGGCGTCGAACATCGAGACATCGACATGCGTGCCCCGCCCGGTCTTCTCGCGCGCCAGCAGCGCGGCCAGCACGCCCCATGAGGCGAACAGGCCGCTGACCGCATCGGAGACGGCCTCGCCCAGCATGGTCGGGGCGCCGTCCGGGGCGCCGGTGGCATCCATCAGCCCGCACATTGCCTGCAGGATGATGTCGTAGGCCGGACGGTGCGATTCCGGCCCGGTCTGGCCGAAGCCCGACACGCTGGCGTAGACCACCGGCGGATTCAGCGCACGCAGCGCCTCATAGCCGATGCCCAGCTTGTCCGCGACACCCGGGCGGAAGTTCTCGACCACCACGTCGGCCCGGGCGCAGAGCGAGCGCGCCAGCTCCAGGCCCGCTGCCGTCTTCAGGTCGATCACGATGCTCTGCTTGTTGCGGTTCATGGCAGAGAACAGACCGCTCTTGCCATCGACGAAGGGACCGACCGCGCGGTAGTCATCGCCGCCAGGCGGTTCGATCTTGATCACCTCTGCGCCAAGGTCGCCGAGCAGCGCCGTGCAGTAAGGGCCCGCCAGCACGCGCGAGAAATCGATCACGCGGATGCCGGCAAGCGGCAGGTCGGAATGAGTCACGTCTTGGCCTCCAGGCTTGCAAACCCGCGGGCTTGCGTTTCAGTGACACCGATTCTGCGCAGCGCAGGCTATCAAGTAAAATATTGAATTCGACTAGCACCTATAGGATTTTCTGATGCGCGTCTCCTTGCGGCTGTTGCGCTACTTCGCCGCGGCGGCCGAAACCGGCAGCACCACGGCGGCTGCGCGGCTGCTGAACGTCTCGCAGCCCTCCATCTCCGTTGCCATCCGCGAACTGGAGACGCTGTTCGAGGAAGCCTTGTTCGCCCGTGATGTCGGCGCAAGGATGACCCTGACCCGCTTCGGCGTACGCAAGCTGGCGGAAGCGCGCCACATCCTCGGAGCAGCAACGGCATTTGAAGTGGACAAGAGCGGCGATGCCGCCGCGGGCGAGGTGCAGATCGGCGTCTTCCGCACGCTGGCGCCGGTCTATCTGCCGGTGGTGCTGCGCCTGGCACGCGAGCGCTATCCCAAACTGTCGGTACGCTTTGTCGAAGGGGATCTCGCACAACTGGAAGACTGGCTGCACGGCGGGCAGATCGAGCTGGCGCTGACTTACGACGTAGGCATGCCCGAAGACATCGAGCGCGAACTGCTGGCAGAGCTGCGGCCCTACGGCCTGCTGCCCGCGGGCTCGCGGCTGGCCAGGCGCAAAGGCAGCCTGTCGCTGCACGAACTGGCGCAGGAACCGCTGATCCTGATCGACCTGCCGCACAGCCGTGAATTCCTGATGGCGCCGTTCTGGCAATTCGGGCTGCAGCCCGAGGTGCGCTACCGCGCGACTTCGCTGGAACTGGCGCGCGGCATGGTGGCGAACGGACTGGGCGCGGCGCTGCTGATCACGCAGGCGCCGGCGTCGTCCCAGATCACCGCCGTCGTGGAAAAGCCGATACGGGAAGATACCGTGCGCCAGCCGCTGGTGATCGCGCGCACGGCCCGCGCGACGCGCACCCGCGCGTCAGAGTTGCTGGCCGAGTGCGTGCGCGCGGCTGTGGAAGAAGCGAAGATCCGGCGCGCTTGACGGCGCGCGGCGTCCATTCAGCAGAGCCGGTCCGCGAACCAATCCGCCACCAGTGCAGTCCGCTCGGCCGCGTGGTTGTAGATCGTATGCTCGCCATCCGGCCAGATTCGTAGCGTCACGTCGTCCGTGAGCGCCGCGTCCAGGAACGGCTGCTGGTCTTCCAGCTTCACCAACGGATCCTCGCCGCCATGCAGCACGAGCAGCGGGCAAGCGATCCTGTCGCGGTGCGAGTGAAAGCGCATGCGTTCGAAATTGGCCTGGATGGCTGCCTGGTTCGTGCTGCCCAGCATGGCGGCTGCCTGCTCCTCGAACGTCCGGAACGGCAGCAGTGTGGGAGCTGCGAGGGCACCGTTGATGCAGCACGCCCGGATCCTGTCGTCCGTCGCTGCCGTGGCTGCCGCCCAGAGCCCGCCCACGCTGTTCCCCCAGATGCCGGGGACGCCAAGCGATGCATCCTCGGCTATCCGTGACACAAAGCACCGGTAGGCCGCGGGAATATCCACGTCGACATGAATGCCGTGGACCAGCCGGGTTTCGCCCTGCCCCGGGCCTTCCGCCATCAGCGTGGCGAGACCGCGTTCCGCCAGGGCCCGCGCCAGCGGCAGGTATGCCACCCCCCAGCCGCTCTGCCCGCCAAAGAGCAGCACGGTGCCGCGCGCGTGGCCGGCTGGCGGGCGCATCAGCCACCCTGTCAGGCGACCATTTGCGAATGAAAGCTCAACGCGCTCGAGGCCTTGTGCGGACCAGTGGCAAAGCTGGTGCGTCGCAGCCACCAGGCGACTGTACAAGCCGAGTTTGCGTGGCGCGTCGTGATTGAAGGCCATCTGCGCAAAGACCAGGTCGGCAATCGCCATGGACTGGGCCTGGGCGGCTGTCACCAGGTGGCCGGCCCTGGCAGCATGCTCGGCGCGCTCCAGCTGAGCATCGGCGAGCGACTCGGCCACGCGATCCCAATCCTCTCCCCGGCTGGTGGCGTCGAACAGCCGGACGGCGTCGGCATAGTCCATGCCGCAATCCAGCAAGCGTGTGACCGGCATCGCCCGCTGGAACGCAAGCGCTGCCGAAGAAACCGTTGTCGTCATCATGGCTCCCGCGCTCACGAAACAGCCGCTGCGCTGGTCCCGGCCAGCATGCTGGATTGCGCCGCACCGCGCCAGTGCAGCTTCTGGCGCAGGGAATCGACCAGGCCGGGCAGATGCGCCAGGTCGGAAACGCCGCCGAAGACTGCAAAGTCCGGCCGGCTGATGTAAGCCTGCATGCCATGCGCGCGCATGAACGCTGCCTGCGCGCCATTGAGTTCCACCACTGCCCCGGGTATCGACGCCGCGTCGGACAGCACGACGATATGGCAGCCGAGTTGCTCAAGGAAACCGAGCTGGCCTTCATCGAGGTAGCGCAACGGATCGTCAAGAGCGATCAGCAGGAAGCCATGACCGACCACGTCATCGAGGCGCCCTTCGACTTCCCCCTTGCGCACGCGTCCCTGCGGAGCGGGCGTGCCGATCGCGGGCAACAGGCTGCCATCCACCTCGGCATGCACGATGCCGGCTTCGAGCCTCGGAAACGGCGGCATCGGGGGGATCGACCGGGCCCGGAATGCGGCGTCGCGCTCGGCAACCTTTTGCGGATCGTCTTCGTTGGCAACCTTGCCAAGGAATCTCGCCATCTCCATGATCTTGCTGACGTGGGGCCTGCGCTCTTCTTCATACGTATCCAGCAGACCCGGCGCGCTTCGGCCACTGAGCACCAGGTCCAGCTTCCAGGCCAGGTTGATGCCGTCTCGCATGCCCGAACACGCGCCTTGCCCCATATAGGGCATCATCGTATGCGCGGCATCGCCGGCCAGGAAGATCCGCCCGTCGCGCCACCGGTGCGCCATGCGGGTTTCGAACGTGTAGACGACATGGCGCAACAGGCGCATGTCTTCCGGGCCCAGGCCATGCTGCTCCTTCAGCCAGCGCCAGCCGACGGCCTCGTCCTCCCAGTAGGCAGTATCCTCGCCAGGCAGCACCCGCAGTTCGAAGCGAGTCCGCCGGGTGCCGATCGGCATGTACATATGGGCCCGCGCCGGGTCGCAATAGATGGTCGTGAGCGAGAACTTCTCGCCAAGGTCCCGCTTGTTCTCCGAGTCAAGGTTCAACCAGCGCTCGTTCTGCCCGAAGTCGTCGCGTTCGATGCACAGACTTCGGCGGACAAAGCTGTTCGCCCCGTCGGCGCCAATGACGTACTTTGCGATGAACTCGCGCGACGGTGTCGTCCATTGCGAGTCCTGCGCGCCGCGCCAGAGGTGCGCGGAGATCCTGACGCCATCCTCGTCCTGCCTGAGCGTCTCTGCCTCCCAGCCGCGAAGGATCTCGACCCCGGGAAAGCTTGCCGCGCGCTGATGAATGGCGTCTTCGATATCGGGCTGGTAAATCGAGATATGGGCCGGGAAGCCGCACGCGTGCCCGGTCCAGTCCAGTTCAATGAGGAGCTCATCGTCGGCGTTGCGATACTGATACGGACCCAGCCCACAGGCATCGCGCAGGGCCTGGTCAACGTCTCCGCACGCCTGGACGATCCGTGCCGTCTCGCCATCGATATGGGTCAGGCGCGGCAGGCCATAAGGCGTGGGCCAGCGTTCAATGACAACCACCTTGTAGCCAGCCTCGCCCAGCAGCGAGGCCGCGACGAGTCCGGTCGGGCCATATCCGATCACGGCTACGTCGAAGATTTCTGCGGCCGGCTCGGGTGTTTGCTTCGGATTGATGCTCATGCTTTGTCTCCATCTATATTGGTTTTGGGGGTCGCTGTCCCGTGGCAGCTCGGCGAGTTGCGCATTACGGGCGCGTTCCGTCGAAGGCGTCCTGCAGCAGCGCACGCAAGTCCTCCCGGGAAATCGGGCGCGGATTCCAGTAGGGATTGGCGCTGGCGATCTCCGCGGCGCGGTCCAGGTCCGCGTGCGCCATGCCGAGTTCACGCAGCGACGTCGGCGCCCCGAGCTTGCTCGCCAGGTCATGGACGCCGCGCGCGGCATTGTCAGTGCCCAGGGCGCGGGCGATCCGCTGCATTGCCTGCGGCGCAAAGTCCGCGTTGAACGCCAGTGCGTGTGGCAGCACCACCGTGTGGGTCTGGGCGTGCGGCAGGTTGAAGCTGCCACCGAGTGTGTGGCAAAGCTTGTGGTGCAGTGCCATGCCGACGTTGCTCAGGACCATTCCGCACAGCCACGCACCGTAGAGCGCCTGGCCGCGGGCCACAATATCGGCGGCGTCGCGATGGATGCCAGGCAAGCCCTGGCCCAGGGCACGGATACCTTCTTCAGCGATCAGGCTGGTGATCGGATTGGCATTGCTGGCGTAGAGTCCCTCGGCGGCATGCGCGATGGCGTTGATGCCGCTGGTCACGGACAGGTCGACTGGCAGGGTCAGGGTCAGTTCCGGGTCGTAGATCACCGCCCGTGGCAGCACCCGCATATCGCTGCCGGTACGCTTGACCCCGCCCTCGGTAACGCCGTAGATCGGAGTCATCTCGCTGCCGGCATAGGTGGTGGGGATCGCCAGGATGGGAATGCTGCTTTCCAGGGCAATCGCCTTCCCGAGCCCGATCGTCGAACCGCCGCCAAACGCGATGGCACAGTCGGCATTGCAGGCCAGGGCAAGCTCGCGTGCTTCCCGGGCCGTGTCGATCGGCACATGCATGACTGCACGGTCGAACAGGCCTGCCGCGCGCTGGCCAAGGGATGCCATGATTGCCTGCGCCCTATCGCGCTGCTCGGGCGTGCACAAGACCAGCGCGCGCTGCGCGCCGAGCAAGCCGATCTCGCGCTCCACGTGCTGCAGGCTACCCGCGCCAAATACGACTCTGGCAGGCGCTGCCTGGTAGACGAATTCCAGTGCTGTTTCCATATTGCATCCCTCAATCAATGGTGTAGTCGACCTGGTGGCGGGCGATGCGCAGCCCTGCCAGCTGCTCGCGGACGCGAAGGTGCTCCGGGTGATCGGCGTAGGCCTTGAGCGCCGCGAGCGATTCGAACTCGGCAAGCAGCACCGTGTCGCACGCGTAGTCAACGCGGCTCACGTCGATACCGACCTCCACGTGGCGCAGGCCTGGAATGCGGCCGGGCAAGGCCTCGAAGGCCGCCTTGATGCGTTGCTGGGCATCAGCCCGTTCATGCGCCGTCTCACCCTTCACCTTCCACATGACGATGTGCCTGATCATTTCCGTTCGTGCGCGCGGCTCAGGACAAAATCAAAATCGAGGGTGTAGTAAGGGTCCTTGAGCAAGCTGCCATCAGGCGCGATGCCCGGCGGGTGCTGCACCCAGTCAGCCACCAGCGTCGAGCGCACGCCAAATACGGCGTCGGAGTCGAGGTAGCGGTCACCGTCGCGAAAGACATGGGTAATCAGCGTCTCGCAACCCGGTGCACTGATCATGAAGTGCAGGTGGGCAGGCCGCCAGGGATGGCGGCCAAGCGCCTCCAGCAGCGCGCCGACCGGGCCGTCATGCGGAATCGGATAGGGTTCGGCCAGGATCGAGCGAAACGAAAACCTGCCGTCTTCGCCGGTTCGCAAACGCCCGCGCGCACGGTGGGTATGCTCGCCGTCAGGGCCCGGAATCTGCACGTCATAGTGGCCGTGCTGGTCCGCCTGCCAGACTTCGATGGTGGCATCCGGAATGGCCGTCCCCTCCCAGTCCCGCACCTGCCCGCGCACAAAGCAGGGCTCGCCTTGCGCGCCATTCGAGATATCCGCGCCGCTGTCGTACGCGGGACTGTCTTCCACGTAAAACGGGCCAAATACAGTGGACTCGGTGCAGCCTGCCGGCTTCACGTTGTTTTGTGCCGTCACCAGCATCGACAGGCCAAGCACATCGGACAGCAGGATGAATTCCTGGCGCTTGTCATCGGTGATATGGCCCACCGCAGTCAGAAAACGAATGGCCGCGAACCATTCTTCCTCGCTCAGCTTCACATCACGCGCGAAGGCATGCAAATGCTGGACGAGACTGGTCATCACGGTGCGCAGGCGCGCATCGCGGCAGTTCGCCATCGACGCAAGCACCGCCTGCGTGATCGTGTCTTCATTGAGGTTTCGCATTCCGGGTGTCTCCGCATGTTTTCTGCTTCTCGCTTGCTGCTAACATTAATTCCTTCCTCCACAGGTAAAAAGAGGTGGAAACGAAGTAGTGTTCTCCTCTAGCCGGAAGAATTGATGGACAAGTGGACGCAGATTGAGTTTTTTGTGCAGGTTGCGGAACTCGGCAGTCTCACAAAGGCGGCGGAGCAACTCGGCATGTCGAGTGCGGCAGCCACCCGCTGCCTCAATGCGCTGGAAGAGCGCCTGGGAGCGCGCCTGGTCGAGCGCACCACGCGCCGGCTCTGGCTCACGGATGCCGGCCGTGAGTATCACCGGCGCTGTGCCGCGATGCTGGCTGAAATGGCCGAAGCCGAGGCCGCCATCAACGAGGCCACGCTCAATCCAACCGGCGTTCTTCGCGTGACCGCATCGGCATCCTTCGCGATGATCCATCTCGCGCCGGCATTGCCGGCATTTCGGGCGTGCTATCCGAACCTGGCGGTCCAGATCATTGCTGCCAATCGCTACCCTGACTTTATCGAGGCCGGGATCGATGTGGCCATCCGGACACGCGAACATGAGGGGGATTCAGGGATTACGGTGCGAAAATTGGCCGAGACGCGCCGCGTACTGGCGGCGTCGCCTGGCTACCTTGCCGAGCGCAGCATGCCAGATGCACCAGATACCTTGCGGCAGCATCAGATGCTCATTTACAACCTTGCCAATGATCCCTACCTGCTTCACTTCCGGCGAGGCGACGAAACGGCAACCGTACCTGTGACCAGCGTGCTCGACTCCAATGAAGGCCAGGTGATCCGCGCAGCGGCCCTGGCGGGCCATGGCATCCTGGTACAGCCGCTCTACATCATCTACGAAGACATCGTTGCCGGCCGGCTGGTGCCGGTCCTGCCGGATTGGCAACTGCCCAAGCTGACGATCAACGTCGCGTATCAGTGCCGCCGCCATCAGCCGGCCAAGATCCGCGTCTTCATCGACTTCCTGTTCGAACGATTCGAGCGGCTTGGACTCGCGAGAAAGTGGGAGATGACCGCCAGGTAGTGCGGCTTGCTGACTGTGATAGCGTGGAGCCTTCCGACTTTCCGCCACCCATGAACGATTTCGACGCCGACGCCCTCAAGCGGCTGGTCACAGTCACCATGCCCTTTGGCAAGCACAAAGGCACGGTGATCGCCGACCTGCCAGGCAACTACCTGAACTGGTTCGCGCGCGAGGGCTTCCCGCCGGGGCAGATCGGCGCGCTGCTGGCGCTGATGCATGAGCTGGACCACAACGGCCTGTCGCATCTGCTCAGGCCGTTGCGCGGGCGCACCTAGCGCCGTCAGAGCCGAGGCTCAGGTCACCGGTGCCGGGTTGAACAGCACCAGCGCATTGCGGATCTTCCAGTGCTCGGCCCATGACTTCTTGCCACTGGCCACGGCCAGGAGCGTGTGGAACAGCTCCCAGCCCACTTCCTCGATGGTGGCCTCGCCGGTCGCGATGCGGCCGGCGTTGACATCCATCAGGTCATGCCAGCGCCGTGCCAGGTCATTGCGGGTGGACACCTTGATCACCGGCACCTCGGCCAGCCCGTACGGCGTGCCGCGCCCGGTGGTGAACACGTGCAGGTTCATGCCGGCAGCCAGCTGCAGCGTGCCGCAGACAAAATCGCCCGCGGGCGTGGCGGCGTAGATCAGCCCCTTCTGCGTGACCTTCTCGCCGGGGCCGGTGACGCCGTGGATCGGGCCGGTGCCCGACTTGACGATCGAGCCCATCGCCTTTTCCACGATGTTCGACAGGCCGCCCTTCTTGTTGCCCGGCGTGGTGTTTGCGCTGCGGTCGACCTTGCCCTGCTCCAGGTAGCGGTCGTACCAGGCCATCTGCCGCACCAGCGCCTCGGCCACCTCGGGGGTGGCCGCGCGCGCGGTCAGTTGGTCGATGCCGTCGCGCACCTCGGTCACTTCGGAGAACATCACCGTGGCCCCGGCGCGCACCAGCAGGTCGGTGGCAAAGCCCACCGCGGGGTTGGCGGTGACGCCGGAGAAGGCATCGCTGCCGCCGCACTGCACGCCGACCACCAGGTCTGACGCCGGACAGGTCTCGCGCCGGCGCGCGTTCAGGCGGGCCAGATGCTTCTCTGCCGTGGCCATGATCGAATCGATCATCGAGGCAAAGCCCACGTGCTGCTCGTCCTGCAGGCAGACCACGTCGGGCTCGCCCTCCTGCTGGATCGGGATGGTGCCGGCGCCGATCAGGCGCGCCGGCTGCAGCTTCTCGCAACCCAGGCTGACGATCATCACCTCGCCGCCGAAATTGGGGTTCAGCGCGATATTGCGGATGGTGCGGATCGGGATGCCGGCATCGGGCGCGTCGATTGCCACGCCGCAGCCGTAGGTATGCTCAAGGCCCACCACGTCGTCGACATTGGGATACTTCGGCAGCAGTTCTTCCTTGATGCGCCGCACGGCAAACTCCACCACGCCCTCCACGCACTGCACCGTAGTGGTAATGCCCAGGATATTGCGTGTGCCAACCGAGCCGTCCGCATTGCGGTAGCCCTCGAAGGTATAGCCTTCCAGCGGTAGCAGCGGCGCCACGCGCGTGCCGACCGGCAGGTCGTGCAGTTCCGGCGCGGCCGGCATGCGGATCACGCGCTCATTGACCCAGCTGCCGCGCGGCAGGTCTTTCAGAGCATAGCCGATCACCACGTTGTAGCGGATCACCGCGTCGCCCTCGCGCAGGTCAGTCAGCGCCACCTTGTGGCCCTGGGGTACGCCCTCGGCCAGCACCAGGCCGCAGGGGAATTCCGTTCCCGCCGGCAGGCCGCCGTCGTTGGCCACGATCGCGACGTTGTCGTTCGCGTGCATCGTGATGTACAGCGGGCGAGCCGCCTGTCCACCTGCTGTCGGGGTCACTGTCATGTCATCTCCAGCCGGGTGCGCGTCGCGCACTTTTAGTGTTACGTTGTCTGACAACAAGCTAATTGTTTATGGTGGTCCACGACCTCGGGAATTCGCTATTCTCTACTATTTCTGGCCGGAAATAAGCAGCTCCCCCAGACCAGTTGTACGATAACATATAATGAGCCGGCATTGCCCGCCTCTATAAGGATGCCGCCCCGCCGTAATCCTGCTGCACCGCAAAATGACCATTCCCCGCAATATGGCCTATAAGGGATGCAACCGGTTTCATGCCACGAGAACCGGACAGGAGACCTTCCCGCGTGGCCACGCGCATCGCGCAACCACGCCGCACCGATACCCCATACACCGGCCGCTCCCGCGGCCACGCACACGACAGGAGGCATGACTCATGCGCTGGAAGCAACGTCCGCAAGGTTCCAACTGGGGTGACTTCGGCCCCGACGACCAGCTCGGCCGCATCAACCTGATCGGCCCGGAACAAGTCGTCAAGGGCGCGCGCGAGGTGCAGGCCGGCATCAGCTTCAGCCTGTCGCTGCCGCTGGACTACCCCGGCGGCAACAAGCTCAACCCGCGCCGGCATCCGCCGGTGCTGCGGCCTACCCTGCGCGACGACATCCCCTATTTGAACTTCCCGCTGGCCAAGGTCGATCCCGCCGCCACCGACGTCATCAGCGACGACCAGGTGCTGCTGTGCCTGCAATACAGCACGCAATGGGATGCGCTGGCGCACGTGGGGGCGCTGTTCGATGCCGACGGCGACGGCCGCCCGGAGCGCGTGTACTACAACGGCTACCGCGCCAACGAGCATATCGTCGGCCCGGTGGACTATGCCGAGGACGACAACTTCGCCGCGCACCCTTGCGGCCACGACCACAGTGCCGCGCAGGCGCTGGGCATCGAGAACTTCGCGGTCAAGGGGATGCAGGGCCGCGGCGTGCTGGTGGACCTGGCGCATACCTTCGGCATGGACTTCCGCAATGTCGGCTACGACGACCTGATGCACGCGCTGGATGCCGGCAATGTGGAAGTCGAACGCGGCGACATGCTGCTGCTGCGCACCGGCTTTGCCGAGGTGGTGCTGTCGATGCAGCGCAAACCCGATGAAGCCGTGCTGCACCACAGCTGCTGCGCGCTGGACGGCCGCGACGAGCGCCTGCTGAACTGGATCACCGATGCCGGCATCGCCGCGCTGATCGCCGACAACTACGCGGTGGAACGCTACCCCGCCCGCCCCGCGCCCGACGGCGACAAGTGCCACCCGCTGCTGCCGCTGCACCACCATTGCCTGTTCAAGCTGGGCCTACCGCTGGGCGAGCTGTGGTACCTGCGCGAGCTGGCGGACTGGTTGCGCGCCAACGGCCGCACCCGCTTCCAGCTCACCGCCCCGCCGTTGCGCCTGCCCGGCGCGGTGGGGTCGCCGGTGACGCCGATCGCCACGGTATAAGCCAACAACAATAAACCAGGGAGACACCATGAACCATCGCCACGCGCTCCGCCGCATTGCCGCCAGCGCCCTCGCCTTCGCCGCGGCGCTTGCCTGCGGCACCGCCCAGGCCCAGCCCAGGGCCGCCGTCTCTGACGATGTCGTCAAGCTCGGCATGCTGCTCGACATGAGCGGCCTGTATGCCGACGTCACCGGCCGCGGCAGCGCCACCGCCGCGCAGATGGCCATCGACGATTTCGGCGGCAAGGTGCTGGGCAAGAAGATCGAGCTGGTGGTGGTCGATCACCAGAACAAGGCCGACATCGCCGCCAACAAGGCGCGCGAATGGTTCGACACTGCCAATGTCGACGCCATCCTCGACGTGGCCGCGTCTGCACCGGCGCTGGCGGTGCTTGAGGTTGCACGACAGAAGAACCGCATCGTGGTGTTCTCCGGCCCGGGCACCGAGCGCATCACCAACGACCTGTGCACGCCGGTGTCAGTGCACTACGCCTACGACACCTACGCGCTGGCCAACACCACCGCGCGCGCGATGGTGCAGCGCGGCGGCAAGTCCTGGTTCTTCCTGACGGCGGACTACGCCTTCGGCCACACGCTGCAGGACTCGGCCACCGCGGTCGTCAACGAGACCGGCGGCAAGGTGCTGGGCGCCGCGCGCCACCCGCTGGCCACCAGCGACTTTGCCTCTTACCTGCTGCAGGCGCAGGCCAGCAAGGCACAGGTGGTGGGCCTGGCCAATGCCGGCGGCGATACCGTCAACGCGATCAAGGCCGCCTCCGAATTCGGCCTGACCCGCAACAACACGCAGCGCATGGCGGGCCTGCTGCTCTATATCAACGACATCCACGCCATCGGCCTGAAGACGGCCTCCGGGCTGGTGCTGACCGAAGCTTTCTACTGGGATATGAACGATGCCACGCGAGCCTGGTCGCGCCGCTATTTCGACAAGCTCAGGAAAATGCCCAACATGAGCCAGGCGGGTGCGTATTCATCGGTGACGCACTACCTGAAGGCCGTGCAGGCAGCCGGCACAGACGAGACCGCGGCGGTGATGAAGAAGATGAAGTCGATGCCGATCAACGACTTCTTTGCAAAGAACGGCCGCATCCGCGAAGACGGCCGCATGGTCCACGACATGTATCTGTTCGAGGTCAAGACGCCGGCCGAGTCCAGGTACCCATGGGACTACTACAAGGTGCTGGCCACGGTGCCGGGCGAGCAGGCGTTCATGCCGGTGTCGAAATCGCAGTGTTCGCTGGTCAGGCGCTGATGGCGGCGCCGGTAGAGATAAGCGATTTATGAGGCGCGGGGACGAAGTTTCTGACCAATACAGATCATGGTTTGTATTCGAGAAATACAATCTATATTGCGTATTTAGTCCCTGGTCAGATTTTCCAGCCACAGGCTCATCAACCCCGCCCGGCCCCTGACGCCGAATTTCCGGAAAATGCCGGTCACATAGGAATGGGTCGTTGAAACGGCCAGGCCGAGGCGCTGGGCAATCTGCTTTTCCGATGCGTCGGTCAACAGCAGCCGCAAGACCTTCTGCTCGTGGGGCGCCAACGGAACGGAAGAAAGCGCCAGCCCAAGGTCAAGAATGCTCTCCTTCTTCAGCGCAGTGACATCGCGGGCAACCCCGACGCGCAACCGTTCCGACTGGAGCCATCCGGCGGACCACATGATATGGACGGCACTGCCGTCCTTGTGGCGATAGCGGTTTTCAAAACCGATCCGCTTCTTTCCCGACATCACCTGCTTGGCCTCGATAATGGTCCGGTCCCGGTCGGCGGGCATGACCAGATCGATGATGAACTCGCCCGCCATATCCTTCGGCGTATAGCCAAAAATGCCCTCGCACGCGGCGCTGACATACTGGATGCGGCCGCCTGTGTCGACCAGGAATACGGCGTCCAGCAGTTGGTCGGCAAACGCGGTGATGTCTTTTCCGATCTCGATACTCATGGCAGTCCAGACCCCCGATACTGGCGCTTTTACTGGCGCCTTGATTGGCCCCTTCGCCCGGATTTCAGCCGAACGCGGATCAACGTGAAGACTAGACCACGCGCCAGCGCATGTACAGTGTTGGCATCGATAAAACCGTGCATGGCTGGCCAGCCGGAAGGCCTTTAACCGCGCCACTCATGCCTGCGCGCCGTCAAAGGCACCCTGCTGATTGGCAGGGTATGACTTTTGCACGGTTTCGATACCATCATGGCCATCATTTGCCCGGTCTTCGGCTAAATAACAATGGCCCCGCCGGGGGCTTCCAAAGCCGTAGTCAACGAGAGTCGGGGCAAGTGAGCCAAGCCTCAGCATTGCCTACCTCTTTCGAGGGGGGAGTCGAGGTCAGGAGGGGAGCGGCCCGGCCCGCTGACGGAGGTGGCAGTGGCCTCTGTCAGCGGGGACCGTGCAACGCTGCGGCAATGCCCGGGTCGTACCTGTTCGGCGGTGTCCCTACCCCCTCATTGGATCTGCGCAATCCGCAGCAGGTTGGTGGTTCCCGCCACCAGGAACGGCAGCCCCGCGGAGATGACGATGGACTGTCCGGCTTCCCCGAAGCCCTCCGCCAGCACAGTGCGGCTGGCCAGATCGGTCATCTCCGGCACATCCAGCACCTCGTGGCAGAGCACCGCATGCACGCCCCAGGTGAGCGTCAGCCGCCTCGCCGTCGCCATGCGCGGTGTCATGCCGAGAATGGGCACCTGCGGCCGCTCGCGCGCCATACGCAGCGCCGAATAGCCCGAGCTGGTATAGGCGACCGTCGCCGGCACCCTGAGTAAGCCCACGATATGCCGCACCGCATAACCGATGGCATCAGCCGCGTCCGCGCGCGGCGGCGTGTGGGATGCCTCGATGGCGTCGCGGTACAGCGGGTCGGATTCCGTGCGGGAGATAATGCTGTTCATCATTCGCACCGCCTCCACCGGATACCGGCCGGATGCCGACTCGGCCGACAGCATGACCGCGTCGGCACCGTCGTAGATCGCCGTCGCCACGTCTGACGCTTCCGCGCGGGTGGGCACCGGGGCGGCAATCATCGATTCGAGCATTTGCGTGGCAACGATGACCGGCTTGCCGGCCTTGCGGCATGCGCGGACGATCTGCTTCTGCAGCGAGGGCACCTGCTCGGCCGGCATCTCCACGCCCAGGTCGCCGCGCGCCACCATGATGGCATCGGCCTCGGCGACGATCAGATCCAGGCTCTGGATGGCGGCGGGCTTCTCCAGCTTGGCCACGATGCCGGCGCGGCCGTTGACAATTGCCTTGATCTCCCGGATGTCTTCGGGCCGCTGCACGAAGGACAGCGCGATCCAGTCCGCACCCAGGGCCAGACCGAAGTCGAGGTCGCGCCGGTCTTTTTCGGTCATGGCCGACAGCGGCAGCACCGCATCCGGCACGTTCACCCCTTTTCGGTCCGAGAGCGTACCGCCGTTGACGACCGTGGTCTCGGCGAAGCCGGCGCCGCACTGCTCGACGCACAACCGGATCTTGCCGTCGTCCAGCAGCAGCTCGACGCCTTCGCTCAGCGCGGCGAAGATCTCCGGGTGCGGCAGGCAGACCCGGCTGGCCGAGCCGGGCGCCGCGCTGTCCAGGTCCAGCCGGAAGCCGGCTCCCGCGGCCAGTTGCACTGGCCCGTCGGCGAAGGTGCCGATGCGCAGCTTCGGACCCTGCAGGTCGAGCAGCACGCCGATCGGACGGCCGCGTTCGCGCTCCACGGCGCGGATCGCTTCGAACCGTTGCCGGTGGTCGTCGTGGGTGCCGTGGCTGAAGTTGAGCCGGAAAACATCGGCGCCGGCCTCGAACAGCGCGTCGATGAGCTCCAGGGTGCTACTCGCGGGGCCGAGCGTGGCCACGATCTTGGCGTTGCGAAGGCGTCTCATGCCATTGCTCCATGTCAGCGCGCGACGAGGGCCGCGCGTAAATCGTTCACCCCGGTCAGGTGTTCTGCACGACGATGCTCGGGAACTTGCTGGTCATGTCGCGCGCCTTGTCGGCGACCTTGATTGCCACCTTGCGCGCGATGGCGCGGTACATCCCGGCCACCGGGCTGTCGGGCTCGGCCACCACGGTCGGGCGGCCGGAGTCGGCCTGCTCGCGGATCTGCAGGTTCAGCGGCAGGCTGCCGAGCAGGTCAACGCCGTAGTCGGCGCACATCTTCTCGCCGCCGCCGTGGCCGAAGATATGCTCGACATGGCCGCAGTTCGGGCAGCAGTAGACCGCCATGTTCTCGACGATGCCCAGGATGGGAATGCCCACCTTCTCGAACATCTTCAGGCCCTTCCTGGCATCCAGCAGCGCGATATCCTGAGGCGTGGTGACGATCACCGCGCCGGTGACCGGCACCTTCTGCGACAGCGTC